>NZ_JBIFXS010000014.1:0-85281 GCF_043558645.1 Mariniflexile sp. HNIBRBA6329 | reverse complement strand
ACAAGAACTTATAATGTGGATGACGGTAACGGTAACAGTATTAATGTCACTCAAACCATTACAATTGATGATACTACAAACCCGACAGCTTCTAACCCTGCACCTATTAACGTGCAGTGTCTTGCTAGTGTCCCAGCGCCTGATGTTTCCGTTGTAACCGATGAAGCTGATAACTGTGGAACTCCTACAGTAACATTTGTGAGTGATTCTGCGAGTCCCTTAGTGAATGACGGATCTATTACAAGAACTTATAATGTGGATGACGGTAACGGTAACAGTATTAATGTCACTCAAACCATTACAATTGATGATACTACCAATCCTACAATATCTTGCCCTGCAAACCTAACAATACAATGTACCGCTAGTTTCTTGCCTGCTAATACAGGAACCGCCACCGCTACAGATAACTGCGATACCAATGTAACTATAACTTATACCGATGTGTCAACACAAACTAATAATGGATCTTGTACGGACAATAGCTACACCATTACTCGTACTTGGTTAGCTACAGACGATAGTACAAATAGTACTTCGTGTGACCAAATCATTACCATTATTGACACAACACCTCCAGTACTAGCTGGAATTCCAGCAAATACAACGGTGCAATGCCATTTAGTTCCTGTAGCTGCAACACCAACAGCAACCGACAACTGTGATACCAATGTCGATATTTCTTTTAGCGAAAATTCTACCAAAACAAATAATGGCACTTGTACCGATTTCTCTTATTCAATAACTAGAACTTGGGTTGCCACTGATAACTGTGGATTGACAGATACCAAATCTCAAACTATTACAGTAATTGACACAACCCCTCCATCTATAACCGCTGACCCAAGTGATTTTTATGCAGAATGTGATGGTACTGGTAATACTGCGGCATTGAATGCGTGGTTAGCTTCTAATGGAGGTGCAACAGCAACGGATAATTGTAGTAGTGTTACATGGAGCAATAATTTTTCGTCACTAAGTAATACTTGTGGTGAAACAGGATCAGCATTAGTAACTTTTACGGCAACAGACGCTTGTGGTAATTCAAGAAGTAGAACAGCTTCGTTTATCATAGAAGATAAAACTATTCCGTTTATTACAAACGCTCCGCAAAATTTAACCGTTGAATGTGATGGAGCTGGTAATATTACCGATTTAAACAATTGGTTAAATTCTAATGGTGGCGGTTCTGCAACCGATTCTTGTAGCAACGTTACATGGAGTAATAACTTTAGCACATTAAGTAATGACTGTGGCGCTACAGGTTCTGCAACGGTTACTTTTACAGCAACCGATGACTGTGGCAATCCAAACTCAAGAACAGCAACATTTACAATAATAGACAGTACAGATCCAACGGCCAGCAATCCGGCTCCAATAAATGTACAATGTAAAAGTGCTATCCCTGCAGTTGATACCAGTGTAGTAACTGATGAAAATGATAATTGTAGCATGCCAACTGTATCCTTATTTTCAGAGTCCAATAATAGTGGAGCGGGTACAACTGCAAGTCCTTATATAGTAACAAGAATTTACCGTGTTACGGATGATTGTGGTAGATTTATAAATGTTTCACAAACCATAACCGCTATTGACGATACACCTCCAACAATTACCTGTCCTTTAGATATAAATCAAAATACAGATCCAGGTATTTGTGGTGCTTCATTAACCATAGCAAATCCAACAGTCTCTGATAATTGTTCGTCCACATTTACATATTCATCAACGCGTTCAGATAATGAACCATTAAATGCTGTTTTCCCTGTGGGAACCACAACAATTACATGGACTGCGACCGATGAAGCTGGAAACACAAGTGCTAGTTGTACGCAAACTGTTTCTATTACTGATAATGAACCTCCTGTTGCTTCATGTAAAAATATTACAATCGCTTTAGATCCAAATTCAGGAACCGCCAGTATATCAGCTAATCAAATAAATAATAATTCAACAGACAATTGTGGCATTCAAAGTCTAACTTTAAATAAAACAAGCTTTGATTGTACCAATATAGGTTCAAACCCAGTTGTATTAACTGTAACAGATGTTAATGGAAATGCGAGTACTTGTACTGCCACAGTTACGGTAACTGACTTAAGTAATAATGCATCGGTAACTATTAACGCTACACAAACTGAGTTTTGTGCGCAAGCAACAGCAACATTTACAGCCATACCAACAAGTGGTGGTTCAAACCCAACCTATCAATGGAAAATAAATGGTATTAATGTACCTGGTGAAACAGGAGTTCAATTTACATCATCTAACACCTTAAATAACAATGATGCTATTACTGTTGAAATGACTAGTAATGTATCTTCCTGTACCAAAACAGTAGTAAGTAATCCTTTAACCGTAACTGTTAATGCAGAAAGAGTGGTTTCCTTTAATATTAATGCTTCTGCCTCTCAAACCTGTGAAGGTGGAAACATTACTTATTCTGTAAATCCGGCAACGATTACTAATGGAGGGACAAACCCATCATATCAATGGAAAATTAGTACAGATGGTGGCGCTACATATGCTGATATCACAGGAGCAACCAGTGCTTCTTATACAAGATCTAATATGCCATTAACAGATAATGGAAACATCATAGCTCTTGAAGTGACATCAAACGTACAATGTGCAGATCCGACTTTAAATAACAACCCTATAACCATGGTTGTTAATACGTTGCCAACAGTAACTGCCCCTAGTGATTTCAGTATTTGCTTAGGTAATTCGGTGACTCTAACAGGTAGTGGGGCCTCAACCTATACATGGAACAACGGCGTAACAAATGGTGTTGCATTTTACCCTACAGCAACTCAAACCTACACCGTAACTGGAACTGATTCTAATGGTTGTCAGGATACTGATACCGTTACTGTTACCGTAAACCCAGTACCGCAAGTAACGGCCTCAAGTAATAGCCCCGTATGTTTGGGAGATTTAATTGACTTGACTGCTAGTTTTACTGCTTCAGGTTCTAGCACGAGTGGAGTTACTTGGAGCTGGACTGGACCTAATGGATTTACTTCAGGTGATCAAAATCCAACCGATTTTACAGCTTTAGCTGCTTCTGCAGGAGATTACACAGTTACAGTAACCGATAATAATGGTTGTGTAAATATGGATACCGTTACCTTAGTAATCAATCCAGATACTACTATTTCAAGTCATACAAACCAAACCCAAAGCGTTTGTATCAATAACGCTATTGCTCCCATAAGTTTTACAATTACTAACGGCACGGGAGCCTCTATTACAGCAGGCGGATTACCACCTGGCGTAAATGGTACATACAACAGTGGTTCTTTTAATATTAGTGGTACTCCAACATCCTCAGGAACATTTGCCTATACAGTAACTGCTACCGGACTTTGTGCTCCAGCATCACAATCTGGAACCATTACGGTAAATCCTGATGCTACTATAAATTTAACGACGGCAAACGCCACCCAAACAGTTTGTGAAGGTGTTGCTATTGGTGATATTCAATATACAATTGCTGGTGGTGGCACTGGAGCTATAGTTACAGGATTACCATCTGGAATTACTTGGGGCTACAATGCAGACGTATTAACTATAAGTGGATCTTCTACAGTAACAGGAACTCATAATTTTACAGTAAATACTACAGGAACTTGTAGCCAGGTCTCAGCAAATGGATCTATTACAATCAATCCAAACTTAACGCCTTCTGTATCAATTATTTCTAATGATGCGGATAATAATATTTGTTCAGGATCACCAGTTATGTTTACCGCAACACCAGTAAATGGTGGCTCAACTCCTATTTATCAATGGAAAGTAAATGGTAATGATGTTGGTATTAATAGCTCAAATTTTACTTCTAGTACACTTAGTGATGGCGATATTGTAACGGTTGTTTTAACAACTAGTGAAACTTGTTATACTTCGGCTACAGCGACAAGTAATGCCATTACCAATAATGTTTATACGCCTTTAAGTGTTCAAGTAATTGATGGCCCAAGTGGTGTTTGTCCATCAGGAATCGTAACCTATTCTATTCCAGAAAATAACAATAACATATTAACCTATAATTGGACAGTTCCATTTGGGTTTATTATAGAATCAGGGCAAGGGACACATGAAATAACAGTATCATTTACTACACCTAACGAAGGATTAAATACAATTAGTGTTGTAACTACAAATCCGTGTGGCCCTGTAACCTCCTCTAATACTGAGATCAATGTTCAAGATTTTGCTGCCGTAAATGCTGGTCCAGACCGATATATCTGTGCAGGCACATCAAGTGTTACGTTAGCAGGTGCTATTAGTGGTGCGGTTGAAGGAACTGTCAAAGGAAACAATAAATGGGATTGGTCGTTTACCCAGGGAAGTATGAGTAACCCAGAATCAAAAAAACTAAACGGCATATTAACAGGCCTTGGAAGTCTTCCTGCTGGTACTGTAATAACGGTAACAATCTCTACAAACGATAATGTAACGGCTAGTTGTATTGGGACAGAAACAGACCAAATGAATATTTATATTTTAGGGTCAGGCGCTATAACATCCCCTTCTAATTCAGACCAAACCGTTTGTATTAATGGAACAATAAACCCAATTCATTTTAACATTAATCATGGTACAGGAGCCACCGTATCTGGATTGCCTAATGGCTTAACAGGAAACTATAGTGGAGGTGTCTTTACAATTAGCGGAACACCCACCCAGTCTGGTACATTTAATTATACTGTAAATACAAATGTAGGATGTTCAGCTGCGGCTAAAACTGGTACTATTACAGTACACCCAAATACCACCATTGATAATCCTGCAAACAAAACGCAAACCATCTGTATTAATGACAATATTGTTCCTATTTCTTTTAATATCTCCAATGGTACCGGAGCAACAGTAACTGGCTTACCTAATAACTTATCCGGAACTTACAATAATGGTATATTTACCATAAGTGGTCAAGCCTTACAAGCGGGAACATATAACTATACTGTAAATACTGAAGGTAATTGTGCTCAAGCATCACAAACGGGAACCATAACTGTGAATCCAGACACGACTATTTCTGGCCATGCCGATCAGTCTCAAAGTGTATGTATCAATACTGCTATTACCCCTATAATTTTCAATATTACTAACGGCACAGGAGCTTCTATAACATCAGGTAGCTTACCAGCAGGTGTAACTGGAAGTTACAGCAGTGGTGCTTTTACCATTAGTGGTACACCAACTGTATTTGGAAACTTTGATTATACTGTTACTGCTACAGGGGCTTGTGCCTCTGCAACGCAATCAGGTACTATTACAGTAAATCCAGATGCTACCATAACTTTAACTACGGCTAATAACACCCAAAGTGTTTGTGAAAACCAAGCCATTGCACCTATCCTATACACTATTGGTGGCGGTGGTACTGGAGCTACGGTAACAGGCTTGCCAACAGGAATAAATTATAGTTTCAATTCTGGCGTATTAACAATAAGCGGAGACTCTGCTATAGCTGGAACTCACAATTTTACAGTGAATACTACGGGTACTTGTGCCCAGACCTCAACTAATGGTTCTATTACCATTAACCTAGATGCCACAATAGATAACCCTTCAAACAAAACTCAAACGGTTTGTATAGATAATGCCATTACACCAATTGTTTTTACAACAACTGATGCCACTGGAGCTACAGCTTCTGGATTGCCAAATGGCGTTACAGGAAATTATTCTGGAGGTGTTTTTACTATAAGTGGTACTCCAACAGAATCTGGTAACTTTAGTTATACAGTTAACACGCAAGGTACTTGTGTTCAAACTTCCCAAACGGGATCTATTACCGTAAACCCAGATACTACTATTGATGATTCACTAGATAAAAACCAAACGGTTTGTATAAATACTAGTATTTCAACCATAACATTTAATATTACCAATGGTACTGGAGCCACTGTTTCTGGTTTACCTAATGGTGTAACTGGAAGTTATAGTGGTAGCGATTTTGTTATAGATGGAACACCTACAGAAGCGGGAACTTTTAATTATACTGTAACAACACAAGGAAATTGTGACCAAGCATCAGAATCAGGAACAATAACAATAAAAGAAATTGCAGTAATTTCAACACAACCTCAAAACGTAGGAGTTTGTGTTAATACGAATACTAGCTTAAGTGTGGTTGCATATGGAGGTATTACAGGTTATCAATGGTACAGAAATGGCGTAGCTGTTTCAGGAGCCAACTCAAATATACTTAATTTTAGTCCGGCTACTTTAGCAAATGCAGGTTCGTACTATGTAGAAATATTCGGAGATTCACCATGTTCAAATATAACTTCCGACACGGTAACACTCAATGTAAATCAACTAATATCAATCACAGACCAGCCAGATAATTTAGACCTTTGTGAAGGTACTACAGCAACTTTTACGGTAACTGCTACTGGAGATACCCCAAGTTATCAATGGAGAAAAGATGGCACTAATATTCTTGGAGCCACCAATGCTTCTTTAGTAATTAATAATGTGTCTCCGGCTGATATAGGGAATTACGATGTGGTTATTACAGGATCGGGTACCTGCCCTAGTATTACTTCGGAAACCGCATCATTAAATGTTACGCAACAACCAACAGCTAGCATTTCGTATAATCAATCGGAGTATTGTAAATCATTTGCAGGCTCTGAACCAATAAATTTAACTGGCACAAATAATTTCCAAGGTGGTAATTTTGGATCATCTCCTGCTGGCTTAACTTTAGATTCCTCAACCGGAGCAATTACACCAAGTACAAGTACGCCAGGAACCTACACTGTTACATACACAATGCCGGCTTCAGTATGTTCTATAAGTCCAGTTTCCACAACAGTTACAATTTACCCTAATACTGTTGCTGGAAATACGCTAGGTTATCTGGATACTGAAACAATAGCTGATGCAAGAACTGTATTAACAGTTTGTCATGAGGGTGATGGAACTATATTTGCTTCTGGATATACTGGAACCATTAAGGAATGGCAAATTTCTACAGATGGCGGACTTAATTGGAGTACTTATAGTGCAACATCAGATCCTTCAATAACCTTTACAAATTTAACAGATACTACGCTGTTTAGAGCAGCTATAGAAAGTGGTAATTGTGGTATAGAATATTCATTAAGAGTATTATTGAATGTTATTCCACCAGACGTAAAACCAGACCCTGTATCGTGGTCAGCTTCTACAATTTGTATAGGTGATTCGGTTACATTTATTGCTCAAAGTGGATTAGGTACAGGTTTAGGTTTAGAAGATGGCGGAGGCGATTTCAATACTGGACAACTAAATACGCAAGACCCTGACAGTTGGTTAGTTGATGGCAACCCTAGTGGTTGGACAGCAAATGCCGATACTACAAAACCTTCAATTGATTGGTCAGGTTCTAATCCTCATGTATTTGGAGGTATATTATATGACACAGGAGCAACTTCTGGTGCTAAAAAATTTGGTATTGTATATGGTCCAGCAGATAGTGATGGTTTTATATTGGAAACCCCAATATTTAATACTTATGGTTTAACTGCGTTTGAATTTCAAATGGATCAAGCTTGGAATTTATTTGCTGGAGATCAAATTCTTATTGAATTATCTCTTGATGGGGGTACAACTTATAGTGTTACTTTACAAGACATTACAGGTCCAAATAGCTCTGGAAATCATGACCACTTTGGAGATAATCATTTTGTTTTCACTGAAGATGTTTATGGTAATTCCCTTATTAGTTATTTAGGACAAGATGATCTAAGAATTCGATTTACTTATCTTGGAACAAATCCAACTTCTTCTTGGGCAATTGACGATATACAGTTTGAAGTAGACGAAAATGCCAATGGCATAGAATGGACCGATGAATTTGATGAGGTAATATCAACAGAAAATACAGCAATGGTTACACCAGAATTCCCTGGTAAACACACCTATGGAGTAACATCTTTAATAAATGGCTGTAGAAGTGAAGGCATAGATGGAACTGTATTTGTAGACATAGATGTTATCTACGCACATGCTGGACCAGATCAATCTATACCTCAAAGTAATTGCGGAAATAATGTAGTTACTTTAAATGCTTATGATAATACATTAAATGTTGCCGAAAATTTCGCAAATGGTGCTTATGTTCCCTATGATATTAACGATCCGGAATCACAATTTCCAGGAACTGGTGATATTGGAACATGGTCAATTACTTCTGGACCTATCAGTACATGTGGCACAGGTACGTTTTCTGATGTAAATGACCCAAGAGCAACATTTACTGGAGAACCTGGAACTTATGTATTAAGATGGACCGTTGGAAATTGTTGGGATGAAGTTACGATAGTTTTAACATCTTGTGACACAATTGATTTTGATGGTATAAACGATCATATTAATTTTAAAAAGAACTACGATTTAAACAATGCGTTTAGTATTGAAGTTTGGATAAAAACTGAATTAAACAGTAGTGGTATTCAAACTATTTTATCTAAAAGAAACGGAGCTAGCTTGAATGGTAATGGCTATGATTTAAGACTTGTAAATAGAAGAATTTCATTCAATTGGAACAATGGCAACTCATTAGTTTCCAATTACAACATAAACACAGATAGATGGTACCATGTGGCTGTTACTTTTGATGGCGCTACATATAAATTGTATATCGACGGGATAGAAGTTGGCACTCCTGTTGGAGGCAGTGCTCCTTCTACAAATAATTTTGATTGTATTTTAGGAGCCATGGACCAAAACGGACAACCATTATATTACTTTAATGGATGGATGGACGAACTTAGAATTTGGAATAAAGCTTTACATGTTGAACATATTCGTCAAATGATGAATCAACAAATCATATCAAGTCCTACAGTTGCTGGGAATGTACAAGGAGAGGTACTACCTATGGATATCCATGGACCGGATAATAATGGTTTCAACGTAGGGGTACTTACCGACAACGATCCTTTACTTTGGAGTAATTTACAAGGCTACTACCGTATGGATAACACTGGTTGTGGAAACTTATTGCCATATAACGGTATAGGGGTTGATGGTAAATTGAGAAATATTAATTCTATACAAGAGCAGAGTGCTCCACTGCCCTACACCACTATACCTCATACTGGATATTGGAATGATACAGGTGCTGCTGGGGTAACTCCTTGGACTTATGGTAGTACGGTTTGGGATTATCCAAATAGTATGGGTATCAATAACTCACCTATAGATTGGAATATTGTGAAAATTTCTAATAATGTTAAATCTGCCAATGAAGATATTACCTTATTAGGCTTGATAGTTGATCCTTCTGTAGAATTAGAAATTTTAGATCCAACACAAGCCGAAAATGAAAATAACAATGGTCAAGGCTTATGGGTTACCCATTATCTTAAACTGGATGGTTGGATAGATTTAATAGGAGAATCTCAACTGGTACAAAAAAGGTATACACCTAATCAATTTAGCGAAAGTATATTGGATGTTAACAGTAGTGGGTATTTAGAACGAGACCAACAAGGTGCTGTAAACTTATTTAATTATAACTATTGGAGTTCTCCTGTTGGAGCTAAAAATACAACTAGCAACAATAACCCCGCTATCTTAATGAATAATAAAATGGATGGTACAAACTCTAGCAATCCTAAACCCATCAATTGGTTAGCAAGTGGCTACAATGCTTCTGCCCCCAACCCTGTATCAATTCCAGAATATTGGTTATGGGCTTATGAGAATTATACAACCAATGTATATGGCAAATGGGCCAAGCTATATAAAACATCAGGAATTAAAGCAGGTTTAGGTTATACCATGAAAGGTAGTGGTACTAAGGCCAATACGTATCAAAACTACACCTTCACCGGCAAACCAAATAACAATACTATTAATAGAGCTATATCACTTGGTAATGAAGCCTTAGTTGGAAACCCATATCCATCGGCAATTGATGCTCAAGAATTTATAAAGGACAATATTCCATCTCTAAATCCTGATAATTCAGCAAATAATGCTGCTAATCCAAATACAACAGGAAGCATTGATGGCTCCCTTTATTTCTGGATTCATTATACAACAAACAACACGCATGTTTTAAGAGATTATCAAGGTGGGTATGCCACATACACTTTAGTTGGTGGCGTTGCACCAGTTTCATCCCCTTTGACTACGGCAGATGGTTTTGAAATAAGTGGTGCTGGAAGTTCAAATTTAAGACCTGGCCAATATATACCAGTAGCTCAAGGCTTTTTTGTGTATTCTGCATTTGCAAATAAAACATCTAATCAGCTTAAATTTCAGAACAGTCAAAGAGTTTTCAAAAGAGAAACCAATGATAATGCTTCTGATGGCTCACAATTTTTGAAATCCAGTAATTCCAAAAGTGCAAAAAACAGTTCAAATCCAACTGTTGATGAAACAGCAATAAAACGTCTTAGACTCCAGTTTAAAACACCTGAAGGTGCAAGAAGGCATTTATTATTAGCATTTACGGGAGATAATGCTGCATCTGATGGTTTTGATTACGGCTATGACGCTAAGTTATTTGAAACCCTACCAAACGATATGTTTTTTATGATAAATAATGACAAATGTATCATTCAAGGTGTTGGCGCCTTTGATGAAAACAAACAATATCCATTTGGTATTTCCTCTAAAAAAGGTGGAGCTATAGAAGTTTCTATTACAGATATGGAAAATTTGGATACTAATACTAAAGTATATATTTATGATAGTTTACTGGATACCTATACAAAAATTAATGATAAAAATTCAAAATATGAAACAACACTTGGTGCTGGTGACCATTTAAATAGGTTCCGCATAACATTTGTAAAAAACCAAACGCTTTCGGTAGTTGATAATGAATTTGAACAATTTGATGTAAAATACTTAAACGATAGCAAAGAAATTCAAATTAAAACTTCTATTGATGTGGACGTTAAACAGGTTTATTTGATTAATATTTTAGGACAAACTTTAAAATCTTGGAATAAGACAAATCTACCTGAAATATCTAACGATATGACGATTCCGATGAGTAATAACTTTGCAGAAGGAACCTATATTATTAAAGTAGTTACTTCCGCTGGGACTGGAAATAAAAAGATTATTATTAATTAACAGTAACCTTTCATCAAAATGTAAAAGGCTGTCTAAAATAAAAGACAGCCTTTTTTAATTTACAACCTTTATTTTTGTAGGTTTTTTAGCCGTATTTAATAAATATAATGTATTTCATCGATTAATTTGGTGTTTAAAAGATTTTTATTATATATTTGAAGTAGAAAATAACTGAATGCTCATAATACCCCAAATTAATGGCAACAAGAATATACTTCTACTTATTATGTCTTTTGTGTACTACAACAAGTAGTTTTGCAAGTGGATTAAAAGCTCAAACAACAAGCAGCAATATTCAAAGAGTAAGAATCGATTTTACGATGCCTGATGGCTATGTAAGACATTTATTATTAGCTTTTACAAAGGATAACGCTGCTAGTGATAATTATGATTACGGATATGATGCTATAAACAGGGATGCCTACCCATATGATTTAAACTGGATGATTGGAGATTTGCGATGTACCACTCAGGGTGTTGGCGCTTTTGATGACTCAAAACAATATCCTTTGAATATGTTTATGTCTAATGATGGTCAAGTTGAAATATCCCTTGATGCATTAGAAAATTTTGATACGCCGATTGATTTGTTTATTTATGATTCTCATTTAAATACTTATACACAAATCAATAATTCAAATTATACAGATACTATAGATAAAGGGGATTATTTAGATCGCTTCTATTTGGTCTTTAAAAACAATAGTGACGCATCTTCAATATTTGCTAAATCACTTGCTACAGATGAAATCACTTTAGAAGATACAAACATTAGTTATTTACATAGTACAAAGGAATTACATATAGACACAAACAATAATTTCACAATTAATAATATTCAAATATATAATTTATCTGGACAAAAAATATTCTCATTAAGTCATGTAAACTCCAACCATATTAAAGTGCCTTTATATTCAAATCAAACAAAATATGGCATTGTAAAAGTTGAAACAAATGACGGAAACTTGTCTTCCAAACTAATTCTTTTAAATTAGCCTATCAAAAAGATTAAACTTAAAAAAAAGACTGTTTATTTAAATAAACAGTCTTTTTAATTCACTATAAATAAAGCGTGTTAACTTACATCGATACTTTAGTACCAACCGGTTTTCCATCTATAATATCAATAATTACATTATCGGTTTTTCCGTTTACAATATACGTGGGAATATTATTTGCCGCTGCTTGTTGCGCATAATCTAATTTGGAACCCATGCCGCCACGACCTTCAGCTTCACCTTTATTACTGTCTTTAATGTATTTATCTAAATTTTCATTAGGATTTACATTTGTTATTAAATCACTACTTTCAGCATCAGGGTGGCCCGTATAAAGTCCATCAATATCTGTTAAAATAATAAGTTTATCGGCATTAATAAGCTGTGCAATTAAACTTGCCAACTCATCATTATCGGAAAACATAGACATGGTAACCGATACCGCATCATCTTCATTCGCAATAGGAATAACACCTTCAGACAATAAACCCTCGCAACAATTAATCATGTTCTGCCTGTGTATACCTGGGCTAAAATCGCGCTTAGTAGGAAGTACTTGGGCACATTTCATACCAAAATCGTGGAAAATATTGTAATACAAACGCATCATACGTGGTTGCCCAATGGCAGAATACACTTGGCGACGTTGTGTTTTATCTTTAATTTTAGATTTCCCCAAAACTTCTCTTCCTGCAATAACTGAACCAGATGATACGAGTACGCAAATAATATCGCGCTCATAAAGTTCTGCAATTTGTTTTACCAAATTACTCAAAACAGGCCTAACAATTCTATTGTCTTTGTTGGTCATCACATTCGTACCAACTTTTATAACTATTCTTTCTTTATACATTATTTTTAATATTCTTTACCTAATTCAACTGCGCGATTAAAAGCTGCAAATGCGGCTTCTTTTATCAATTCGCCCACATTATTATCTTGCATAGAATCTAATGCTGCACGCGTTGTTCCTCCTTTTGAAGCTACTTTTTCCATCCACGAATTAGGTGATAAGTTGGATTGGTTAAAAAGTTCAACAGCGCCTGTAAAAGTTTGGCTTACCAACACCGTAGAATCGTTTTTGGAAAAGCCCATTTGTAAGGCTGCTTCCATCATGCTTTGCATAAAATAGAATACGTAAGCGGGTCCACTACCAGAAATGCCTGTAGAGGCATCTATAAAGTTTTCGTTTGATACACGCATGGATTTTCCAGTGGTATCTAACAAACTTTCTACGGTTAGCATTTCAATTCTAGAAATTTCCTCCGATGTTACATACGAAGTCAAACCTTTGCCTATTTGTGCCGGTAAATTAGGCATTGCCCTAACTATTTTTTTCAATCCGGTTAATTCTTTTATAGAACCAATGGAAACACCTGCCATAATGGATACTATAATTTGTTGTGGCTGAACCAGCGTTTTTATGGCTTTAAATACACTTTCGGCATGGTATGGTTTTACGGCTACAAAGATGATATCTGCTTCGGGAACGCAATCTTTCAACTCGCTAAAAGCATCAAAATGTGATATTTGGTTTAGCTCCTCAAGTTTTTCTTCAGATTTATCTAAAACCATAATGTTTTTTTTCTTTAACAGTCTTGATTTCGACATGCCCTCGGCATAAGTAAGCCCCATGTTACCTGCTCCTATTACTAGTACTTTCATGTAATTTTTATTTAGTGTTTAGTGTTTCTTATTAAAAATTTATTAAACGAATAGCATGCAATCATTACAGTCTTTCACCTCTCCATAATAAGTTTCTCTATATTTATGAAGGGTTTTAACGGGCATTCCAAGTAGATACTTTTTAATGTAAGTAACTTTTGTGGTTAATTCGCCCATTTTCAAACTATGACGCTTTTCGTATTTTGTTTCTCTTTTTATATATAAAATTTTCATGTGTATTTTATTTAATGATTTGTACTGAATGATTGATTAATTTCTAACCAGTCTCATTTCTATGTTTCTTGGTTTAAAACCCTGTTTTTCAAATAATTTAATTACAGGATTATCTTTATGTATGTGTGTTGAAATATCGCCATCGCAATATTTTATGGTATGATTGATTAACGCTTTGGCAATACCTTTTTCTCTAAATTCCTTTTTTACAGCTATGTAAACCAATATGTTTTCGGGTATATATTCGTTCATTCCCGTTCGGTTTACCACGGTTGCCCCTATTATATCGTTCTGATATTCCACTACAAACACATAACCACCCAATCCTGGTATTTCTTTTGCTGCATACAAAACTGATTTTCTAATAGCACTTTTGGTATCTCTAGCTTCGCCAGAGTACTCAAATAAAAAATTAGTGATGCGATTTATGTCATTAATTGATAGCCTCGAAAAGGCATCATAGGTTTTTATAGTCATTAGCGTAATTATTTTAATCACACCTAAACCAATAATAGATGTAACTAATTAGGAGATAAACACTTGTTTTTTAAGTGTTTAAATAAATACAGGTGATAAAAAAGTGACTATCTAAAGATAGAACTTCTTATTTTGAAGTGCTAGGAGGTATAAATTTATCGGATTGGTTCCTAAAAACTAAAAAGTTAAAGTTGAATATTCTACAGTTTTGCCTTTCATGAAGTCTTTTAATCATGCTGCAAATTTACGAAAATAGACCGCCAATAGCAAATTACCCTTGTTAAGATAATGATAAGGCTTTATACTGAAACAAAAAAGCTCCCCAAAAGGGAGCTTTAAAATCAAAAAACTATGTGCTAAAATAAACCTAAACTAACTCTTGGTGTACGAACGTTTACACTGGTGTTAACTGCTCTTCGTTGCGGATAACGGCGGTAATAATAATCATCGTATCTATAATAATAAAATGAGGCGTTGTGATAATAGTAATCGCTATGATGGCAATGCGCATCACAATGGTTGTAATGGCTTGCATAAGCCTCTTTTTTGCCTTTCATATAAGCTTTATAAGCTTTTCTATCTCTTTTTTTAAGTTGGGCTTCATAGGCTTTTTGCTCTTCCCAAAAAGCATCTTCTTCTTTTTTTGATTTAGCCACAAACTGTTGTTCGTATTTGGCGTCTTCCATAGCTCGTTGTTCGTAATATGACTTACTATCTATTTTAGTTTCTGAAGATGCTTTTACTTCTTGGGCATTTGCAGTATAAAAAGTAGTTGTTACTAAAAACAATGCTATAAATTTTATTGATTTCATAATTCTATATTTTAAATTATTAATAATATGCATAAAGTAAACTTTTCAATATTAAGACACCTTTAAAACAATTTACCCTACCTGCTCTCTTGAAAAATTTTATAAAACAAAAAAAAAAGCTCCCTAAATTAGGGAGCTTTGTATAGTTAAAACTAAATTAGTTTTATGCTTGTGTACTTGCTTTAGCGCTTAATTCCATAGAAATAGCAGAACGTTCAAACTTAACTTTTCCAGACATGGTTTCTATAATACATGTTTGATCTTTATCGTTAAGTTCTAAAATTTTACCGTGTAAACCACTTTTGGTA
This sequence comes from Mariniflexile sp. HNIBRBA6329, assembly GCF_043558645.1. Taxonomy (NCBI): domain Bacteria; kingdom Pseudomonadati; phylum Bacteroidota; class Flavobacteriia; order Flavobacteriales; family Flavobacteriaceae; genus Mariniflexile; species Mariniflexile sp. HNIBRBA6329. The sequence goes on along the minus strand of NZ_JBIFXS010000014.1, from coordinate 69,687 downwards.
ATAATTTTATCGCCTTTTTTTAATTCAGCATTAAATTTCTTTTCTTTTTTAGCGCGCTTCATTTGTGGTGCAATCATAAAGAAATACACAACCACAAACATGAGTATAAACGGTAAAAATTGACCGATTCCTTCCATTGTTTTTTAGTTATTTGTTAGTTATTTAGTGTGCTGTTTTTACAGCGAAATTAATTAGCAACTGTACTAGGGTCTTTTACAAAGGCAGATATTTTAACAATCTCAGATCCTTTTTCTGTATTAGCTGTAACGGTAATGGTTTTTGTTATTTTATTAGCACCACTTCCGTTATATTTAACTGTAAATTTACCCGATTTTCCTGGTTCCAAAGGTTCTTTGCTCCAATCTTCAGGAACTGTACATCCGCAAGAACTTTTTATTTCTGTTATAACTAAAGGAGCATTTCCTGTGTTTTTATATGTAAAAACAGTTTCAACAGCTTGGTTTTTTTCTATTTCACCAAAATCATGTTCAGTTTCTTCAAACACTAACACTGGAAATTTAGAAGCGTTGGCATCTCTCTCAGCTGCTGCGGTTACATTAGCCTCTTCAATTTTTTTAGAAGCATCCTCTTTACAAGATGTGAAAGCTACTAAACTAAGTGCCGTTAATCCTAATATTAATTTTTTCATTATTAAGCTTTTTTGTTAAAGCAGTAAAAATAGGAATTATTTAATCTATTAAAAATTTTTAATAGCTTCTTAACACAATTTTACAGCAATCCGCGACCTACTTTTTTAAGTGTTCCTCCGTCTTCATACTCTTTTACCAACTTATCTAAAATACCATTGATGAAAATGCTGCTTTTTGGGGTAGAATATTCTTTGGCTATTTCTAAATACTCATTAATAGTAACCTTTACCGGAATGGATGGAAAGTTTTTTAATTCGCAAATGGCCAATTGAAGTAATACATAATCTACATTAGCAATACGATCGGCATCCCAATTTTGTGTTTTTTGTTCTATTTCTTTATTTAATGTGCTTCGGTTTAAAAGTGTTTTTCTAAATAAATCGATGGCATACTGCTTATCGTCCGCATCTTTATAAAGTTTCGGTGTAAAATAACCTTCTGCCGATGTGGTTTTGGCATTTCTCAGTAATTTTAAAATGGTGGTATTTACCGTTGGTAAATCATCCAACCATGTTAAATTTTTATCTTCTAAATAATCATAAAGCTTATCGTTTGGCGCAATAATATCTTTGAAAATATCTACAATAAAATCTTTGTCTTCTTTAAAATCGGACACTTTGGTTTTCATGTATTCTTGATACAAATCGCTAGAAGTAATGGCTTTAAAAATAACATCAACATATTCGCCATCAAGTTCCCAATTATTGATGTTGTGTATTTCCAACTGGTTTTTCAACTGAAAATTATCAGATAGCAGTTTAAGCAATTGGTTGTTTACAAACTTTCTATTAGGATCTTTATCCTCTTTGGTAGCTAAATGTTTCTTTTGTTTCTTTTGTAAATCGTCTTCAGCCCTTTTTTGAACTTCTAACAATAACGAAAGGAGCAGTAAGTACAGGTTGTACATATTGTCTATACTAAACAGTAAAAATTTTTGGTCTTTACTAAAATCGTCACTTTCTCCACCTTTAAAGGCATACATGGTTTGCATTACTTTTACACGGATATGTCTTCTGTTTAGCATAATTACAATGAACTTAAATTTATAAAACGAAAATTTTGTAGTTTCGAGCTGCAAAAATAATACTATTTTGAAAAGTTACTTCATATTTTCTGTTTTATTATTCACTAAAGCCTTTATATTATTTTTAACAATTACTAAATAGCCAATAAAGTTATTTCTACTTTTAAAACTTTATATTTGCTAACTATTTCTTTATATCCATTACATCTTTAAATGAAAGAATTACAGCACTTAAACAAATACTTTTTAAAATACAAAAAACAACTTTTAATAGGTACTGCAATTACTATAATAGCTAGAATTTTTCTACTGTTTACACCACGTTATGTACGGGAAATTTTTGTGGTAATTGAAAAATATTTAAAAGGTGGCGTTTCTGAACAGACTGTAAAAGCAGAATTAACCGAAGTTATCATCTACATTGTTGGTGCCGCTTTCATAGCTGCTGTATTCACTTTTTTTATGCGTCAATATATTATAAATGTATCGCGTTATGTGGAATTCGATTTAAAAAATGAAATTTACAACCAATACCAAAAGCTCTCTTTGAATTTCTATAAAAAGAATAGAACAGGCGATTTAATGAACCGTATTAGTGAAGATGTTGGTAATGTACGCATGTATGCAGGTCCTGCCATTATGTATAGCATCAATACCATTACGCTTTTCATTATTGCGCTTATTTACATGTTTAATGAAGCGCCGAAATTGGCTTTATACACCGTATTGCCATTACCTTTGTTATCTATTGTAATATACAAATTAAGCAAAGAAATACATACCAGAAGCACTATTGTACAACAGTTTTTATCGAAACTTTCGGCATTTACGCAAGAATCGTTTAGTGGTATTTCAGTCATAAAAGCTTATGGTATAGAACCTCAAACTTCCTTTAATTTTAATGAACTTGCTGCGGAAAGCAAACAGAAACAAATCAATTTAGCCAAAGTGCAGGCTTGGTTTTTTCCCATGATGATTTTGCTTATTGGTGCTAGTAATCTCCTCGTTATTTATGTAGGCGGTATGCAGTACATTAATGGAGAAATTGAAAGCTTAGGAACCATTGCCGAATTTATTATTTATGTAAACATGCTTACATGGCCTGTAGCAACGGTAGGTTGGGTAACATCTATTGTACAGCAAGCTGAAGCATCCCAAAAAAGAATCAATGAATTTTTAAAATTAGAACCCGAAATAGTAAATACTGTTGACTCTCACACAAAAATCACTGGCGATATTGTTTTCAATAACGTAAGTTTTAAATATGATGACACCAATATTCAAGCCTTAAACGGTATTAGTTTCAATATTAAAGAAGGTGAAACTTTAGCTATTTTAGGAAAAACGGGGTCTGGAAAATCGACTGTTTTAGACTTAATTGGTCGTTTGTACGATATCGATAATGGCTCTATATCAATAAACGGTATTCCTATAAAAGAGCACAACTTAACCGATTTAAGAAACAGTATTGGGTATGTACCTCAAGATGCCTTTTTGTTTTCAGATACTATAAAGAATAATATAAAATTCGGAAACCAAGATGCAACCGACGACGAAGTTATTGAAGCCGCCAAAAATGCCCAGGTACATAAAAACATTATCAAATTTAATAATGGATACGATACCATTTTAGGCGAACGTGGTATCACCCTTTCTGGCGGACAAAAACAACGGGTTTCGATTGCTCGTGCCATTATAAAATCGCCAGAAATTTTATTGTTTGATGATTGTTTATCGGCCGTAGATACTGAAACCGAAGAAAAAATACTTAAAAACCTGATGCGCATCACTAAAGGAAAAACCTCCATTATTGTGAGCCATCGTGTATCTTCGGCTAAAAATGCCCATAAAATTATTGTATTGGATAATGGTAAAATTGTTCAAGAAGGTACGCACGATACACTAATAAACGTAGATGGTTATTACCAACACCTTTACCTTAAACAGTTAAGCGAAACTTCTTCAAATAAAGACTAAAACCTTTGTTTACAAATAAGTAGCTTGCATAAAATGCAACAAAAAACGATACTTTAAAAAGAAATATCATAAAATGTTGGTTAGTATCGGTTTTTTTTAGATTTTTGGTATAAATTGATCATTTAATAAATTTCTATACAACTATGAACAACAATGACATGATGGAGAAAGAGGAGATTTTTTCTAAAGTATTAAGAGCAGGAAGACGCACATATTTTTTTGATGTTAGATCTACGAAAGCAGATGATTATTATCTGACGATTACAGAAAGTAAAAAGTTCACTAACGATGATGGTTCTTTTCACTACAAAAAACATAAAATATACATTTACAAAGAAGACTTTAACGAGTTTAAAGATATTCTATCTGAAATGACCGATTATATTATTGATGAAAAAGGCGATGAAGTTATAAGCGAGCGTCATCAAAAAGATTTCAAAAAAGAATATGATAATGAAAATGCACCAAGTGAAAATGGTGAATTACATTCTTCAACTGAAAGTTTTACCGATATCGATTTTGACGATATTTAATCAAATAAAAAGAACCGTTGCCCAAAAAGCAACGGTTTTTTTTAGCTAACAACACTACCGTTTTTTACTTTGTATTCGGGGTTTAAAAGAATCACATCTTTACCGCTTACCGCACCCAACACCAAACATTCGCTCAAAAACTTACCAATTTGTTTTTTAGGAAAATTAACAACAGCTACAATTTGTTTTTGTAGCAAGTCTTCCTTTTTATAAAGTGTTGTAATTTGTGCCGAGGTTTTTTTAATACCCAAATCGCCAAAATCAATCGTTAATTGGTAGGCAGGGTTTCGTGCTTCAGGAAAATCGTTTACTTCAATAATAGTTCCCACGCGAAGATCGGTTTTAGAAAAATCTTCAAAAGTTATTATATCATTCATTTTTCAAAAATAGAAATAATACCGAACTTTGAATAAAACTTTTTATTATGGCCAATACACCTTCAAATATGTTGCCTTTAGGAACCTCTGCTCCTTTTTTTGAGCTACCTGATACTATTAGCGATAGCTCCATAAACTTAGATGCTATAAAAGGAGAAAAAGGCACTGTTGTTATGTTTATTTGCAACCACTGCCCTTTTGTAATTCATGTTAATAATGAAATAGTTTCTATTGCAAATGCCTATACTAAAAAAGGCATTGGTTTTGTTGCCATTTCTAGCAACGATGCTCTAAAATATCCTCAAGATGGTCCAAACAATATGAAACTACATGCTAAAAAAGAAAGCTACCCGTTTCCTTACTTGTATGACGAAAGTCAAGAAGTAGCTAAAACCTATGATGCGGCATGTACCCCCGATTTTTATGTGTTTGACGAAAATTTAAAATTAGCCTATCGTGGACAATTAGATAACTCCAGACCAGGAAATGGATTGCCCGTTACAGGAAAATATTTAAGAAATGCCTTAGACTGCTTAATTGAAAATATAGAAAATACAGCCGTACAAAAACCGAGTATTGGCTGTAGCATTAAATGGAAAAAATAGTGTTTTTATTACCTTTACAAAGTTAATTGCCAAAAACCCACGTCGTGCCATTTTTCAAATTTATAACCTACTTCTTTAAAGTGGGCTACCTTTTCAAACCCAAAATTTTCATGAAGCTTTACACTAGCATCATTTGGCAATGTTAATCCGCCAATAACCACATGAAAATGTCTATCTTTTAGTTGAAGTAACAATTCTGAATATAATTTTTTACCAAGTTGTTTACCTAATTCAGCATGTTTTATATACACGGTAAGCTCCACCGTGTTTTTGTAAGCAGGTTTTGTTCGAAAGGTATTGGCATAAGCATAACCCACTATATCGTTAGCTACTTCATAAACAATAAATGGAAACTTAGCTGCTATTTCTTCTATTTTAACTTCAAAATCTACTTTTGAAAACGGCACTAAATCTAAAGTTACAATAGAATTAATCACATAATAATTATAAATGTCCACAAGTTGTTGGGCATCTTCAATAGTTACTGGTCTAATCATAACTTTCTTTCTAAATCCAGTTATTTCGTTTCATTAAATTCTCGATATGTGCGTAATGGTGGTTGCTATGCCATGCATAAATACCTATATTCTTTTTTAGAACAACTTCGCTTTGCATTTCAGGGTGAATAAAACTTTTATTCAATTCATCCTCTGATAATCCTTTAATTAAATAAACAAGCTTCTCATGAATCACCCTTAGATGTAGTAAAGACGTTTGAATAGGCGCTGCTTCATAGTCGAACAATTCTGCCCAACGGTCTTCAAAATAAGGCTTTATTACTGGTTTATCTTCAGTTAATGTCCACTTAAAACGCACATAACTATGTAAATGACTGTCGGGTAAATGGTGAATAACTTGCCTAACCGTCCAACCATCTGGTCTGTAAGGGGTGTTTAATTGCTCATCAGATAAATTCTTAATAAGATTTTCCAAACGGTTTGGAAAATGCTCTAATATAGATATCCAGCTTTCAATAATTTCAGAAGTAATATTGCTGGGGCAATCAAACGTCCCAATTGGGTATTTAAGTTTTTGTAGTTCTTGCTCGGTCATAAAAACAAAGATAGAAAATTGCTATGCAATTTCAATCACTCCTGTTTTTATAGAATTAATGGCTGTGTGAAGATTGTTAAAGCATTTGATTTGACTATTAAAAAACAGACTTTCAACCAACGAATTTAAGATTCTAAGCTTATTTTCTGAAACTATAAAATAACCTTTTAACTGATAGTTGTTCTTAAAAAACTTCAACCAATCATATGGAATTACCGAATATGAATTAATTCTATGGGATATGTAAATTAAATCGCTGCCATCCGTTCCTAAAAAACATGAAATATCTTCGGTAATTACTTTAGCGTGGTCCTCCCAATTTAGGATAACGCCTCTATTAATTTCGGAAACAACGTAGCCATCAAAAATAAATACATTCCCAAAAGGATAGTTGAGCTCTTTAAGAACTTCACTGTATAAATCTGTTTCTTTAATACTTTCCACTGTGCAAAATTAAATTTATATTATTTCTTACTGAAAAATATTCGATTAACCCATGTTAAATAAGGTCATACAGAAAATGACACAAATAAAAAAGGCACCTAAAAATAGATGCCCTTTAATCTTATATTTTGTTAAATACTGTTAGCTTATTTAACGTTCATCAATTCAACATCAAAAATTAAGGTAGCATCTGGTGGTATAACGCCTCCTGCACCTCTGCTTCCATAACCTAAATGGCTAGGAATTACAAAACGAGCTTTGTCACCAACTTTCAACAATTGAATACCTTCATCCCAACCTGAAATAACTTGACCAACTCCTACAGGAAAATCGATGGGTTGGTTGCGTTTGTATGAAGAATCAAAAACAGTTCCATCAGATAATTGTCCTTTGTAATGCACCGATACATTTTTACCTTTTTCAGCTTTTGCACCTTTACCTTCTTGAATAATTTGGTAACGCAAACCACTTTCTGTCTTTTTAAAACCTGTAGCTAATTTATCCAATTCGGCTTCAGCAGCTTTTTTAGCTTCTTCTATTCTTTTTGCCCTAGAACCTTCAAAGGTTCTAAAAGCTTCAACCGCATTATAAGCCTCGGCTTCAGCACCAACTCTTACAATTTCTAAAGTTTCAATTTTATCACCTTGTGCAATAGCATCAACCACATTTTGTCCTTCAACCACTTTACCAAACACGGTATGGTTGTTATCTAACCATGGCGTTTCAACATGGGTTATAAAAAACTGGCTTCCGTTAGTTCCTGGTCCTGCATTTGCCATAGATAAAATACCAGGGGCATCGTGCTTTAAATCTGGGTGGAATTCATCATCAAATTTATAACCTGGATCTCCAGAACCTGAACCTTGCGGACAGCCTCCTTGTATCATGAAATCTGGAATTACTCTATGAAATTTTAAACCGTTATAGTAAGGGGTTCCTTGAGGTTTTACTTTGTTTTCTAAGTTTCCTTCGGCTAAAGCTACGAAGTTACCAACTGTTCCTGGTGTTTTTTTGAATTCTAAAGCAACTAATATGTCTCCTTTAGTTGTATTGAATTTTGCGTATAATCCGTCTTGCATGGTTCTAATTTTATTTAAAAATGCAAAGATAGGAATGATTTACGAATAACAATTTACGAATTATGATTTTTTAGGAGTTGAAAGCTACAAAGTGACAAAGCTTCAAAGTTACTAAACTCCAAAGTTTTATGTAAATACATTTAAACTTTGGAACTTTAAATACTTTTATGCTTTTGCGACTTTGAAACTCTACTTCTTTGAAGCTTTGATGCTCTGCTTCTTTGAATCTTTGAAACTCTGAAACTCTAATTAGCTACTTCACTTATAAACTTTATTCTGTACAAACGAAGTTCTTCATCTTCATAATCGCCATCAAATTCTTTTATAGCGGTTTCGATACTGTCGGTTTTAGATTCCATAAAGTAGTCATGGATTTCTTCTTGCTGGTCTTCATCTAAAATTTCATCTATCCAATAATTGATATTCAATTTGGTGCCAGAATATACAATGGCTTCCATTTCTTTGATAAATTCTTCCATAGTCATGCCTTTTGAAGAAGCAATATCATCTAACGGCAGTTTTCTATCAATGTTTTGAATGATGTAGAGTTTGTTGGCAGAATTGCTTCCGGTAGATTTTACAACCAAATCGTCAGGTCGAATAATATCATGCTCTTCAACATACTGTTCTATAAGTTGAATAAAATCTTTGCCGTATTTTTTTGCTTTACCATCGCCAACTCCATGAACATTAGCAAGTTCCGCCATGGTTATTGGGTATTTTAACGCCATATCTTCAAGCGATGGGTCTTGAAAAATCACAAACGGTGGCACACCTAATTTTTTGGCATTCTTTTTACGCAAATCTTTCAATAAGTTCATTAACAACTCATCGGCTACTGCACCTTCGCTTTTTGCTGCTGTTACAATGCTACCATCTTCTTGTTCGCCATCAAAAATGTGGTCTTCGGTCATCATAAATGATGTTGGATTTTTTATAAAGTCCCTGCCAGCATCAACCAATTTAATAACGCCGTAAGTTTCTATATCCTTTTTAAGCAAACCAGCTACTAAAACTTGGCGCAATAACGCCATCCAATACTTTTTGTCTTTGTCTTTACCTTTTCCAAAGAACGCTTGCTCATTGGTTTTATGTGAATTTATTAATGCATTTTCTTTACCGGTAATAACATGTACTAAATCCTTTGACTTATATTTTTCGTTGGTTTTATCAATAGTTTCTAGAAGTAATTTTACATCGTCTTGGGCTTCGTGCTTCTTTTTAGGATGCCTTACGTTATCATCCATATCACCACCTTCTCCAGTTTCATTATCAAACTCTTCACCAAAATAGTGTAAAATGAATTTTCTGCGCGATATAGAAGTCTCAGCAAATGCCACAACTTCTTGCAATAAAGCTTGCCCAATTTCTTGTTCAGCAACAGGTTTGCCTGACATGAATTTCTCTAACTTTTCAATGTCTTTATACGCATAATAGGCTAAACAATGGCCTTCGCCTCCATCACGTCCTGCCCTACCCGTTTCTTGATAATAACTTTCGATGCTTTTTGGAATATCATGATGGATTACAAAACGCACATCGGGTTTATCGATGCCCATACCAAATGCAATGGTAGCCACCACCACATCCACATCTTCCATAAGGAATTGGTCTTGGTAATTAGACCTAGATTTGGCGTCTAACCCCGCATGGTATGGCACTGCTTTAATACCGTTTACTTGTAAAACCTGTGCCAATTCTTCAACACGCTTTCTACTTAAACAGTAAACAATACCAGATTTACCACTGTTTTGTTTTATAAAACGAATAATATCGGCATCAACATTTTTGGTTTTTGGGCGTACTTCATAATACAAATTAGGCCTGTTAAACGAAGCTTTAAATGTTTTTGCACCGCTGATGCCTAAGTTTTTTATAATATCTTCCTGTACTTTTGGCGTTGCCGTAGCCGTTAAGCCTATAATAGGGATATTATCTCCTATACGACCAATTATATGCTTTAAATTTCGGTATTCGGGTCTAAAATCGTGACCCCATTCACTAATACAGTGGGCCTCATCAATAGCCATGAACGACACTTTTACAGAACGTAAAAACTCTACATTTTCCTCTTTGGTAAGCGATTCTGGTGCCACATAAAGCAATTTGGTAACCCCATTTACAATATCTTCCTTTACACGTTTAATTTCGGTTTTATTCAATGAAGAATTTAAAACATGTGCAATTCCTTCTTCATTCGAAACACCTCTAATGGCATCTACCTGGTTTTTCATTAAAGCAATTAAAGGCGATACCACAATGGCAGTGCCTTCTTGCATTAATGCGGGAAGTTGATAACAGAGCGATTTACCACCGCCTGTTGGCATGATAACAAATGTATTATTTCCTGATAGTATACTTTCTACAACATCTTCTTGCAGTCCCTTGAATTTACCAAACCCAAAATATTTTTTTAGTGCAGATTGCAAGTCACTTTTTGCTATTAACATGAATAATATTGAAATTTATTTAATCATTAAAAAAACACAAAAAATATTCAAAACCCATTTGATTATTTTAAAGTGTATAAGAGAACCCTCGTGATTTTTTCGTTAGTTTTGTAACGAAAATCGAAATTACAATAAAATTAATTTCCATTCACATTTAAAGATAACAATTTCTTTAAAAGCATCAACTAAAAAAACAATAAATTTTGAATAGTAAAAGTTCAATTATCAATATTGCAAAGCAAACCATTGAAATGGAAAGTAAAGCCATTTTAAACCTTTCAAATTTAGTAAATGATGATTTTGCCGATGCCGTAAACCTAATTTACAAGTCTAAAGGTCGTGTTATTATAACCGGAATTGGAAAAAGTGCCATTATAGCCAGTAAAATAGTAGCTACTTTAAATTCTACTGGAACACCATCTATTTTTATGCATGCTGCCGATGCTATTCACGGCGATTTAGGGCTTATTCTTGACGATGATGTCGTAATATGCATCTCAAAAAGCGGAAACACACCCGAGATAAAAGTACTTATCCCTCTTATTAAAAGAACAAAAAATAAAATGATTGCTATAACCAGTAATATAGATTCGTTTTTAGGACAACATGCCGATTATATCTTAAATGCCTTTGTTGAAAAAGAAGCATGTCCAAATAACCTGGCTCCTACCACCAGTACCACAGCGCAATTGGTTATTGGCGATGCGCTTGCCGTATGTTTATTGGAGCTACGTGGTTTTTCAAGTACCGACTTTGCAAAATACCACCCTGGTGGCGCTTTAGGAAAAAAACTATACTTGCGCGTTCAAGATATTTCCAATGTTAACCAAAAACCAAAAGTTAGTGCTTCTACCAGCTTAAAAAATGTGATTATTGAAATTACCGAGAAAATGCTTGGAGTTACTGCTGTTGTTGAAAATGATAAAATTATTGGTATTATTACCGATGGTGATTTACGTAGAATGTTAACCAAAGTGGACGATTTTTCGAGCCTAACCGCTAAAGATATTATGGGCGCAAACCCAAAGCGTATAAATGCTAATGCTATGGCTATTGATGCTTTGGATATGATGGAAGCCTTTGGTATTTCTCAGCTTTTGGTGGAAGAAAACGGTAATTATGCAGGCGTTGTTCACTTACACGATTTAATTAAAGAAGGCATTATATAATGGCGAAAAAGAAGAAGAATATAAATGAGATGTCTTTTTTAGACCATCTTGAAGATTTACGTTGGCATTTAATTAAAATAACATTAGCCATCGTTATTGTTGGTACTTTAGCATTTATTTTTAGCCGATTTATTTTTGATGATATCATTTTTGCACCATTGGATATGAGTTTCCCAACTTATAAATGGTTGTGCGATATGGCTACCTATATGAGTTTAGATACCAGTTTCTGTAACGATAAAATACCGCTTATTTTACAAAACAGAACCATGGCCGGACAGTTTTCAGCTGATATTTGGACTGCTATTTTAGCGGGGTTTATTATTTCATTTCCATATATTATCTACCAATTATGGAAATTTATCAGCCCTGGTTTGCACGAAAACGAACGTAAACATTCACGTGGTTTCATTTTTATTTCATCGTTCTTATTCTTTACGGGAGCTTTATTTGGCTATTACATCATATGCCCGCTATCCATAAATTTTTTGGCAAATTATAGCATCTCATCACGTGTAGACAATCAAATAGATATTAGTTCGTTTATAGGCTTGGTTCGCTCATCGGTTTTAGCTTCAGGTATCATTTTCGAATTACCTATTATCATTTATTTTCTAACTAAAATTGGTTTAGTAACACCTGAATTCCTTAAAAAATATAGAAAATATGCGTTGATTCTTGTTTTGGTTCTATCGGCAATTATAACGCCTCCAGATATTGCTAGTCAGGTAATTGTAGCCATTCCTATTTTAATTTTATATGAAGTAAGCATTTTTATTGCTAAAATTGTAGTACGCAACCAAAACCGAAAAGCCAAGAAACATGCCTGATATCGTAACCGAATTTAATGAGTATCGTGCTAAAATGAACGACAAAATTTTAGCCGACAACAATAAAGTGATCAAACGTATTTTTAATTTAGACACAAACGCTTATACAGAAGGTGCTTTAGATATAAAAACCAAAGAACTTTTAGGTTTGGTGGCTTCTGCAGTGCTACGTTGCGATGATTGTGTAAAATACCATTTAGAAACCAGTCATAAATTAGGCTTAACAAAAGACGAAGTCGTTGAAGCGTTAAGCATTGCCACATTGGTAGGCGGTACTATTGTTATTCCGCATTTACGTCGTGCCTACGAATTTTGGGACGCCTTAGAACAGCGTTAAACAAAATATAATTTAATCCATCTGCCATCAAAGTGTATATGATTTTACTATTTTTGGCGTTCATTATACAAAAATATGATTTTAAGAGCTCAAAATTTAATGAAGTCCTATAGCGGACGAAAAGTGGTGAAGGATGTGTCTTTGCAAGTGGAGCAAGGTGAAATTGTTGGGCTTTTAGGACCTAATGGCGCTGGAAAAACAACCTCTTTCTACATGACGGTAGGCTTAATTAAACCCAATAGCGGTCATATTTTTTTAGATAATACCGAAATCACAAAATTTCCCATGTACAAACGGGCGCAAAATGGTATTGGCTATTTAGCACAAGAAGCTTCGGTTTTTAGAAAATTAAGTATTGAAGATAATATTTTAAGCGTTTTACAACTTACCAAGCTTAGTAAAAAAGAGCAGGAACATAAAATGGAATCGCTTATTGAAGAGTTTGGTTTGGGACATATCCGTAAAAGTAGAGGCGATTTATTATCCGGTGGTGAGCGTAGACGTACCGAAATTGCACGTGCTTTGGCAACCGACCCAAGGTTTATTTTATTAGATGAACCTTTTGCTGGGGTTGACCCCGTTGCTGTTGAAGACATTCAGCGTATTGTAGCGCAACTGACCAAAAAGAATATTGGCATTTTAATTACCGACCACAACGTACAAGAAACGCTTGCGATTACCGATAGAACTTATTTAATGTTTGAAGGTAGCATTCTTAAAGCTGGCGAACCCGAAGAACTGGCAAATGATGAAATGGTACGTAAAGTATATTTAGGTCAGAATTTTGAGCTTCGTAAGAAGAAAATTAGGGATTAGACACTAAGCGCCATTTGAATATTTATCTGCTTTAGCTAGTCATTCCTGCGAAGGCAGGAATCTAACTATAAATGATTTTTTATTTTAAGCAACATTATTCAACTTTTAAGAGAGTCCTTCATTTTAGCATAAATCATTTATGAACTCAATTACCATCGGTTTTGTCTTTCCAAAGTTTATACTGAGCGAAGCCAAAGTAAAGGCAGGAAATCGAAGATTCAGCGTAGCTAATCCACTACTCGATTAGAAAAGTCCAATCTTTAGACAAATCTTTCCAATTCGGATTATCTTTTTCTATTAAGTCAATTTTCCACTGCCGTTTCCATTTCTTCATCACATTTTATTGAATCAACCTTCATTGCACTATACATCTTCTTTGTCATTCCTGCGAAGGCAGGAAATCGAAGATTCAGCGTAGCTAATCCACTACTCGATTAGAAAAGTCCAATCTTTAGACAAATCTTTCCAATTCGGATTATCCTTTTCTATCAAGTCAATTTTCCATTGCCGTTTCCATTTCTTCATATTCTTTTCTCTTTTAATGGCATCAGTCACGTATTGATAGGTTTCAAAATAAACTAATTTATATAATCCATATTGTTTGGTAAAACCTTCAATTAATTTATTCTTATGTTCAAACATTCTGCGCTCTAAATCGTTCGTAACGCCGATATACAATGTCCCATTCGTTTTATTGGTAATTATGTAAAGGTAGTATTGATGAATCGTTTTATACATATGCGCATTTATCTAGTAGATTCCTGCCTTCGCAGGAATGACAAAAGCAAAGTCAAATATCAACCTATTAAAGTTATATTTTAATTCTAAAGTTTTAAAACAATACACCTTTAATGTTGATTCCCGTCTTCGCAGAAATGACAAACAAAAAGTCCTAAGATATTCTTAACGCTGAATAATTACCTTTTTAGTCAAAACTTTTTTGTCATTATCTAACACAGAAATAAAGTACACCCCATTTGAAAACTTAGAAGTATCTATCAAATAATTATTGGGTATTTTTTTAATTTCTTTTATGGTTCTTCCATAAGAATCAATGATAACTACATCTAGAGATGATTTAAATTTAGAATTGAAACTCAATTTAACTACTGTAGATGCTGGATTTGGCACTAATAACATACTAATTGATTCAAATTTAGAATTGCTTAGTGGTGTGCCAACAAATTGAAGTTTTACTAATGCTCCGGCATCTGTAACTGTATAAATAGCAATTCCATTTGGATCTACAGCCACATCTCTAAAACGATCACCAGACGAATGAAATTCTTCATACATGCCATCTTCTAAGGCAGAACCATCGGCATTTAACTTTGTTCTAAAAATGGTATTTCCTTTTAAGGTTGGAATTAACAGCGATACACCCCAATCTGGTATTTTTCCACCTTCATAAATAGCAATACTAGAAGGCGCTACCGTTGGCCACAACGAAGAAGACCCGCCTGTTGGTTCCGTATCAGGTGTGGTATTAAGTGTGCCAATAGGCGGCATAAAATTTGGCATGGAAGCAGCAGATGTTGATTCTTCTATGGCAGGTCCAGGACAATTGTCTATCAAGTTACTGTAAGAACCACAACTTGCAGGGTAACTAGACCAATTGCAATAAGCATAACCTTTATCATCATTATATCCAGAAATCAATGGCCAACCATAGTTTTTGCCTGATTCTATAATATTTATTTCGTCATCGGTTTTATCACCATGTTCCGATGAATATAATTTTCCATTGGAGCCAAACACCAAACCTTGAGCATTTCTATGGCCATAACTAAAAACATGACTTACAACGCCATCTAGCATTGGATTATCAGAAGGGATGCTACCATCTAAATTTAATCGTAACATTTTACCTTTATAATCGGAATAATCCGAAGGGCTTGTTGGCAAATATTGTGATCTAATTTCAAAACAAGCCTTGCTACCTCTATTATTGGCAAATTCGCCTATGGTCCAATACAATTTTAAGTCTGGCCCCATAACAATTTTACCAGAATTATGGTCGTTGCTAGCTTCTATGCCATCAATAATAGTTGTTGCACTACCACTATTTAGCTTTCCTGTAGAAACATTGTAGGTATAACGTGCAATTCTAAATTTAGTACCCGAACTATTGTATGTGTAAAGTAGATACACATAGTTATTTGTAGCCGTATTGATGTCTGCAAATAAATCAGGATGAACGGTCATCCCCATCAAACCATTTTGACCAGAAGATTGATATACAACACCAGACAAATCCAACATTTCTATTTTCGTGCCTCCTGATGGGCTAATTTTAACAACCTTTTTTCCAACGCGTTCAGTTATCCATAGGTAACCATCGGGTCCATAAATAATGGTGTTTGGGTTTAGTAATGTACTATTATTCGCTAGGATGGTTACAGCCCAATCTGCTCCCGAAGTTACAGGTGTTTGTGACACACACACATTCAAAAA
Organism: Mariniflexile sp. HNIBRBA6329; assembly: GCF_043558645.1. Lineage (NCBI taxonomy): Bacteria > Pseudomonadati > Bacteroidota > Flavobacteriia > Flavobacteriales > Flavobacteriaceae > Mariniflexile > Mariniflexile sp. HNIBRBA6329. The sequence continues at coordinate 53,889 of NZ_JBIFXS010000014.1, read as the reverse complement.
AAACAACGCTGTAAAAAACAATAAATTCTTCATATATATTTTCAATCAGTTAATCGATTACATTAAATTGTGATAAACTCTCAAGTTCAAGGCCATAAAGATATTGTATAAATTATACTTATTGGAATTTTATTGGAATTTTAATTAACCCGTGTTGGGTGTAATTATTTTCCTTTTAATAAATATGCCATGTCACACTGAGCTTGTCGAAGTGCAAACCCCATACAAAACATAAAACTCCCTGTTACCCTTACACTTACGGACTTGTCACCCTGAACTCGCCTATGCTAAACTTTGTTAGGACTTGTCACCCTGAGCCTGTCGAAGGGTCTCATCCAACTCAACTTAGATGCTGAAACCATCCCGATAGCTATCGGGACAACATGACAAAGCAATTATGTATTGTCATTCCGAATTTATTTCGGAATCTCATCCAACTCAAAAACTCAACAAATAAACAACAAATCCGTCAGTTCGAGTGAATTTATGCAGTGCCAACGGAATAAATTTGTATCGAGAACCCTGTCACCCTTACACTTAAAGACTTGTCACCCTGAACTTGCTTGTGCTGAACTTGTTTCAGTATTTCAGGGTCTACCCCTTGCCCTAAACTACTTCAAACAGCTTCGACAAGCTCAGCTTGACAAACTTATTCATTTCACAACTCTTTAACTACCCCCTGTCAGACTGAGCCTGTCGAAGTCCGAGTGAAACCCAAGGAACATAGGGTTTTGTATCGAGAACCCTGTCACACTGAGCTTGTCGAAGTGAAATCCCCATACAAAACATAAAACTCCCTGTTACCCTTACACTTACGGACTTGTCACCCTGAACTTGCTTGTGCTGAACTTGTTTCAGTATTTCAGGGTCTACCCCCTGTCAGACTGAGCCTGTCGAAGTCCAAGTGAAACCCAAGGAACATAGGGCTTTGTATCGAGAACCCCTGTCACACTGAGCTTGTCGAAGTGCTACTTTACGAAGACTTCTACAACCTCAGACTGATATTTCGGAACTAGTCAGTTTATATGTCGCAAAGAGTAACTGTTTTATAATAAACCTTCCGAATTACTCCCAACGGGATATATTATTTATTTCTAATAACTTGAAATATTTTTATGAGTAAAAACGCTAGAAACCCAACTAATATGCCAACAATAAAATCTTTTATGAAACTTGGAATGACTTCCAAAAAGTGATGAAGAAACTCAATATTGTGGTTAAATATACCACCAGCCACTAAAATAAGTGCTATAGTACCTATTACCGACAAACTTTTTATAACCAAGGGCAAAGCTTTAACCAAAAGGTTTCCAATATTGGCTAAAAAACCTTCACCGTTGTCACTTTTTTTAATAAGTCTGAAACCTAAATCGTCCATTCTTACTATGAGGGCTACGATGCCGTAAACACCAATAGTCGCAATGATAGCAACTATGGAAACGACTAATATTTGCGTGAGCAAAGGTTGGTCAATAACGGAGCCAAGTGCTATAATTACAATTTCAACCGATAAAATAAAATCGGTAACAACAGCCGATTTAATCTTCTTTTTCTCAACCAATAAAACATCTTCTTCTGATGGGTTTACCACTTCAATTTTTTCTACTTCATGGTTATGAGGTATAAAATATTCCATTATTTTCTCAACACCTTCATACGCTAAATAAACGCCTCCTAATACTAAAATAACGGTTACCGCCCAAGGTAAATAGTAACTCAGCAAAAAAGCAATGGGTAAAATAATAAGCTTGTTTAAAAACGAACCTTTAGTAATGGCCCATAAAACTGGCAACTCTCTTGACGATACAAAACCCGTAGCTTTTTCGGCATTCACCGCTAAATCGTCTCCTAAAATACCTGCTGTTTTTTTAGTTGTAATTTTACTCATTACCACAACATCATCCATAAGTGCAGCAATATCATCTAATAGGGCAAAAAATCCTGAAGCCATTGTATAATTGTAAGTTATTTTAATTTGGAAGCTACATTATCTAAAACAGACATGCTAATGTAAAGCAATATAATAAGTGGAATGGCAGCAAATTGCAATACAATTAATAAAATAACACAAAGTATAATAAAAATGTATCGGGTAGCATTGGCTTTAAAACCCCAATCTTTAAATTTTAATGCGAATAATTTGATACTTGAATTTAAAAGATAACAACTTAGCGCTGTAAGCGCTATTAAAAACCATTTATTTACAATAATTGAATTTATTAAATCGCTATGCTGAAATTCCAAAATTAAAGGCAACGAAACAATCAATAGCGTATTTGCGGGCGTTGGCAAGCCTTTAAAATAAGTTTGCTGGTCTTCATCTATATTAAATTTTGCCAAACGGTAAGCTGAAGCTAATGTGATACATAAACCTAACAATGGCAATGGTGATATTTTAAAAGAAGTCCAGTACATTGTTTCACTCCATTCAGAGCTAGCTGTAAAAGCTTCATTTGAACCCAATGTCAATGCCAACAACTTATACATAATAATTCCAGGCACCACCCCACTGGTTACCATATCTGCCAACGAGTCTAACTGAACCCCTAATTCGCTTTGCACATTCAGTTTTCTAGCGGCAAACCCATCAAAAAAATCGAAAAATATTCCTAGAAACACAAATAAAGCGGCAGCCACAAAATGATTGTTCACAGCAAAAATAACAGCAATACATCCACAGAAAAGGTTCAAAAGTGTTAAGGCATTCGGAATATATTTATTCATAATTGGTATTTTAATCTTGTAAAAATAGCAAACAATTTTCGTCTAAAGCAATATCTATTATAATTTCAAGTTTATAGGTTTATAAATTATGTGCATCTTTGTAAAAAAATTGCGATTGAGATCTTACATTACTGCATTATTCTGTGTAATAACGGCATCGGTATTTAGTCAAACCGTTCGGAAGTATTCCAACGAGTTTATGAATATAGGTGTAGATGCTGCTGCTTTGGGCATGAGTAGTGCCGTAACGGCAAACACATCCGATGTAAATTCAGGCTATTGGAATCCTGCCGGTTTATTGAAATTGGAAGACAACCAATTGGCCTTAATGCATTCCAGCTACTTTGCCAATATAGCCAATTACGATTACGTGGCGTTTGCAAAACCTTTAGACGATAGAAGCGTTATTGGTATTTCATTAATTCGCTTTGCAGTTGACGATATTTTAAACACCACCCAGCTTATTGACGAACAAGGCAATATCAATTACGATAGAATCAGCCTCTTCTCTACGGCCGATTACGGACTCACCTTTTCCTATGCACGTGCACTTCCCGTTAGAGGGCTTAATTATGGTGTGAACGCGAAAGTAATCCGCCGTGTTATTGGCGATTTTGCATCCTCTTGGGGTTTTGGTTTTGATGCTGGTGTTCAGTTTGAAACCGAAAATGATTGGAAATTTGGTGTGATGGCACGCGATATTACCACCACTTTTAATGCGTGGGCTATTAATGAGGACGAATTTAAAAAAGTTCAGGATGCTGTTGAAGGACAAAACCAAGAACTGCCCGAAACTACCGAAATAACCATTCCTAAACTACAAATTGGGGTTTCTAAACTATTCGATTTCCATTACGATTATACCCTTTTAGCTGCTGCCAACTTGAATGTGCGCTTTGAAGAAAACAACGATATTTTCTCTTCATCTTTTGCCAGTATCAACCCTGCATTAGGTTTTGAATTCGGATATGTTGATATGGTTTATTTACGTGCGGGCGTTGGTAATTTTCAAAATGAACTGCAAATAGACAACAGTACGCAATTGAGTTTTCAACCAACTTTTGGTGTCGGCTTTAAATACAACGGCATTCAAGTAGATTATGCATTTACCGATATTGGCGACCAAAGTGTGGCTTTATATTCCAATGTATTTTCGTTAAAACTCGATTTTAGTTTCTTTAGGTAATTCTATTTACATGAAAAAAAAATTACTCTTTTTAATTCTTATTTTTTTTGTTGAAGTAGTTGTTGGGCAACAAAATATTCTATCGGACCAAGCTGAAATAAGCGTACTTACTATTGGCCCTGGTGCTTCGTTAAATGATGCGTTTGGGCATAGTGGCTTTCGAGTGAAAGACCCCGTTAAAGGCATCGATTTGGTTTTTAATTATGGTGTTTACGATTTTGAAACGCCTAATTTCTATACAAAATTTGCTCAAGGAAAACTCAATTACTTGATTGGTTTAAATTATTATGAAGATTTTTTTCAATCTTACATTTCTCAAAACAGAACCATAAAAGCACAGGTTTTAAATCTATCTGCTTCAGAAAAACAAAAATTGTTCGATTATTTATTAAACAACTTAAAACCAGAAAACAAAGCCTATTTATACGATTTCTTTTATGATAATTGCGCCACAAAAATAAAAGACGTCACCAATCTTGCCGTAAATAATTCGCTTGTTTTTAATACGCCTGAAGATTATAAAGACCAAACGTTTAGAACCCTTATCCAGAATAATTTGAACCGGAATTCTTGGGGAAGTTTTGGTATTGATATCGCACTAGGCTCTGTCATTGACAGAAAAGCAAGAACTGAGGATCATATGTTTTTACCTGAAAACATTTTTAAATTCTTTGAAGTGGCCCGAATTAAAAACAACCAACCTTTGGTTAAAGAAAGCAACGTGATTTATAAAAAAATAGAGACCCCAACACCTAGTAATTTTTTAACGAGTCCACTATTCATTTTTGGTATTTTAGGCGGCCTCATTCTTATTATTACTTACACCGACTTTAAAAAGCAAAAACAAACGGTTTGGCTGGATGTTACGTTGTTCAGTATTACAGGACTTATTGGGGTACTTATTTTACTGCTTTGGTTTGCCACAGACCATAAAGGCACCCACCAAAACTACAATTTACTTTGGGCCTTTGCACTGAATATTTTTGTTATAAGACAATTGGTTAGAAAAAAAATAAGTACTTGGTTTCTTAAATATTTGAAGCTTTTGGTTATTCTTCTGTGTTTGTTAACCCTACATTGGACAATGGGCGTGCAAGTATTCGCCATCGGGTTAATTCCTTTGTTAATTGCATTGTTTATCAGGTATCTGTATTTGATAAAATATTATTCTAACAATTTAATTTACGCCAAAGCACAAAGTTAAAAACTGCCACTGAGACTGAGACTGCGACTGCGACTGTGACTGCGACTGTGACTGCGACTGAGACTGAGACTAAAACTACTGTCCTCGGTAGAAAATAACGGTGCTTAACGTTTTAATTAAAATATTGGCATCCAACATAAAACTTCGGTGCTTGATATAATACAAATCGTATTGGAGCTTCACTAAACTATCATCAACCGAAGAACCATACCTTGTTTTAACCTGCGCCCAACCCGTTAATCCTGGTTTTACAATGTGTCTGGTTTCGTAAAACGGTAGTATTTGTGATAGCTGCCTAACAAAATGCGGACGTTCTGGTCTGGGGCCAATTAAACTCATATCGCCTTTCAAAATGTTTAAAAATTGGGGGAATTCATCCAATCGGGTATTTCTTAAAAACTTACCAAACGGCGTTATTCTAGTATCATTTTTTTTTGCCCAAACAGCACCGGCTGTTTCAGCATTCTGAATCATGGTTCGAAACTTAATAATTTTGAAAAGATTTCCATTTCTTCCAATGCGTTCCTGTACATAAAAAAGTGGTCCCCTATTACCTATACTATTTCCAATTAAAATAATGGGCAACATGAGGGTTCCAAATAAAATTCCAAAAACGCCTATAAAAATATCGGATAAACGTTGGAAAAATAAATACAGTTTATTATGATTGCTTCGGCTAAATGGAAAATACCTGTAAAAATCTTTTCCAACAAACTGAACAGGAACGCGCTGCATCATATCTTCATAAACCTGCGTGTATTCTTTTATAGGAAATCCGCCTTCTAAAAGTGTAATCAAGTCCCGATAAATTTCAGCGGTTATAGATTGGGAATTATAACTGGCGATGATAACTTCAGATATATTTTCGTCTTTAATAACCTGATATATCTGTTTGGGGCTGTATTCTACAATATTTTTAAATGTAATTTTATCAGATTTTCTTGATTCACAATTAATAAATCCAACAATTTTATAATTAGGATCGGCATGTTTAAACGCTTCAACAATACTTTGAATATTCGAGGTTTCACCAATAACAAGCACTTTTTTGTAAAATCGAGGCGATACAATAAAGGTTAAATAGGCAATACGCCATACAAATAATGCAAATAGAATGGCACAGTAGAAAAAGATGATTTGCAACCGATTATCTGGTAAAATGGGTGTAAAAAAGGGCGTTAGAAAATAGAATAAAACAGTAACCGAAACTGTAAAAACAATACTGGTGGCGATTTTTTCTAGCTTACTGGATTTTTGCAAATCGTAAAGCTCGAAAATAGTACCGAATATGGAAATGTATAAAATAAGCACAAAAGCCCAACCCCAATTTTCTTTTGTAAGGGTAAAATAATCAAAATCAAACGTGTTGCTTACAAAGTATAAAACAACAAAAATGGAAACAATATCGAATATACGCAATAAAACCTTGCGTTCTGAAATTTCGAAATGAATCCCTTTTTTGGACATTTTATACGTTATAGTTTGGGTGTAGTAAATATAGTAAACCCACTGTGCTTTTTAATTTAAATTTGTTAATTCGAATGATTTTTACGAGCAAAGGCCCGTAAAATTAGTATCGAGAATAAAATTTCACACCTTTGAATGCTATTCTCTGTACCATTTACTGCCGAAAATCACTAGAACCGACATTCTATCAGCACAAAAATTTCAAAATACACAAAGGGTATATTACGCTAATGCAACTAAACACTATCTAATTTAGCTCACTAATCCATAAGCTTTTAACAGCCTCCCAGTCAAAACCCTCTACTTTTTTTCTGGCATTTAAAGTCATTTGTTGGGTACCTTCAGGGTTTTGCTGTATCTTTTTTATGGCATCAACAAATTCGTTTTCATTATGGGGCGCTACCAAAAGGCCATTTTGTTCATTCTCAATTAAAAAAGGCATCCCTCCAACACTTGTAGAAATAACTGGCAAACCCAAAGCCATCGCTTCTATAACACTCACGGGCATGTTGTCAAAATTGGTGGTATTAATAAAAATATTGTGGGTTTTCGAAAGTAAAATCCAGTCCTCTTTAGGAAGTTTTCCTGTAAAATGCACTTCTACTTGCAATGCTGAAGCATATTGTTTGGCTTTTAAAAGCGACCCATCATTATCTGGACCTACCATACATAAACTTGCTTGAATACCTTCATTTAAAAGAGCTTTCAAAATTCTAATGGCAAGTAGTGGGTTGTATATTTCTGAAAATGAACGTACCCAAAGTAATTTTATGGTTTCGTAATTTCTGTCTTTAAAAGGATAATTTTTTAGTAATATGGAATTAGGGATATAAACCACGTTTGAATAGCCTTTATGTTCAAATTCAGCTTTGATATAAGTTGATGGGGCTACATTCTTATAGGCATTATTAAATATAGCTTTACATAACTGGGGATGTGTTTTTAACCTGTGCGGCAAATTCCCACCATGTAAAATGGGTATGTATTTCAAATTTAAAACCCTACATAATTGACTGCACAAATAAGCATAGTGAAAATTGGAGGTGCTATAGGTATCTATCAAAACACCATCTACCTTTTTAGCGTATTTCAAAATAGAAAACAACATATCCAAAAGACGCCACACTTTGCTTTTCTTATTAGAAACGGTATAAACAGTATAGCCCTCTTGCCTTAAAGACCTGCTTAAGGTTTCAATGGTTGTTTCCGTTTTACCACTATCGGACAGATGGTTTCCTATGTAAAGGAGGTTTTTCATTTTTGGGTTTCAAAGTTACAGTGCCTAATGGCTATTGACTATTGTCTAATGCCTATTGCCTAATGGCTATTGTCTAATGTCTAATATCTCTTTTCTAACATCTAACAATCTAACAATCTAAAGTCTATTTTCTATTGTCTATTTTCTATTGTCTATTGTCTAGTGCCTATTGCCTAATGCCTAGTGCCTCTTTTCTAACCATCTAACAATCTAACCATCCAACCATCTAACCATCTAACAATCTAACCATCTACCGTCTATCATCATAACTAATATTCAGCAAACAAAGTCCGTATATAAACGCAGGAGCCGCAATACGCATGGCGGAATGGTTAATGGTTAACAACCAAAACAAATAAAACGAATAAAAAAACAAGTTCGATTTATTGGTTATGCGGAATACCAAAGGTGTTAAAAGTAATATTAAAAACGCAAACACGCCCAATAGCCCGTGTTCTGCTATAATTCTGCTCATTTCGTTATGGGAGGCTGCTTCAACCCCCGTTTCATTTAAACGCACCTCCTTTACTTTTCCCACGCCAATCCCCAAAAAGGGATTTTTCATAAACTCCCCAAGCTCAAAGGCCAATAAATCGACACGTCCCGTGGTTAAATCTTCCTTTTCACGTCCCGCAGCATCCTGGTTGGCGTAGCGTTTGTCCAAAAAGCCACTGGTTTGAATGGAACTGATTAACCATACGGAAAGAACGATCAGTAAAAATACAATCAGCGAAAACTTAATTTTAAATTTCGTTTTCAAATTTACTTTCACATAATATACAGCTACAAAAAACAATATCATAATAACGGCCGTAATTACGCCACCACGACTAAGCGTTCCCAAGGCCCTAAACCCCATGGCTCCTAATATAAACAAATCGAACAGCTTATGGTAACGGGTTTCCCGCGACATAAAAAACCGAGCGGTAACCGCAAACAGCCCCAAACCCAACACCGTAGCCACCTGGTTGGGTCCAAAACCACCCGATGCCTGAAAATTAGAACTGGTACTTGTAATAACTTCCTGCAAATTGGGGGTGTACAAAAACAAATAAACCGTTGTGCTCACCAAAGGCAACAGCAATGCCAATAAAACAATTTTTATTTGGTTTAAACTAAGGCTACGTTTAAAACAATAAATGGCCGTAACCCCCAAACACACAGGACCACTCAAATTAAAGGCCACGGCACGCCGTATATCGGTTTGAAACCCCATGTCGGTAACAGCAACAAAAATACCCGGTATTAATAATAAAATATAGAGTACATAAATCAAGGCTTTGTTAGAAAAACTGTTACTTATTAAACCCAATATAATAAATACAATCACTAAATATTTAATGGCTTCATAAGCAATAGTACCACCGTTCATCCTTAAAAACACTTCAATACCTACCATATAGGCACAAGCCAACAGCACATAAAAAGTTTTATACTTTTTGGAAACCATAAAAATTTTATAGCCAAAAAAAACAGTAATGAATAAAAAATAAGCCAATGCCAAAGGCCTAAAAATATAGACCCCAAAGGCTAATACAACATGTACCATCAGAAGCTTATAATACAACTGCAACTTCATCTTTGGTGTTTTTTATATAGGTTCATTAATGCTTCTATACTGCTTGATTCTGAAAAAGATGCCTTCACTTTATTTTGAAGATTCCCTGCAACTTGCTGCCTCAAATCTAAATCATTTATATAAGAAATTAAAGCTTCTGCCAACGATTGATGATTTTCAGGTTCAACCAACATCCCTGTATCCTTATTTGAAATAACCAAAGCACAATCGCCTACGTTTGTTGCTACAACTGGTAATTTTGCTAAACCATACTCCAATAAAGCGACTGGCAACCCTTCAGATTTTGAAGATAAAACCCCTATAGTACTTTGGTTTAAAATATGGTTAGTATCCAAACAACTTCCATAAACAAAAACATGCTGTTCCAAACCATTCGAAATGATAAACTCTTTTATACGGTCGGAGTATGCATCATTAAAATCATGTCCAACTAAATGCAGGGTCCAGTCTGGGTGCTTCTTACTAATGCTTTTAAAGGCTTCAAGTAACGTCATATGATCCTTTTGAGGTCTTAAATTTGCTAAACAGAGTATGCGCTTGCCTTGTGCCCCTTTTAACGTGGTTACCTGCTCTGCACTCCCTAAAACAGCATAATTTGGCAAATAACTGACTGCTTTAACACCAAGCACTTCATTTGCCCAACGCTCTAATTTTAGATTAACAGAAAAAACATGGTCAAAAAACTTTGAACAGCATTTTAAAAAAAATCTAGGACGCTCCTTTAAAAAATCGCTTTTCCCATAGTGGTCATGCCATATTAAAACGATTCTTGGATTTAAAATTTTAATGATGGTTGCTAAAAAAAAAGACGAAGCATGTGCATGAATAATAGCTATTTTATGGGTATTAATATAAGTACTCAGCCTTTTTATGGCCTTCAAATCTAAAGCCGATTTTTTATTTAAAAATAAATAAGGAACATCCTTTGATAAACGTTCTTTTAGCAAACCTTCTGCTCTCGTGGCACACAAATAAGATGTTTCAATTTTAGGCACTAAAGCATTGGCATAATTTACAGCAACACGTTCTGCGCCCCCGGCATGTAAAGAATCTATAAGCTGTAAAACGTTCATTAAGCTTGTAACAATTTAGAAATTTCGGCTTCAAAAACATCTAAAGTATAGTTTTGCGACCAATTAGAAGCCCTTTCAGACATCAATTCTAGTGCGCCAACATCTTTTAATGCATGTGTTATTTGAATGACACCTTGATTCAAATCATCCGCCATTAAAATACCTCTGTGCCCATAATCGAGCATATAAGGCACACACGATATTTTGGTTGCTATAGGAATCACTCCAAAAAACATACTTTCGGCAAGGGCTTTTGGCCAACCTTCAGATTTTGATGGCAATATAGTAAAATGTGCTGCTTTTAATGTTTCTTTTATAAGTGCTTTCAATTGATTGCCATGTAATTTAACAATATTTTCGAGCTTATTAATGGTGATATAATGTTGCAAATCTTCTTTTAAAACACCATCGCCATACATATCCAAACGCACTCTTCTCCCCTGATGATGTAGGGCTTCTATCATTTGAATGGCTAACAATGGCCGTTTCCCTGCAACCAAACTACCTATAAATACAAATTTTAAACTGTCTGAATAATCTCTTTTAATGGGCTGTTCTATTTCTGAATGGCTGTAAGTGGCCGTAAAAAAAGGTTTGATGTTTTTGGTTTGATGTTCCCAATCGCCATAAACCAAAACCTGCATATTTTTAGTTAAAAATGGATGGCTTAATAGCCACTTTTGAAATTTATAACTTAAAGGTTGTTTCGCCTTTGGGTCCCAATTTCCCGCATATTTGGCTGTTTTCGGTTTCTTCGGAAAAAAAATTTGAACCACACATCCTATCAACCCAATATTTCCAGGACATCTTAAATGAATGTGATCTGCTTTTTTACAAGCTTTAAAAATTCGGGCACAAATTATGGGAAGCTTTAATAAAGCGTTTATTGTTTTAGTAACCGATGTGAATTGAATAGCAGGAATGGGTGTTAAATCCAAATGCTTATGTTCATAAGCCATATCTATTTTAGAAACCGCACCAGAAACCACAGGCGCAACAACTTCTACGACATCTACATATTTTAACCAGATATTCATTTCACGAACATAAGGGGAATAAGCATAATAGTGTTTATGCTCAAAGTGATGAGGAACGTGTGTGATTATCGTGAATTTCATTTGACGATTTTAAATTATAAAATTCATTAAGCAGATCAATATTGGTTCGTTTAATTTCATCTCTTTTAAAAATCATACTAAATCCCATTGGCGAGAATATACTTAAAAAAGTGGATGTTCTTTTTAGTAAATCAAAATATTTCATCCATCCAAACAAAAACCTTGTTATAAATAAAACTACAATTCTCAAATATCTATTTGAAAATAAATCAATGAAAAACTGGGCATTAAACGTAGCCATACTGCTAGCACTTCCTTCTGAGGCTTCAAAACTATATAAACTACATTTTGAAAACAGACTTCTTAAACCTGTAAATGTAAACCTAAAAAAATCATATGGCGGACTGTGGTAAGGGAAACTAAATGGCACTTCAACCAATAAATAGCCATCCATTTTAACCACCCGTTCCATTTCACTGGACACAACCCAAGGTTTTAAAGTATGTTCTAAAACTTGAGAGGCAATAATTAAATCAAAACTAGCTTCTTTAAATGGTATTTGGTGAGCATCAAAAACTATATCTGGATTAAATTGTAAATGCACATCTGAGGTAATGACTAATGATTTTTCAAAAACTCTATTGTAAAAATCCACTTTGTCTCCAGCTCCTATAATTAGAATATTTTTTCCCTTAAATTTTTCGGCTAATTGATTATATCGATTTGTATAATTAAAATCTTTAGATAACGATGGCAATATTTTTTTTCTAAAAACATTCTTTAAACTATTACTTCGATAATTTGAGTTTTGTGCTGTTGGCACTTTTTCTAAAATATCTTCTAATTTAAAAATGCTTTCGCTTTCATTAATAAGTATCGGTGTATTATTAAATACTTTAAACGTATTTCCACAATCAAATTCCAATGCACTATCTCCAAAAGACTTACATCTTTTATTTGTTGAAGGATTAATTAAATTTTCTTTTAAAAATTCTAATATCATGGTTGAATTTTAGGTTTATTAAAAAATAAAGAAAACCACCCAACAAATCTACCCAAAGTTTCCATAAATGATTTCTTTTTATTTGTACCATAAAAACTATTGGTAAAACAAATAGCCGTAAGCAACATAAAAGTGAAATGGAATTTAAGTTTACTTATTAATTCAGCATTTGGATATTTTAATTTCCAAACATACCAACCATTTCTAACTACCATGATACCATATTTGTATTGATTGGGCCTACCATGCGCCTCATGAAAATGTTTCAACCTAGCTTTAGTATTCAAATATAATGTACCAATGTTTGCAACTCTTAAACAAAAATCCAAATCTTCATATAACCCGTAACCAGCAAAATAATTAGAAAATTTAATTTTATTAAATAGGTCCCTTCTATATGAAGAAACCCCTCCCATAAAAAACTCAACTGCGTATATTTTATTGGACGGTGGCAAGTAACTTATAGGTCGCGCATTTCCAAACGTTGGTAAAAAACCTGGTGGCATATCGGGTTGTAAACCAAATAGCTTTCTTAGCCTAAATCGAAGGGACTCATTGCGCATCCAGCCATCATAATAAAATGTTGACGGGTGGTTGCGATCATCTGATGCTTCCCAGGTAACTTCATTGGTAATATAACCGCCTACAGCTAATGCATCTGGTTTTTCTGAATATGTTTTTATTAAGTTTTCAAAATAGGCGGGTTCTAAAACAATGTCATCATCTAAAAAACAGATGATTTCAGATTCTTCAGCAATTTTACTAATACCAAAATTACGTTGCTTCGTTAAGCCTCTTTCTGTTTCGTCAACTTTAAAATACCTTAAATTACTAAATATGTTTTCTTTTAAAATGGCTTCTGTCTTTTCATTTGTTGAACCATCAATAATTAAAATGTCATTGGGATATAGCGTTTGTTTCAATACCGATTGCAACAGTTTTAACAACGGTTTAGGGCGCATATAGGTGCAAACTATTAGTGTAAAATGCATTTAATTGAATTGATTTTTTAAATTATTAGCTATTTCAACACTTTTATTCCAACGCTTTTTCATATATGAAAAATAAGAAAATATGTTTTTATTGCCTTGCAGTTTAAAATACTTCAAAAACAATATGGTTTTATAGCCTTTTATTTGAAAAGGTGTCTGGTGTTTTAAATGGTACAACATAATGGTTGGCGAGGGTTTAGGCTGTATGTTGTCATTGTCCCAAGAATTAGTGATTTTTGTTCTAAAACCACCAACTGGAGCCTTTAAATGTAGAAGAGCACAGTTGCTTATATACCCTATATCTTCTCCCATATTCCTTATTTGCATCCCGAAATCGCCATCTTCTCCAAAACCATGTTCATAAGCCATATCAAATCTAAGCTGACTAGCAATCTGATTTGAAATAATGCTACAACCCGAACCAAAAGTATGCCACTGTAAGGTTGATTGCTTTAATTTTTTATCCCCTTCCCTATAACAACTTAAAGTGGCAGCTTTTAAATGATACTTATGCATTTCAGCCAAAGCTATTTCCAGAGTTTTTTCATCAAATCTAATATCATCATCTGCCATAAAAACCCAGTCGGACTCTATGTGTTCCAAGGCTATATTTCTGGCATGACAAGCTCCTGTTTGATGGATAAAACTATGTTTAATCTTAAATGGCCACGATTTTTTTTGTAAATAATCTAATGCTGTTTTACTTCCAACAACAGGATTTTGCTCTATTATTATAACATTTTTTGGCAATGCTGCTTGGTTTGATAAATCTAGTAAAACGTCATATAAAAAAGATTTCCTTCCTATGGTTGGTATAATAACATCTATAGTATCGGTTAATCTTAAATTACGTTCTTTAATATCTTTAAAATCTTTAAAATTTAGTTTATTTAATTGCTTAGAAGAGAAAAAAGACATGATAAATGGAAATAGAAACAGCCGCTTTTCATATATCAAACTATTAAACAAGGTTAAAAAAGTCCATCTAGCTTTATAGTGCTCTTTTATAAATTTAAAGAGTTCATACTTTGATGCTTTGCCGTTTTTATCTATGTCTATTCCCGTTTTTAACAACGTAGGTTCTGAATAGCAAAAAAGTCCGTTAGGAATTCCTCTTTTTGCTATTGAGTTTAATGCATAATCAAAAGTTTTACTCTTATAGTCATTTTGATTGTATCTCGATAAAACATCGGAATTAATACCTCCAATAGAACTACTCATTAACCATGTTGGATAGGTTACTTGTTTGCTAATTTTCAAAAATGGCGAAGACTCCACGTAACCTATGCGTTCATCTATATAATAGAAGTCTTTTACATTATAAGATGCCATGATTAATTTATGATGGAATATTTTTTCGAATTCTTTAAAGTTTATATAGTCCTTTAAATCATCTTCACACCAAATAACAAGTCTGTTTTCGAACTGATTTGCAAGCTTAAAAAAAACATCAATCAAACCTCTACTGTCTACATGAATGTTTTCTTCCGATTTATAATCGAAAACACTAAGGGCATGGTTGCTTTTATGTGTAATGACTATCATTTATAAATTACAGATTTATAAAATGCCTCCGATTGTTTCGCAACTAAATCGTGACTGAATTTTGCTTTTACTTTTTCTCTTGCTGCAACACCAAACCGTTGTCGCTTTTCAGGGCTTTCCAACAATTCCAAAATACGGTCCGCATATGCTTTATGAGTTATAGGATGCACTAAAAAACCTTCTTTCCCATCTTCAATCATTTCTTGCGCCCACCCAATATTAGAGGCTACAATGGCTTTTTCCATAGCCATAGCTTCCAGCCAAGATACTGGTAAGGCTTCTGCAAAAGACGGAAATACACAAATCGTTGCCTTTGTAATAAGTTTCTGGATTTCAGAATAAGGTACAGCACCCAAATAGCGTACTTGGTTAAAAGCAGACGCATCAAACAAGGGCTGCATGAGTTGCCAAGTGGACGAAGAACCTGTTCTAATGTCTCCACTGTCCTTCCCTACAAGAACCAATCTAACTTTCTTATTGGTTTTATGAACCAAATTGAAAATTTTAGCCAATTCCAACAGACCCTTTTTTCTTATTAAGGTTCCAAAATAAAGAATCGTCTGTTCTTCAGTAGTATCAGTGCTATTTACACCAAATAAAGTGGTATCAATACTATTTGGAATCACTGTAAAGGCTCTTTTCAGTCCAAATAAGGTATTGGTCAATGTTCCTGTAAACGCACTAACACTTATAATACCATCTGCCTTAACAAGGGCACGCTTCTCTAAAAACTTATTTTTAAATTTAACAGGACGTTGCTCCAAATAACAAAAATAGGTATCACTGCCATTTTCTCTAATCACCAAAGGACATTTGGGCTTTATAAACGCTGTAAACCCCGTCCAGTCTGGGGCTTCTACAAGCTCAATTTTACCGGAATGATATAATGAGTTGATTAACCGTTCTACCTTTTTTTGGCTAAGAATCAGCGACAAGCCTTTTACTTTTATGTTTTTTATTTTGTAAAAACAGAGGCCGTTCTCCATAAAAGTGTCATCACAATCCTGCCCATAAACAAGGATACTTATGTCGTGACCCAAACCAACCAACGCATTTGCCAAATTAAAGATACTCGTTCCAATACCGCCAGATCTGCCAGTTTTAGGATGTGGATATTCGGGGGTTAGAAAGGCTATTTTCATAGATCTATTATTTATTCATAATTACCATTTTATTTTTTTTGAACCTAGTATAGTTCCCATTCTAATTAAAAATGAATGTGGACTTACAACAAAAAATTAGACAACCTAGTTCATCAATGGCTATGTGCTAAAACTTCATGGTTTGTAAATATTTTAAATTCTTTTGAAGTAAAATTATGACTAGTCCTTGGAAAATAAGAATATTATTTTTGGCTATTACTCATTTAAAATATTTTTAATTGTTAACCATATCGCTTCTGAAGCTTTTTTAGGTGTTTTACCAGCAACCCGTTCAAACCATTTTAAACCTTCGGCTACATTTGTTAATTCACCATCAATCACCTGTTTTACCAAATCTTCTAAGTCTTTTTTGTCTGTGCAAAATATAGCAGCTTGTTTACTCGGCATACTTCTAAAATGGACATAGTTGTAATTTTGTCCAATATCACGAATGCCCTTTTTTAATTGCGGTTGCTCATAGTTATAATAGATGCAAGGCTTATGGTGTAACACAAAATCAAATACGGTTGAGGAACATACATTCGTGACAAAAGCGCTATGTTCACATACATTGTACAACATTTTAAAGTCTTCTTTGGCTGGCGACACCTCGTTCCAAATACTACCTACCTGTTTCCAGATGGGATCCAAAACTTCAATAATATCTTTATTAGCTGCTATAACGGCGTTGTATCTTTGGGTGAAATCAACCGGACATTTTCTGTAAATGATACCTAAGTTATATCCTTTACTGTTCAAACTTCTAACCGCGTTTGCCAAATCTTCTAAATAATATTGGTCCAGTGGCGATGTAGTTTCATCATCACCCGAATAACAGATGTATTTTCTATTCACATCTAAACCATATTGTGCAAAAAAAGACTCTCTAGGTTCTAATAACGTTGTATCAAAATGGGGTTCAAATTGCGGTGTTCCGGTAACAAAAACCTGTGATTCTTTTACAAATGGATAGTATTGTAAAACTTCAGCTTTCATTAGATTGCTCCATACGCAATAATAATCGGTTTCTACCACTTGCATGGCTTTGGGGACGTTATCCCAAGAATATACAAAAGCTACCGTTGGAATTCCTAAATCCTTGGCTGCCAATAAAGCACTGATAGATTGTGATGCGCGCTGGGTGGTACAAAATACCAAATCTGGTTTATGCTCCAAAAGTTGTGCTTTGCAGTAGTTGTATTTTGAAGTAGAACGTTCTAACTCATTTATTTTCTTTCGAATGCGTTCAATCCCCTTTTCAGAATTATTTAAACCAATTAACAGCTTTATATATAAAGTTTTAAGTGTATTCTTCAACCCATTATAATTAAAC
Source organism: Mariniflexile sp. HNIBRBA6329 (assembly GCF_043558645.1). Classification (NCBI taxonomy): domain Bacteria; kingdom Pseudomonadati; phylum Bacteroidota; class Flavobacteriia; order Flavobacteriales; family Flavobacteriaceae; genus Mariniflexile; species Mariniflexile sp. HNIBRBA6329. The sequence goes on along the minus strand of NZ_JBIFXS010000014.1, from coordinate 36,325 downwards.
GGGAATTTGTAGGTTGGATACACATTATCATTAAACTTTTTTTGAGACACATTCAGTTCTACATGCTTTCTGGCTCTTAAATATAGTGGCGTTAATGGGTGTGTTTTATGATTTTCAATCTTAACTTCATTAAAACCCAAGTTGTCTTTTAATGAAAAAACAGTATTGTTCCAGTAATGGATATCAAAACCCATATTTTCACCAATTTGTTTAAAATCAGTAAATGCAAAATTTCTTAAACCAACACCATCCGGAAAAAAAACGAATATTTTTTTTTTCATTATCAATCGTTAATTATCCTTTTTGATTTTTAAGTTTATCGCGCTGCACTTGCTCAATAGGCAAAATATCTTTTGATTTAAAATTAAGCGCTTTATATACAGCATTTAAGTCTCTTGACAGTTTTCTAAGTCCCATAGGCTCTAACGATGCGGCGTGGTCGGTGCCTTTCCAAGTTCTATCAATGGTATAATGGCGTTCAATAATATTTGCCCCCAAAGTATAGGCTGCCACATCTACCGCTATTCCCAAATGGTGGCCAGAAAACCCAATGTGTTTTACATCGTCTTTATACTTTTCAATCAGTACATTGATGTCTAGAAGACAGACATCTTCAAATGGAACGGGATACCCCGACGTACAATTGTAAAGCACTAAATCCTTATTTCTATTAAATTTTTTAAAAAACTGAACCAAGTCTTCAATTTCATTTTTAGTGGTCATACCCGTTGAAATATGAAGTTCTCCTTGATAATTTTCGCATAGCCACTCCAACATCTTCGTGTTATTGTTACATGCTGATGGTATTTTAATAAATTCCGGGTTTAAAGATGCTATTTCTTTTGCAGAAGTAACATCCCAAACTGATGTTGAGTATGTTATACCAATTGCTTCACAATATGCTTTCAGTTCTTGATGCTGCTCCACATCAAACTCTAAATACTCGCGATGCTCCCCATATGTTTTACCATACGAATTAGCAGGATTTGGATGCGGTTGGTTATACTGCTCTTCAGTCAACAATTCTTTATTATTCCGTTTTTGAAATTTAACCGCATTGGCATTACAAAATATTTTAGCCACTTTTATAAGCTCTTTCGCAATGTCCATATCCCCTTTGTGATTACATCCTATTTCGGCAATCACATAGGGTTCCTTATAGTTACTCATAGCGTTTGTTATACTTTAAAATTAATTCACATACTTCTCTTATCGCTCCTGCGCCCGAAGGGTTTTTTAATACAATATCAGCATGTTGCTGTACAATGGCCATCGCATTTGCTGGTGCAAAAGACCAAGCTGAAGCACAGATGTTAGCCAAATCGTTAACATCATCCCCAACATAAGCCACGGCTTGAAAGTCGGAATTCCTTGCCTCCAAAACGTTTTTTAAAAATAAATATTTGTCTTTCACTCCTAAAAAAGTATCCTGTATTTGTAGTTTCTTCATGCGTTGGGCAACAAGTTCAGAATTTTCAGAAGTGAGTACCATGACCTCAACGCCATGTTGTCTTAAAATTTCCAATCCCATACCATCACGCATATCAAATCTTTTTGCCATTTCACCATCGGCATTGTAATAAATGCCCCCATCAGTGAATACGCCGTCGACATCTAAAACTAAATAGGTGATTTTTTGATTGCTTTTATGTCTTTTTAACCTATCAGCCAAAAGAGTTTCCACAATAACCCAATCGGTAGCACTATCAATCTCAGTTAAGGATTCCTCGGGCATTTCAACCAAGCCTATACGGCCACTTATCCTGTTTTTTGATTCTAAAAAAGTCTCTTTAGTGGTACCGTACACAGCGCCATTTTCAATCAGCAAGCCTTCAAAATCCTGCCTTCTAGGTCGTTTAAAAATATCATAGTTTTGTGCGGTGCCATTATCGTTCCATGTAAAACGATGGGTTCTTACCACGCTCAAAGCAGAATCACATGTTTTGGATATAATTTTTGCTAACACCTCATTGATATCAATTGCGAGAGTAAAAGCAGATGTTGCTTGTAGCAAACATAAAATTGAAAAATCGTAGTCTATTTTTTCGGCAAACTCTTGCATAACACTTTCGGTCGTAGCGGTATCACTGGCATGTTCCTCATCTCGCAATAAAGCTACAATCTTAGGGGTCCAACGGTACTCTTTTTTAATATAATCGATTATTTCTAAATCGTTGGTAAAAACATATACGACGTCCAAGTCTGAAAAAACAGCCTCCGTAAGCACCCATGAGAATAAAGGTCGACCTAACATTTTTTTTTTATTTTTTCCAGAAATACCTTTGGAATCTCTACGAAGTGGTATCAACCCTAATTTTTTCATTGGTTAGTGTTTAATAAAAATCAAATATATAGATTTCATTAGTGTTTAAAAAGTAATTCCATAATTAGAATAACCTATTTAAAATTTGTTAGTATTTAGGATTTGGCAATAAACTGCTTTTTTTTAAAATAACGTCGTCCACAGGCTTTCTATACTTTACCAATTGTGGTAAAAAAATCAGCATCCTAAATAAGGCTATAAAATAGATTTTAAAATAGTCCCAATCGCTACATCCATATTTTTTAAAATTATGCCAAAATAATTTTGCTAGCTTTACAAATGGAAATCGATGATATATGATATAATAAAACGCTGTGTTTTTTAATTGTTTTCCAAATCTAAAATAATTCCTACCCTGTTGCAATCGTTGTACTTTATCAATTCTATGATTGACCGTAATCCTATTTGTGTAAAGAATATCAAACCCTTTTGACAATACTTCAATGGACAAACAGGATTCCTCTCCGTAAATATCTACCCAAACCGGAAAGCCGTTGGTAGCTTCATAAACATCTTTACGTATAGCAAATCCACAGCCTACAAATTCACGGCATACATATTCCTCAATCAACTCTGGTTTAAGTTTTAAAGCCGCTTCATCCGAATTAAAAACTCCTTTAATTTCTTCAAATGCTAATACACCAACATTGGGAAACTCATTAAAAAGTTGTTGGGATAATGCTACAAAGTTTGCATTTAAAGGATGGGCATCATCATCAAACCCAATGAATATAGTGCCTCTGGCTTTAGCATAGAGTATATGTCTCGCTCTTGAGGCTCCAATGGTTCTATTTGATTCATACCATGCTACCCATTTAAAGCTTTCTTTTAAAGCTAAGGAGCCGTCGGTGCAACCATCCAAAAAAACCAGAACCTCCTGACTTGACAAATCAACTAATCCTTTAAGCGTTAACAAGGTTTTTTCAAGTTCTTCCTTTCTGTCTTTTGAAACAATTAAAATGGATGCCTGCATGAATTATTATCGTATTAAACTTTTTACTAATCTCATTTTATTCATAAATGTTATGTTATTTATAATAAAAAACCAAACCATTGGATGTAATCTGCTCACGCCCGAACGTTTCCAATAACTTAAAACATGTCTAGCTAGCCTATAACTAAACTGTTTTTGGTCTATTTTTGATAGCTCTGACTTGCTTTGATGGAAAACACCATTAAAAGCGTTTATCAATTTTTCAACTTTACAAACAAAAACAGGATAGTCAACTTTGTTTTCTGAATAATACAACGCATGTATGTCGGTTTCTGAAAATGAAAACCCAAAATCAGCCCAATAAGAAGCAATAATTTTTGAACGGTATTCAAAATGTATATTCTGTTTTTCGGGTGAGCGATGGTTACTATATTGCAAAATGCGGTACTTCATAAGAAAATCTGGTAAATTGGCCATCTTTCCAATTTTAGACATCCGAGTCCATAGGTCCCAATCCTGACAATTTATTTTTGATTCATCATATCGTAAATCGTGCTCCAATATGTTTTTGCTTCTAAAAATAACGGATGAATGACCAAACGTAGCTCCAAAAAGCAAGTTATAATTAATATATGCCGAAGCTGTTGGGTAAGTCCAACCGTCTTTAGGATGCAGAGACAAATCTTTTAACCAATACCCTTGCGTACCACACATAACAATATCAGGATGCGTATTTAAAAAATGAAGTTGTTTTTCAAATCGTCCTGGAAAGCACCAATCGTCCGCATCCATTCTCGCTAAGTATTCATATTGTGGAAGCAAAAACGCCAATCCCCTATTTAGTGTTTTTGTAAGCCCTATATTCTGGTCGTTTTTTATATAAAAAATCCGAGGGTCTTCATAAGAATGAATAATCTTATAGGAGTCATCTATCGAACAGTCATCATAGATATAAAGATCAAAATCTTTAAACGTTTGGTTTAATACAGATCCAATACTTTCCCTTAAATAAGGAGCCGCATTGTAGGTAGGTAATAAAACCGCCAATTTTCTCATAGTTTCATTATCATGTTTTAATCTTTTACTGCCTTAAGCACCTTATCCAGCATTATTTTAAAATTGGCATCACTAAAATAATCCCCAAATGGATAAACAGGTGCGTTCGACTCTAATCTGTCCTGTATCAACTCTTCAAGTTTCTGTTTAATTTCCTTTGGATTATTATAACTGGCAATATATTTTTCTTCTTTAATGATAGTTCGCAAATCACTTCTAATTGGAGAAATTGTTAATACGGGCTTATTATAGGCAGCCAAAAATGGTGCTTTACCCAATAAAACACTACAATAGAGCGGTCCATTTTCCAACATAATATTAATATCTGCCAAATTAATTTGCTCAAAAGCTGCATTTGAAAAATCCATAGAACCCAAAACAATAATATTATCATTATTCGAATACCTATCTTTTAAAAAATCTATATCACTCCTTTTCTTCAACCTCAAAATAAATTCGGTGTGCTCCCTGTATAGCTCGTTTGAACACACTAATTCTTGATAAACATCCAAAAGCTCGCAAATGTTTCTTCCAAATTGAATGGCTCCATGATAACAAATGGTAATTTTTTTGTTCTTTTTAAATGTGTGTTTATGATTGGATAAATCGAATACCGATGAATCATAATGATGTGGCAATGCAAAAAATTGGGTTCGTGACCCATATAAATACTGCATGTCTTGTGCCAAGTTTGCCGTTGCCAATCCAAATTTAGCCTGAGATACCACTTTTTGCATTTCCTTCATCCTAAAAAGTTCCAAATTAGTCAATTCATTTTGGCTACCTGAACACCAAAATATAGGATAAGGTTCGTGAAAAGTTACAATCGCCTTTTTTAAAATAGGCAAATCTTTGGCTCCCAAAAGGGTTTCATGCTCTAAACCCGCACTCCTAATAAAGATATGGTCATAGGGCTCAAAGTCTATTTTAGCAATATACTTACCATACACATTTTGCCTATAACGCTGGTATAGAGACACATGAAACAATCTCCAATAAATCTTATTATACCATGTAATTAGCCATGGCACTTTTAAATCTAGTACATGCGTTTCAATAGTATCTGCAGGTAACAAATGAAGTTGGTCATCACTTTCACTTTGTTTTAAATACACCACATCAATAATTGCATCAGGATAAGCAATCCTTAGTTTTGCAATAAAGGATCGGGAAATAATTCCTTGACTTGTACCTGATACTTTTAAGTCTTGTTCTATTATTAGAAATTTCATTAAACGAAAGATTGGCTTAATTTAAAAGCCGTTTTTTAATTTTATAAAAAAACAATCGTAATGGTAATTGTCTATAAAACAATTTCCATTTCAATTTTTCAAATGCTTCCAACTCCAAGGTATCTAAAATCCGTTCAAACAATGCATATTCTTTGTGTTTTAATGATATTTGTATAAAATAACGTACCATTTCATCCGACACCAAATCTTTTTCTTTTAGGTTTGCAACCACTAACTGGATGGCATCTGCATATGATGCTCTTCTAATGGGGTCATGATTGTAAAATTCCCCGGTATTGGAATCCGGATGCTTTCTACCGTAAAACAAACATTTTTCAATGGAAATACCTTTATATCCTATAGAAATCAGTCTTGTATACAATTCCCATTCTTCAGCATACATTAAGTATTCCTGAAATCTGTTATTTTGAAAACACTCTTTTCTCCACATAGCTGAACAAGAATTAATTTGAAGCTCATTTTTTAAAATTCTTTCTAAATCTTTAACGTCAAGATAAAAAAACGAATAGTCTTTTGAATACTCAAAATGATAATCAAATTGGCCTTTAAACACCTTACTAACATACCTACAAAAGGACATGTTTGGGTCTTTAGACAATTCCTTGACACATAACTCTAAATTTTGGGGATGCACAATATCATCGTCATCAAAAAAAATAACAAAGTCGCCATTGGCAATGTCTAAACCAAAATTCCTACTTCCTGGCAATCCTTTTTGGTAATTTGATGGTCTACTAACATACTTAAACCGTTTGTCTTTAGCGACAATGGGGGCTAAAACGTCCGCTGTATTATCGGTGCTGCCATCATCAACAACAAGACATTCCCAATCTTTAAAGGTTTGGTTTTGTATGGATTGTATGGATTCCAAAATATATTGTGATCTATTAAAGGTCGCCATAATGATGGATACTATTGGATTCATTTATTGTAATAATGATTTAACATATCTAAAAGGCCTCAAAATAGCGTTTCCTAATTTGAATTCCACTTTTTTCACTTTATTATTTTTACTTATCTCTTCCGCTTCAATTTTATACAACAAAAAATTGACAAACAATTCAAAATTGGATACATATAAGTCTTTGTGCTTAAAATAGATATATTGCAATAAAGAATACTTGATTTTATTTGCTCTAGTCGATGTGGAATGTTCCTTAACTCTGTAATTAAAAAGAGCTTCTTGTATTATGTAAGCTTTGCCTCCTCCTTTTACCAAACGTATGTAAAATTCCCAATCTTCAAAGCCTTGCCTCATGGCCTCATCATAACCACCTACTGCTTCCCAATCTAATTTCTTAAACAGGGCACTACCCGTAGCACAGTTAAATTTTAAAAAGTTTTTTATAGTGCCGCCACAAGGTTTAAAAAGTTCTTTTTCTCCATTGGGCAATAAACGTGTAACGTTTGACGTAACAATTTTAACAGCACCATCTTGCTCAAAATGCAACATGGCCTTTTCGCAAAAAGTGGGTTCAAAATAATCGTCAGAGTCCAGCACCAATATGTAGTCGCCTTTAGCTTGTTTAATGCCTACATTTCTAGCGGTGCTTTGTCCTTGGTTGTTTTGGGTAATTAGCTTCGTTATTTTAGGCTCAATCGCTTTTAAAACGTTTTTGGTTGTTTGGTTTGAACCATCATCAATAATAATAACTTCAATATGAGGATAAGTTTGTTGTAATGCCGATGCTACCGATTGTTCAATAAAATCAGCATCATTGTAACAAGCTATTACAACAGATATTAATGGCTTATTGTGTACTTTAACTTCTTGCATATTTCATAACATGATAACCTTTATTAAAATATCTGGCCATAAACAAGGCCATTACAAAAACACAGCCTTTAAAAACCGAAAAATAATGGCAAATTAATGTAAAAGCAGGTTTTGTATAGGGCACGTGTTGTTTTAACAAAGCATTTTTATAAGCGTTCTGCATATACCCCGACAAAAACCATTTTATTAATTCCGTATCCTTATAAACCACTAAATCCTTAGCGGTTTGGTATTTTATAGTAGCAATTTTGGATACATATGCTTTGGAATGTTCATCATTGATTTTTGTAAGCGACGCATTGTGAATTCGTCTATGGGTTAAAACATCTAGTAATAACCGTCCCTTAAATGGCTGCTGTAGCAATGTAACAAAAAAATTGTACTCGTCGCCATCAGTTATGATGTGCTCGTTAAACCTTATGTTTTCAACAATGCTCCGAGTCCCCAAAAAATCATCGGTTATCCAACCCATAGCATGCTGAGCAAAATTTTTAGAAGAAACTACAGCTGTATTTCTATCAAAGTCATAAGGCTTGTCTAATAACTCACCTGTTTCATGGCTAAAATTAATAGTGTCCGTTACTACAAAATCCAATCCCTCATCCACTAAGGTCTTATAGGCAATGTCAAGATGCTTGGGCAACATGATATCATCGCTATCAAACCATTTAATATATAGACCTAAACTTTGCAAAAACCCGTAATTTCTACAAGCATTAGCACCTTTTTTTACGATTTCAGGGCGCTTGTAGATTTTAAATCGTTTATCTTTTTTCTGGTACTGTTCCATCACAGAAAAACTGTCATCGGTGCTTAAATCATCTACCAAAATACATTCCCAATCGGTATATGTTTGCAACAAAATACTATCTAACGTATAGGGCAATAAAGTCCCCCTATTAAAGACAGGTATAATAATGGATATTTTAGGTTGGCTACTGGTCATGGTTTTTTAAATGGATGAACATCCGTCTTGTAAATTTAACACATTGCACCACATCTAGTTGTTTTAAAAAAGATAAAAATACCAAAGTCCAAAAAGAAAAGGTTGCCTTCCCATGTTTATAAACCAATTGTTCATAGTATAACGTAAGGTGTTTTTGCTGAGGCTTTGTAAATTTTAAAACATGCTTTGATATGATGAATTTAAAAAACTGCAATCTAATCTGTGCTTTTTCCTCAAGTTTGAAATCATGTCTGGAAATGTTCTCGGTACTCAGCCTAAAACTTACGGTAGCATCATTTATGGTATAGATATTCCCAAATTCGGAAAATTCTAACCAAGCCCTATCGTCGGTAAACCACCCCAATGGGTAATTGTAAAACCCAATGCTATCGTAGGCTTTTTTATGGAATATGTATTCTGATAACGAACTACGGGTTTTATTGGTAAAGCGTCTATAAAAAAAAGCGGTTGCCTTTTCTAACTTGGGATGTGTATATAATTTGGTTGTGGATACATTCAAATCGTTAATTACAACGGTTGCATATCGCACCACTTGGCATTTTGCTTCTTCAATATCATGGAGGTGCTTATAAAATGCTGCAACACCATTGGTTCCCAAAACATCATCATCGCCCAAAACCATAAACCATGATTCATCTTTGGCTAAATCAATACAGCGTTCCCATTGTTTTACCAATTGCTCGCCTCCTAAATTCTCATCAAATCGGTGATATTCAAAATCAAATTGGCCTTTATAGTCCTCCAATAACGATTGAGGCGATTCTACACTCGCATCGTCGCCAATATACACCTTAAACCGTTTGTCCGTTTGGTTCGCCAACGATTGCAGCGTGTCTTTAAAAAAAGTACGTTTATAAAAAGGAATAATAATGGCCAACATAGTTACAATTCATTTTTATAAAGACCAAACACTGTAAAACCAAAAAATCGTTTACAAAAAACATCTATCACATATTTTTCACTTTTCAGTTTGTTTAATGCTTCCTTTTTAACTTGTTCAAGTTTAGTTTGTAATGTAAAAAAAGAGCCTTGTTGCGCAACAAAAAAATCGGCATGTTTCACACTTAAATAGTCCAGTAAATACTGGTAATGCTTATCTTCTATACGTTTAATCATGGAAACGTCATGTGTTCTATAATAAAAGCCTACGCTGTCCAATTGTTTTACGGTACCGCCATGTTTTAATAACGAAATCCAGAATTCCCAATCTTCACAGCCATAACGCATGTTTTCATCATAACCACCCACTGTTTCCCAATCCGTTTTTCTAAATAATGCAGAACAAAATATCATATTTTCTTGGCTCAAATTAAAAAGGGAAAAGGGCTTTAATTCCCAAGCACCTGTCTCCATACCAAACTTTTCCGCCTTGCAGTACACCACTTTTAGCGAAGCATCCTCTTGAAACGCACCAAGTGCCTTTGCTAAATAATCTTTAGAAATGGTATCATCGGCATCCAGGGGTAATATAAATATGCCAGAAGATTGGCTGATACCATAATTTCGGGCACTAGCCAACCCTTTGTTTTCTTGATGCACATATTTAAATCGGTCATCTTTTTCTATCCATCCGTTTGCAACCAATGCGGTAGTATCTGGACTCCCATCATCAACAATAATGCATTCCCAATCGCTATATGTTTGCTCCTTAACAGATTGCAATGCCTCATCCAAATACTGGGCATGGTTGTAACACGGAACGATGATGGAGACTTTAATCATAAAATAATCGGTTATATTTTTCTTTAAATGCTTCTAAACCAAAATGTGAAACGGCATAAGCCCTTGCATTATGAGCTAATTTACTATATAATTCCATATCTTCAGAAAGTTGCAAAATCTTATCTTGGGCAAAATTTAAAAATGCATGTTCAGAATTATCTTGGGCGATATACCCATTATAGTCATTTATAACGTGTTCATTAATACTGCCCACATTGGTAGAAATAACAGGAATCCCCAATTCCATGGCTTCCATAATGACCAAAGGAAAACCCTCGCGGATTGACGGAACTATCAAGACGGAGATTTTTGAAAATTCGCTACGTACCTTTTTGGGGTCATTACAATTTTCTAAATAAGATACTTTAGGGTAGCTTTTTTTAAAACCACCAAAATGGTCTCCAATAACCTTGATCTGGTGACTGGAATGTTTAACAATTTCAAAAAAAAGTTTCGGACGTTTCTCTTCTGAATTTCTGCCAATAAAGCCTATTGTAAACGTATTAAATCTTGAAAAAATGAGCTCTTCATGAAATGCTCCAATGGAAACCCCATTGGGAATAACAGAAATCCTTTTCAATAAATGGCTTTCCAACCCATTTTTTTCATATAAATCCTTATAATCCTGAAGGGTCTTATTGTTTATCACAACCCTATGGGTCAATAGATGTACATAAGGCAACGATATTATCTCTATGCCGTTATCAGCATACGAAAATGCATGTGTTAGGTCTATGGTCTTGACATTTTTTTTAATTTGCTGTATCACTTGGTAAAAAAAAGGGCTGTTACAACCAAATAAGGTTAATGGCTTTAAATAAGACAACAATCTTAGCCCTTTTATAACATAGTTCTTTCTATTGGAATTAGTAACAAAAAAGCAAAACGCATGGTGTTTAAATTCATCAGACAACACAGAGCCATCTGTTCTGTCAAATAAAACAAACGGTTTAAATTTCAAGGATTTAATAATCTCCAAATGAACACGCTCTGCACCTCCTATATGATGGTAAGGAATAAATAATATGGCAATTCTTTTAGAAAACAAATTTTAGGTTTTGGGTTATGGTTTTTTGGGTATGTATTCAGGTATTATTTTTTTATCCTGTGTTGCTTACTTTTAGCTTTTTCAAAATTACTGTAAAAAGTTTTAAAAGCAAATATTTACCCATTCTGTAACAATAATCTGTCAGGAAAATAACTCTATTTTTATAAAAAGTATTTAAAAGAACCAGCATGTTTTTCCACGGTGTATATTTTTCAAAATCTTTTATATAATGGTTTAAATACGCTTTTAACAACACCTTTTGTGTTCTTTTTTTATTGGCAATAAGTAGTTTACACATATCTGGAATAAACATCTGCAATGCCATAAAATAATTTAAAGCATAGGCATTTTTGTTTTTAATAGTAGCTTCCTTGTAAACACTATCATGGGGTGCATTATAAAAAACCCTATAGTTAGAATTAGCACTAAGCATGGCTCTAACATGTATTTCAGGGTCATTTAACCTAGGGTATTGTGGATTAAAACCACCTATGGTTTTTAAAAACTCTATTTCCCATATGGTACACATAATACCCCAATGAATCTTACAAGATAAAAACGCCTTTAAATAATCGTTACGTTTTGGAATAGTTTGTACTCTGCTCTTTCCATTATTTTGAATCGCCATAGGAAATACCCAAAAATAATTTTCAGAAGTTTCTTTTATTTTAAGAATCCTGTTTGTAACACAGTTTGGCAATAATACATCATCGGAGTCCAGAAAAATCACATACAATCCTGTGGCTTTATATAACCCGTGATTTCTACAACTACTTGCCCCTTTAATAGTATTTTCAGGTCTTTTATGATATTGAATCTTAGGATTTGTTTTTACATACCCGCCAATAACTTCCTCTGAATGGTCTGTAGAACCATCATCTACCACAATACATTCCCAATTTGTATAGGTTTGAGAGAGGACACTTTCTAAAGTTTCACCAATGAGGTGTGCACGATTAAACGTGGGAATAATAATGGATACCAAAGGGGTATTGGTCATAACACTAATTTATAGTGCCGCTAATATAGGAAATTTGTAGGTGAATCTTGAACGTTGGCGAATGAGTTACAATACTGAAGTTTTACTTTAAACCTCACCCACAACCCCTCCTGATTTCTATGATAAAACCAAATTATTTTTATAAATAGTTTGGTTTTTTATTACAGCAAAAATACGGTGAATGATTTTATTTCTCACGGCGTTTAACACAGACATTTTATTTTTGCCCTCACTTACTTTTCTACGGTAATAATTGCCCAAATCATTTTCAAGCCTTATGGCACTCAAAGCCCCTAGATGCAGAATGCTTTTAATTGATTTATCAGCATAGAATGACACTTTTGGTTTTCTGTAAATCGAGCTTCCCGATTGGTGCTCAAAAGGGACTACCCCAGAGAAGCAGGCCATTTTTCTTGGTTCTGTTATTTTGGTAAACCCTTCGGTTTTAGCTAGCATATACCAAGATAGAACGTTACCAACACCTGGAACACTTTTTATGAGTTTTGATTGTTCTTTAAGACTTTTATTATCTTCTATTATTTGCTGTATTCTCTTTTCAATAACCGCAATTTGGTTTTCAACTCTTTGAATGATCTCTTGATTGAGATTTAAGAGGTCTTTGTCCAAACCTATGGTTTTCATTAGCTTATAATCATGTTGTTGCTTTTTTAGGCTGCGTTTCATTTTGATTCTAGAATCACGCTCAGTGATCAAAACCTTCAACTGTTTGATTGGTTTTGGGGATGGTCTCCATTGGACGTTTTCTTTTTGGTTCTTTTCGATAAAGACAGCGATTCTATAGGCATCTATTTTATCGTTTTTGCCCCTAACAAAACCCAAACTTTTAATCAGATGGAGTGGATTGATTACATAGACCCTCCAATCAGTGCTTTCCAATACCTCATAGAGGTTCCAATTATACCTGCCCGTGTTTTCCATGGCAACAACAACCTTTTGTTTGGTGAAGGGCCTAAAGAATTCATGGATTGCTTTCTGGGTGTTCTCAATAGTAAAATGCTCAATGCTCTGCAGCTGCTTGACACAGATGTCCAAAGTTTTACTGCTAATGTCAATACCAATAATAATGTTTTCCATAACTTTGCTTTTAAGATGATAGATAAGAGAAATTCATCAATTAACTTAACTCCTTGATAATGGGTCTTTCCCTAATTTCTATTTGAGTTCTTGATGAAAGGGAAGTAAAGTCTAAATCACATATTGAACATTAAAATTCAGAGCCTGTCTTAGTTCACTTTATTTCCTTTCTCTTTCTTAAATTTATAAAAACAAATCTAAAGGAGCCTGTCGAAGGGTTGTCACCCTAAACGCCACACAACTTGTCACCCTGAAATCGAAGATTCAACGAAGTTAATTCATTTCTGGGTCTTATAAACCTTGTCACCCTGAGCCTGCCGAAGGGCTGTCACCCTAAGCCTGTCCAAAAACCAATGTCAGTTCGAGTGATTTTCGAAGCATGAGAAAATCGTATCGAGAATCAGTTCGAGTGATCCCGATTATTTCATCGGGATAGTATCGAGAACCACTCAACTGTACAAAATATCCTGCAAACTATCAATATGCCTCTTTAAACTAAAATGCGCCTTAATATGCCGTTTCCCATTAGCACCCATAGACTTTGCTAATTCCAAATCATCCAAAAGCATCATCATATGTTTACTCATAGCCTCCACATCATGCTCCTCGCAAAGCAATCCGGTTTCGCCATGCACAATCACATCAGGAATACCTGCGTGAATAGTGGAAATAACAGGCAATCCCGCTGCACTAGCTTCTAAAACCGCTAAAGGCGTGCCTTCCATATCGCCCGTATCTGCCGTTATGGAGTGCTGCACAAAAGCCAACGATTCCGCCAATAAACTACGGTACTGCTCTGGCGTGACCACACCCAAAAAGTGAACATGTTCCGTAATATGGTACTGCTTAACCAAATTTTTACACATGTTTAGCAGCGCACCGTCTCCAGCCATTAACAAACGGGCATCAGGATGCCTTTCCAACACTTCTTTAAAAGCCATAATGGTATAATATGGGGCTTTCTTATCGGTAAACCGCCCAATGGCAACAAATTGTTTTTTAGTAAACCTAGGCACTACTGTTTCAAAATCGGGGTTTGGTCCATATACATTATAAACAAGTTTGTCTTCTGGACACCCCAACGCTAACAACCTATGCGCCATGACTTTTGAAACTACTATAATCTTTTTAGCAATAGCAAAGACTTCTTTATAATTTCCACACTTTTTAATAACTCCATCAATACTGGCATCATAGCCATGAAAGTGCACCGCAACAGGCAATCCCGAAGCCCTAAGCATGTCTTTTAAATCGTGGGCATGGGTGCCATATTCCACCAAAACCGTTTCAATATTGTTTGCCTTTAAACTATACAACACGCGTTGTTGCCATAAATAGCTACTGGGTTTTCTAAAAAGTTTTGCATATACTCTTAAAAATTTATAACGATATAAAGGCATTAACCGCTGTTGCCCCTCCAGTTGTATATGGGCATCACTACCATAATAATAAAACACCTTTCCTTTTAAATGGTTTTTATGTGCCTGAATGAAAGTTTCAGAATACGGATTTTGATTGGGTGTAAAAATAGCGATGTTCATAATTGTTTTTTTGCTGTTCCATATAATCCTGTTATCATTTGACCATCTTTAAACTCTATTTTGGTGTTTTTATCCAATTTAATCAAAAACCTAATAATAGGTTTTAAAATTAAAGACAAATACTTGCGTTTATTAGCTTTCATCGGGCTTCTACGCACCCACAAACCTAACATTTGCGCCATGGCGGCATGCCAGCCTCCTGTTGCTTGTATTTCAATATCATTAAATCCTGAATTTTCTAAATGGCGTCGCAAAGAAAATGGGGTATAGCGGTATTCGTCATGGGGTACTTCATGCAAATTCCATAAAAATGGTACGGTAAAGAAAAAAAAACCTTCTGGTTTCAAAACCCGATACACTTCGCTTAAAACAACCTCTGGTTCTTGGCAATGCTCTAAAACTTCGGTAGCAAAAGCACAATCAAAACTATTGGTGTTAAAAGGCATGGTTTTTCCGTCCCAAGTAAAATCTGGTTTTACATCTGTATCATATTCCAAAGCATTTTCAATATCTAAGCCTGTGTAGGTTGAAACCTTACTGTGCTCTAAAATATAATTTTTATATGGCATTTTGCCACAACCTATATCTAGCAAAGTTCCTCTAAATAAAGGTAAAGTTTCCTTTAAAGCTTTAAAGATTGCCGTTCTAATAATATACCGGTCTAAATTGTTAATCGAAAAAGGAATATCTGTAAAGTCTTTCACCTATATATATATTTTAACTTCGATTTAATTTTAACAACTATACTTTCTAAAAATGACCTTTCAACAATGCCAAAGGCTTTCTTTCTACTTTCCATAGCCTTGTTAATTAAATCAATAGATTCTTTATCTGAATAAATTAGTTTAAACGCTTCTTGAGTTTTCACTCCGTTTAAACATTTTGTCTTACTGTCCAAATTACTCCATATTCCTTTATCATGTTCTCTGTAAACACTCATATAATCAGGTAACACATAAGCTTTACTATTTTTTATTGCAATTAACTGCAACCCCCAATCTCCGGCTGAAATTGTTCTAAAAAAGTTAGGCAAAGGTTCAATTACTTTCTTTCTAAAAATCAAAGTACTTGTATTTAAAACATTTTTAAATATCAATTCTTTAAATCCAAATTCCTTAATTTCTAAAGATATTTTATTTATACCAATATTAGACTTTGTACTTGATTTATGACCACAATAGCTATAATCTTTATTTTTTTCCAACAAATCAACCTGTTTTTGCAATTTTAAAGGGTCCGTCCAATAATCATCACCCTCACATAACGCAATATATTTACCTTGACAACTTTTTAAGTTTTCAATCATATTGAATCGCCCTGTTGGATTGCCATTAATAGAAATAACATCCTTTCTGGAGCGTAAAAACAACCTAATTCTTTCTGGATATTTATTAGCATACTCTATACAAATCTCACGGGTACCATCATTGCTTTCGTCTTCCCCTAAAATAACCTCAAACGGAAAAGTGGTTTGTTGCATTAAAATACCATCCAAACATTGTTTGATGTAATTTACATGCTGGTAGGTTTGTACACAAACAGAAACCATGGGTTGCTTCATTTTATAATTAATTTTTAATGCGCCAACTATTATGCTTTAACACGCTTAAATAACGGCGCACCGAGATTCTAAACTTACAATAAAATATATTGTACAAAAACGTTTTTAGGGCATTCTTATACATGTTATGGGCCAACTCATACCTAAATTTGGGAATGGAATAATTATTTAGCCATTGTATAACAGATGGAGGGTTCTTTTTGTACCCTACATAGTGTTTGATGGTTAATACTTGGTTGAAATTTTGCTGGAAATAATTTCTAGAGGTCAACAAACTCATAAGCCCTTTACCATGCACCCTGTATACAGCCATAACATCGGTACCTCTATAAGCTTTTAGCCCTGTTTGATGTAATAACATGGTATATAAAAACCAATCGCCAAACTTAACAACTTTAAATTCACTTGGTAAATGGGTAAGACAATTTCTAAACAACACGGTACAGGTAATTAAATTATTCTTTCCCAAAAAATCATCTATGGTAAAGGAGTCTTCAGTGTCACGTAACCCTATAAATGCCTCTGGTATTGATCCTCCTTTTTCATTTAAAATTTTAGCGGCACCGCTATGGATGGCGTAATCTGGATTAGCCTCCAAAAAATCAACCTGTTTTTGCAATTTTAAAGGGTCGGTCCAGTAATCATCGCCTTCGCATATCGCAATATACTTCCCTTTACTGGCTTTTAAATTCTCAATAAAATTATAGCGTCCAGTAGCTTGTCCATTAATATAAATCACATCCTTTCTGGAGCGTAAAAACAACTTGATTTTATCTGGATACTTATTGGCATAATCCATACATATCTCCCGTGTACCATCATTGCTTTCATCCTCTCCTAAAATAACCTCAATCGGAAAGGTAGTTTCTTGCATTAAGATACCATCCAAACATTGTTTGATGTAATTTACATGCTGGTAGGTTTGCACACAAACAGAAACTAATGGATTTAAGCTATTCATAAAGAAATTTCTCTAATTCGGTATTCTTCAAATCATTAATTATATAGTCTATAATATTTCTTGGCAAATATTTCCAATCATTATCTTTTTCTTTAATCTTGAAAACAGAATAAGCGTCTGAATGATTTATACTTGTACTAATATTAAGAAAAGCATCAGTTTGTTTTTCATAACTCAAATCAGTAAAACTAAATAATTGCTTAGTTATATTAACTGGATTTTCTAAAAGATCCTGATAATCCAATAAATAGATGTTCTTCGGATATTTTTCTTTTAACCTTAAAAACAATAATGAAGCTTCCTTCCATTTATTATATCCATTAAACTCTTCCTCTTTATCAGAATTTTTTTTAGGAGCATCCAACCATTCTTCATGAAAATTCCATCCTAAATGTTTCTTAAATTCCTTTGGAGCCTTATACCAACTATAAAGCGTTGCTAAAGGATTTCTTATTAAAAGAATTAATTTAACATCATCAGTTTTACTAAGCATGTTATCCAAAATATAATGGTATCTAACTTCCTTATAACAACAATGTGTTAATCGATTCTCTTTTACAAATACAGGTACAGCATTTTTAGATACCGCATCGTGTTGATTTAAAAATGCATCTTGAGAATTTACTATTTCTTCAAAAAACGTATTAATTTCATTTACATTGGAATAAGGAGTTAAATAATCTCTAAATGCATAAGAAAATAATGGTTGAAATTTAAAAGCCAGACGTGGGTGACTATTAAATATATTACCTAACCATGTTGAGCCACTTCTTGGCACACTATGTATTGCTATTTTTTGCATTAAATTAAATTATACTCGTTTAAAATATCCAAAACCTGCTCTTTGCTATTAAACATTAAAACATCTATAATAGAAAGCCAAGGTGTAAATTGATTATTGAATTGTTGATAGGTTATTGGTTTGCTTTTTAAAAAACTAATTTCAATGCCTTCTGCTACAAACTGCTTTTTATTATATAACATTTCCCCTCCAATAGGGTTTATGTAATGAATTGCTTTTTCTATTTTAGAAATCGCTATTATGCGTTCTGCTTTATCTAGGCCTTTTGTTTTATTAAAATCTAGCGAACTTGTTTTAAATTTTGTTTTTAAATTTAAATAACCAGAAACCAGCACAATACTATTCATTGCCAATTCTGAAATAGTTAATGCTTTTGTTGTTATTAAAAAATTATAAAGTAAAGGAAAAATAGTTTCAAAATAAGGGGCATTTTTATATGACTGTTCAATAGTTTTTAAAAATTTTAAATTGTTTTTCTGAAACTTTTTTTCACAAATCAAAGTTTCTTTGATTAGGGAAAAAGAACTCATATTTTTTAAAGAAATAGTAAACATGAAATCTTTGTTGTTTACTAAAATTCTATTCCTATTAATCCAACCACCTTTAATAAAATTTACATCGTCATAAAAAACAAAAGTATCAACAGCATTGATTAACTGAAAATATCCAATATAAGGAAATATATAAGGTTGCATAATACCCAATGTCATAAACTCTTTTTTATTAGTTCACAAATTTCATCTACATCACTTAATAACAAACTATCATATATAGGCAAACACAATATTTTTCTTGAAATGGCTTCAGAAACTGGCATACTATTATAGTCTAAATATGGCAATTCATTTAAACTTGGAAAAAAATAACGTCTAGGAAATATCTCTTTTTTTTCTAAAGTTTCTTTGGCCTTAAGCAATGCGGCTTCCGAGTTAAATATAATGGGATAGTACGAATAATTCCATTGGGTTTGTTCTCGAAGTTTTAATGTTTTCAAAGGGGTTTCTTTTAAAGCTTCATTGTAAAATGCTACAACCTCTTTGCGTCGTTCCAAAATAGTTTTTATGTATGGCAATACTGCTAAACCCATGGCTGCCTGAGGTTCACTCATTTTGGCATTAATACCAACACCATCAAATGCTTCTTTACCTTGATGCCCAAAATTGTGGTGGGAAAACATGGTTTTAAAATACTTTGCTTTACAAAATAAGGTGCCACCTTCTCCGGTATGGAACAATTTTGTAGCATGAAAACTACAAGTGCTTACATCGCCATAATTAAAAACAGATTGCCCTTTATAAGTCACACCAAAAGCATGCGCCGCATCATAAATCACTTTTAAGTTATGTTTGGTGGCTATTTGCTCTATAGCTTCAACATCACAAGGATTCCCAAACACATGGGTAGCTAAAATAGCAGATGTTTTTGAGGTAATAGCAGCTTCAATTTTGGTTTCATCTATGGTTAAATACTCAGGGTGTATATCTACAAAAATTGGTGTGCACCCTTCCCAAACAATACTACTGGTGGTGGCTACATAACTAAAGGGGGTGGTGATAATCTCCCCTGTCAAACCCAACGCTTTAATAGCAATTTGCAAGGGCAATGTACCATTAGTCATGGTAAGTATATTATGTACTCCTAAATATTTTTTTAAATTGGTTTCAAGTTCTTGTACCAAAACACCCCGGTTGGTCATCCATCCGGTATCCCAAGCGCGTTTTAAAATGGCTTGGTATTCCTCTTGGGGTGGTAAAAAGGTTTTGGTTACGTTAATCACTAAGATCTGTTTTTTGGTTTTGCAAAACAAATGGTTTCTTCAGCATGAATCGTATAATGTCCAATAAAAATTTCATAATCCAAATTCAAATTTAATATCCAATTTGGAATGGTTACAAAATCGCTCATACTATGGTAAATCGCAATGGCTAATTTCGGTTTAAACCTTTTAATGGTTTCTATGGCACCTTCTAATGCCAAAGGCTCGGCACCTTCAATGTCCATTTTAATAAAATCAACCTTTTCTAAACGATGAGATTTTACAAAATCATCTATGGAAATCGTTGAAGCAGTTCCCGTATGTCCTTCAAAAAATTCAAATTCCACTTTGCTTCCCGGCCCATGGTCCTTAAAATAGATTAAATCTCCCGAATTGTTAGATACAGGATTTGGCACTAAGTCTATTTTCGAAGAGAAGTGAGGATTTAAAGATATATTACGGTTAAATAATTTCAGATTATCAGGAATAAACTCAAATGAATAGACTTTTCCGTTTTCACCTACCTTATATGCAAAATATAAAGCGGTATCTCCCCAACAAGCACCAATATCTAGCACAGTGTCGCCACTTTCAGCAGCAACGATACTTTTATCATTCAATTTATAAGCATATTGCTCCATGATAAAGGTGGTAGCTAAACCTTTTTCGGTATAATAAAAACTAATATCTAAGCCAATAGATTTTAAATCCATTTTTTTTAAAATAAAATGCATAAAATGTGGATCAATGGTATCTTCTGAATTTGCTAAAGATGTGGCTGTTTTTATGGCGTCCCAATATTCTGGATTGTTTCGGGATAATTTTACTTTTTTATACCCTAATACTCTGTATGCAATTAAACTAACTAAAAGTTTTTTATCTGGTTTGCTAATATGACACCATATATTTTCAAACTCATTTAGATAAGGATTTACAAAATTATGCCCTAAAGTTGGATAAGCTTTATTTTCTAAATTATAGCCTATAATCTTTTTGATAAATTTTTTTAATTCTTTGATGATTTTTTTTGGTTCACCTAAATCCCTCCATTTTTTCTTTTCTTTTGAAGTATTATTATTAGTATTTAAAGGAAATGTTCCAAACCTATATGTATCATAATTTTCAACACCATAATTGTTTTTTAATGATTGTATTATTTTTTTATCTAATGCTTTTATAAAATCACTCATTATCATTTGATTAGTTTTGTTCAATATATTTTCTTTTAATTAAACCAAAAAACATATCCTACCAGCTTCACTTTTTCACATTATATTTATCTATAACCTTCTTACAATTAATACTTAACACTTATTAACTTTGAGTCCATTAAAAGTGGTGTCCATATTTGCTTTTCGTGCTTAATTTTTATGGTAATCACTTTATGAATCTTGTAATAAACATTAAAACCAAAGTCTTCAGAAACAGTAAGCGTGATGTTATAAACTCCTTTTGATAAATAAACATTATTTAACTGAAAAGTAAAGGTAATATCGTTAGTATTATTTAATATTTTCAAATCTTGTTCATCAGCTAATATTTCTGCTATGGCTCTTTGCTCTTTATCATAAATTGCCAATGAAATATAAGGGATTTTAGACAAGCTTTTATTCTTAATTGTAAAACTTAAATTTACAGTATGCCCCCAGGGAATGGGATAGATATTGTTTATTTTATTTACACCTTCAATCCACGCCTCTTTTAATTCAACAGAATTGTCCGTGAAGACAACCTGTGGATCTTCATTTGTTATAAATTTATTATAATATAGATCAATCCCTCGAGACACATGTTCTCCCTGAAAATTGGCTAATCCATGCTCCATCAATATAATTTGGCTGCAAATACGCGATACCATAGGCATACTGTGCGATACAAAAATAATAGCTGTATGGGGTAAAATGGTATCTATACGCTTAAAACATTTTAATATAAAACCCAAATCGCCAACCGCCAAAACCTCATCAATAATCAATACATCAGGTTCCATTTGGGCGGCTACAGCAAAACCCAAACGCACTTTCATACCACTACTATAGTGTAGCACGGGCATGTCTATAAACTCGCGTATTTCAGCAAAGTCGATGATGGCCTCTATTTTGACATCAATTTCCTTTCGGGTAAAGCCTAAAACAGCTCCATTATTATAAATATTCTCACGCCCGCTTAAAATGGGGTTAAACCCTGCTCCTAATTCTATAAGCGCGCCAACCCGTCCTTTAATAGTTACTTTTCCCGCATCGGGTTTTATTAAACCATTTAATATTTTAAGCAAAGTACTTTTTCCAGCGCCATTATGCCCTATCAAGCCCAAGCATTCGCCACGGCGCAATTCAAAATTGATGTCTTTAACAGCCCAAAATTCTTTATCGCGCAGTTCTCGAACGTTTTTATTGCCCCAAATATTTGCCACCAAGTCTTGCACACCGTACCAAAGACCGGTTTTTAAATCTTTGCAGAATTTTTTTGAGACGCCTTCTGCCCTAACTAAAACATCGTTTTCTTTCATAAACTTAAGCACTCATACGTTCTAAAAATATAGGGATGGATATTCTATAAAAAATCAAGCCCAAAAGAAACAATGGGATACACGCTAATAAAATCCAAATATAATATTGTAAAAAGGCCGGTTCTGTACCTACTATAAAATCTCTAGAAGTTACAACAAGTGCAGAAAAAGGATTCAACTCCATAACCGTTTTTAAAAACCCTGTTTTTGGAATAACATACACAACGGGAGTTAAGTACATCATTAAACTTAAACCCATAGAAACCAACCGCATCACATCAGTATACAACATTCCCAAAGGGGTAATAAACAAACCAATGGTAACACCAACCAACATAGCTCCCAAAATAGCCAGTGGCAATAAAAGTAACGACACATGAAACCCTACACCAAAAAGAAACACAAAGGCCAATAGCAACACAATTTTAATACTACTGTCAAACAGTAGCCTATAAACACCCGAAACAATAAGCGCTTCTTTGGGAAAGTTTATTTTGGCCATAATACCTTTAGAAGCATTAGTACTACTAAGGGGCATGCTTATAGAACTATTAATAATAGACCAGATAAGGGTACCCGAAAAAGCATACACAGGATAGGGTATCCCTGTATCGGTGAGTTTTATAGTGCCGGTATAGTTTAAGAAAATCCAAACAAAAGCCGTGGTTAAGGGTGCCACAAAGGCCCAAATAATACCAAAATACGATTGCCGGTATTGTGCTTTTATATCTCGAACCGTTAACTGCTTTGCCAGATATAGGGAACGCCTTGTATCACTTAAAGTTTCCTTTAGCAAATTAAGTAAGCTTATTTTATTTTCCTTTTGATATATTTTGGTTTCTAACGACATAGATTCTTTGGGCAATTTACAGCATGTCCTGAAATTTAGAATAGGACATCTGTTAAAAAGAGTAAATATAAACAGGTAAATGTTTTGAAAAAAATCAATTGTAGTAAAATTTGCCATCCCAACAAACTTTAGGAGTAAAAATAAATTAAAGCTAGATACCAAAACACATACACAAAAATTCAGTATTGTCTTGTCAGACTGAGCCTGCTTGTGCTGAACTTGTTCCTGTATCGAAGTCCAAGTAATTTTCAAAACATAAGAAAATCGTATCGAGAACCATTGTCAGACTGAGCCTGTCGAAGTCCTACTCAACCGTCAGACTGAGCTTGTCGAAGTCCGAGTGAATTTGTGAGGCACAAACAAATTTGTATCGAGAAGCCAACAACTTAACACCTTAACGACTCAACAACTAAACAACTAAACACCTCACACCCTTTTTTGTCATTCCGAACTCGCCTGTGCTGAATTCATTTCAGTATTTCGGAATCTATACCTTATGGAAACAAAACTCTAAATGAACTAGATGCTGAAATAAATTCAGCATGACAAAGCAAGAAACAGCATAACAAACGAACGTGCGATAAGACACCCAAACAACTCAACGACTCAACACCCAAACAAATCAACAAATAAACAAATCAACAACTAAACACCTACCCAACCTTAATCCCATTAATCATATTAAAAACATCCTCATAAGGCAAGCCCAAATAAGCACAAGCCTCGGCAATAGTAACATGTTGGTGCCGATCTTTATGATACAACAAACGAATATCGCGCATCACTTCTTGCGCATAACGTTCACTTCGTCCCGTAATCCAAATAATATCTTGGGAATAAATACAAATTCGATGCATAAAACAAATTGGTTAAACGATACACAAAACACAAGTAATACATTAACTAGGAAGCGGTTACACATCATTAAAATAACCTACAAACGCACATTAATAAATCACTTTACAATAATAATACAAATTTTAATACAAAAAACAAGTTATTGTAAGTAAAAATAACAAATTAATCCCTGCGCAGGCAGGGATCTCATTCAACCTCACTTGCCATCCCCTAGTTTATACTGAGCCCAGTCGAAGTAAAGGCAGGGATCCTTTTGTCATCCCTGCGCAGGCAGGGATCCACTTAAAACCCAATAAACCATAAACTTATAAACCATAAACTCAAAAACAACTCAACACCTAAACACCTAAACAACCCAACAACTCAACAACTCAACAACCCAACACCTCAACAACTCAACGACTCAACAACTCAACACCACCCCCACACCTCACGTATGCCTAAAGCATGGATAAAGCATGGATAAAGCATGCCAACAGCAATAATGCACAAACCCACAAAAAGCTAAAAAAGCAGAAAAAACAACCAAAAGCCCCACAAAAAAGCAAAAAACGACCTATCACGAAAAAAAGACAGTTTAAAGCCAAATCAAAAAACATGAAAACAAAAAACACAGTATGTTTACCCCAACAAAAGCTACCAAAGCGGTAGTAAAGCCTAAACCAGTTCCTAAAAAAAAGAACGGAACATAAAACCCCAAATCATGGCAAAATTAAACAGCTTTATTAAGATTGAAGGCACCCTAGACAATCTTACCTTTTACAAGGGCAAAGAAGGGTATTTAGTAAAAACAAAAGGTGGCGTGAGTGCCAAACGTATTAAAACCGACCCAGCCTATGCGCGAACCAGGGAAAACGGTTCCGAATTTGGTCATGCAGCCTCCAGCGGAAAACAACTCCGTCGAAGTATTTTAGACCTCTTAACCGATGCTAAAGACGATTTGGTCACATCGCGTTTAACCCAAACGATGACAAAAGTTAAAGATGCAGACACCACCTCACCCAGAGGCCAACGACAAGTAGCCATAGGTCTTGCCACACCATTAGGCAAATTGGCATTAAACGGATTTAACTTTAATAACAATGCCATTTTAAGCAGTGTACTGCTATCAGACTACACGTTGAACACCGCCACGGGAGCCATTAGTATGGCAGAATTTATTCCCTCTCAAAACCTAAATGCGCCCCAAGGCAGCACACATGTAAGTCTAATAGCTGGGTTTTTAGACATCGATTTCAGTACAGATATAAAAGACCTACAAGTTAGCCCAACGCTTAATCTGCCTATCGACAACACAAACACGCCGGTAACATTAACGCCAGCGGCAGTACCTACTGGAACAGGAAATAAAATGTATTTCCTTAAAGTAGCATTTTATCAAGAAGTAAATGGCTTACAATACGCCCTAAACAATGGCGCGTTTAATGCCTTAAAATTAGTAGACATTCTTTAAACAAAAAGCAAACGTAGCACCATCTTTTACCCATCAAAGGTGGTGCTTTTTTGTACCCCTACCTCCTTTCTTACTTGTCTCCCTACCCCTTCGATCTTGTCACCCTGAACTCGCTTGTGCTGAACTTGTTTCAGTATTTCAGGGTCTCATCCAACTTTAACTAGATGCTGAAATAAATTCAGCATGACAAAGTAAGGAACAGCAGAACAACTAAACGACTAAACAACTAAACACCTAAACGACTAAACGACTAAACAAATCAACGACTCAACAAATTTGTCACTTCGAGTGAATTTGTAAGGCACGAACAAATTTGTATCGAGAAGCAATCAACTCAACACCTCAACAACAAAATTAAACTTTAGTCATCCCGTAGTTTATACTAAGCGCAGTCGAAGTAAAGGCAGGGATCCTTTTGTCATCCCTGCGCAGGCAGGAAATCGAAGATTCAGCGTAGCTAATCCACTTAAAACCCAATAAACCATAAACTTATAAACCATAAACTCAAAAACAACTAAACACCTCAACAACTAAACACCTAAACGACTAAACGACTAAACGACTAAACGACTAAACAAATCAACAAATTTGTCACTTCGAGTGAATTTGTAAGGCACGAACAAATTTGTATCGAGAAGCAATCAACTCAACACCTAAACAACAAAATTAAACTTTAGTCATCCCGTAGTTTATACTAAGCGCAGTCGAAGTAAAGGCAGGGATCCTTTTGTCATCCCTGCGCAGGAGGGATCCACTACTATCTTCTTATCATTATTCTTTCAAATAAATCCAATCTTTAGACAAATCTTGCCAATTAGGATTTTCTTTTTCAATCAAATCAATTTTCCATTGACGCTTCCATTTCTTCATATTCTTTTCCCTAACAATAGCATCGTTTACATATTGAAATGTTTCAAAATATAATAACTTGTTCAAGCCGTATTTTTGAGTAAAACCCTTAACCAGCTTATTTTTATGTTCAAACATTCTACGTTCTAAATCATTTGTTACCCCAATATAAAGCGTACCACAAGTTTTATTCGTTAATATATAAAGGTAATATTGATGAATGGTTTTGTACATGTGTATGTTTTAACTAACTAGTGGATTCCTGCTTTCGCAGGAATGACAAAAAGATAAAATTTTGAGAATAACCACTAGGTGTAACTCGTTATATGTTTAAGTTTTATTAATTCTATGCTAGTAAAACTAGTGTTATTTTATTGAATAATAATCATTTTAAAGTCTATAACCTTGGGGTAAAAGGAGCCTTACGAAGTTTAAATCTTGTATTGATTTGTCATCCCAGAGTTTATACTGAGCGAAGTCGAAGTAAAGACAAGAACCTCATTTAAACCCTTCTGTCATCCCTGCGTAGGCAGGAAATCGAAGATTCAGCGTAGCTAATCCACTTAAAACCCAATAAACCATAAACTTATAAACCATAAACTCAAAAACAACCAAACACCTCAACAACTAAACACCTAAACGACCATCCCGTCACCCTGAGCTCGCCTGTACTAAACTTTGTTAGAACTTGTCACCCTGAGTCTGCCGAAGGGTCTCATCCAAATTTAAACTAGATGCTGAAACAGGTTCAGCATGACAAATCAATTATGTATTGTCATTCCGAATTTATTTCGGAATCTCATCCAACTAAACAACTCAACAACTCAACAACTAAACGACTAAACAACTCAACACCTAAACAAATAAACAACTAAACAAATAAACAACCTCACAACCGTCCCTTCAAAACCTCTAAAATCTTAGCAACAGCCTCTTCCGGACTTTCCTTAACCGTTTCAATCTCTATGGTAGGATCCACAGGAACCTCAAAAGGCGAACTGATACCCGTAAAGTTTTTAATCTCCCCAGCACGTGCTCTTTTATACAAACCTTTAATATCGCGTTGCTCGCAGACCTCTAAGGGAGTATTTACAAATACCTCAATATAATAATCGCTACCTACAATCGCTTTGATGTCTTCCCGTATTTTATGGTATGGCGAAATAAACGCTGCTATAACCACCAAGCCAGCATCTATAAATAATTTAGCTACTTCGGTGGTACGTCTTAAATTTTCAACACGGTCTTCTTTAGTAAACAATAAATCTTTGTTTAACCCGCGTCTTAAATTATCGCCATCTAAGGTATAGGTGTGAATCTGTTGCTTGTGCAATTCTTTTTCCAGTAAATTAGCAATGGTAGATTTACCAGAACCCGACAAACCAGTAAACCAGATTAAACAAGGCTTGTGTTTGTTAATGAGTGTCCGATGCTGCCTATTAATGGTATAGCGCTGCTCTTTATTGTTTTTCATCCTTTTATTGAATTATAAAATAAGGGTTTAACAAGTTTTCTTTATTATAACACAACGCCTCATTTTTATCAACTTGCATCACGTTTAAACCTACGGCATTACAAATAGCATGTCCTGCTGCGGTATCCCACTCCATGGTAGGTGCAAACCGGGGATAGATGTTAGCATGACCTTCAGCTACCAAACAAAATTTTAAAGAACTTCCTTTTGAAACTAAACGAACGTCGTTTCCATGGGCTTCTAAACTTTGAATAAAAGCATGGGTTGCTTCACTTTTATGCGAGCGACTTCCCACGATCGTTATTTGGTTGTTGTTACTTTTTTTAGGAGCTATTGCTATACTGTTTTTTAATACCTCTTCAGTAAACTCATGAGCATTCAACTCGATTTTATAAGCCTTATTATGAGACACTTCGGCATAATACAAGGTTTTAGAAACAGGAATGTATATAACCCCTAAAACGGGCGCGTTGTTTTTAATGAGGGCGATGTTTACAGTAAACTCACCATTGCGTTTGATGAATTCTTTGGTACCATCCAATGGGTCAACCATCCAACAGGTGTCCCAGTTTTTCCGTGTACTGAAAGGTGTTTGTTTGTTTTCCTCGCTTATGATGGGAATCGCTGTTTTTTCTAAATAGGAGTTAATTACAACATTGGCATTCTCATCGGCGATGGTTAAAGGAGAATAATCCGACTTTAAAGTCACCTCAAAATCATCAGAATAGATGTTCATGATGTCTGCGCCTGCATGTATCGCAGCTTTAATAGCTGTTAAAAGTAATATATTCATTGTTTTATAATGGCATCGTCCTTTTTCTCAAATCATTTTATTTTATGGCCTTTTAATGCCTTAAAATTAATAGACATTCTATAATCAAAAAGCAAACGTAGAACTATCTTTTACCCATCAAAGGTGGTGCTTTTTGTAACACCTACCTCCTTTCTTACTTGTCACCTTGCCTCCTTTCGTACTTGTCACCCTTACCCTTCGGTCTTGTCACCCTGAACTTGTTTCAGGGTCTTCAATCTTGTCACCCTGCCTCCCTTCGGTCTTGTCACCCTGCACTCGCTTGTGCTGAACTTGTTTCAGTATTTCAGGGATCCTTTTGTCATCCCTGCGCAGGCAGGGATCCACTTAAAACCCAATAAACCATAAACTTATAAACCATAAACTCAAAACAACCAAACACCTCAACAAATCAACAAATCAACAAATCAACACCAAACCTTTAGTCCCCACCCTGTCCCTTCGAGTGAATTTGTGAAGTGCAACGGAACAAATTTGTATCGAGAAGCAATCAACTCAACACCTCAACAACAAAATTAAACTTTAGTCATACCGTAGTTCATACTAAGCGCAGTCGAAGTAAAGGCAGGGTTCCTTTTGTCATCCCTGCGCAGGCAGGAAATCGAAGATTCAGCGTAGCTAATCCACTTAAAACCCAATAAACCATAAACTTATAAACCATAAACTCAAAAACAACCAAACACCTCAACAACTCTACAAATTAACAAATCAACAAATTTGTCACTTCGAGTGAATTTGTGAGGAACGAACAAATTTGTATCGAGAACCAAACAACTCAACAACAAAATTAAACTTTAGTCATCCCGTAGTTTATACTAAGCGCAGTCGAAGTAAAGGCAGGGATCCTTTTGTCATCCCTGCGCAGGCAGGAAATCGAAGATTCAGCGTAGCTAATCCACTTAAAACCCAATAAACCATAAACTTATAAACCATAAACTCAAAAACAACCAAACACCTCAACAAATCAACAAATAAACACCTCAACAACTAAACGACTAAACAAATAAACACCTAAACACCTCAACAACAAAATTAAACTTTAGTCATCCCGTAGTTTATACTAAGCGCAGTCGAAGTAAAGGCAGGGATCCTTTTGTCATCCCTGCGCAGGCAGAAAATCGAAGATTCAGCGTAGCTAATCCACTTAAAACCCAATAAACCATAATCTTATAAACCATAAACTCAAAAACAACCAAACACCTCAACAAATCAACAAATCAACGACTAACCACCTCAACAAATCAACAACTAAACGACTCAACAAATCAACAACAAACCTCACCCCAATCTAAAAAAGCGCTTCAATTTACTAAACAACCCCGATTTAGATGTCAGGCTTTCATGATAACCATTGGAATAATTACCATAGCCATAACCATAGCCATAACCATAACCATAGCCATAGCCATACTTAGCCTTTTGGTCGTAGCCATTGTAAACAATACTGATGTTCTTAATTTGCTTGGTTTTATATTTCTCGTTAATAAAATTAAGCATCTGACGTTTGGTATAATCTTGTCTTATAACATACAACGAAGCATCTACATGGTCTATAAGCTCTAAAGCATCTGCTACCAAACCAATGGGAGGTGTGTCTAAAATGATATAGTCGTACTTGGTTTTTAAAACGGTCATCAACTCGTTTAGCTTATCACTAATTAATAACTCAGAAGGATTTGGTGGTATGGGTCCAGAGGTAATAACATCTAAAAACTCAATTTCGGTATGCTGAATAACCGCATCTAAAGATGCTTGACCGATTAAATAATTAACGACCCCAATATCATTTTTAATACCAAAATCACCAAAAATCTTTGGTTTTCTAAGATCCAATCCTACTAGAATGGTTTTCTTTCCACTTAGGGCAAAAACCGTGGCAACATTAATAGAACAAAATGTTTTTCCTTCGCCACTTACCGACGATGTTACCAGTAATGTTTTAGTGCCATCACTGCCGTCTTTTTGTAATTTGTAATAATACTGTAAATTAGAACGAATGGCGCGAAAAGACTCAGCTACGGCCGATTTTGGTTTTCTATGGACTACGAGATTATTGTCCAGGGTATTCTTACTTACAACGCCTACAATGGGTATGGTCGATAATTGTTCCACATCCATAGGACTGTGAATATTGTTATCTATAAGTGTTAAAACAAAGGCTAGTAATAATGGAATAAGCAAGGCTGCAAAAAGCGCAAATATATAGCGCACATTCAAGTTTCTACCCAAAACAGTGGCTCCCGTATTTTTAGCATGATCAATTATTAGAATATCCGACACATTGGATGCTTTTATCATTTGTGCTTCGCCACGTTTGGCTAAAAACGCATTATAGGTTTGTTCACTTAAAGCATATTGGCGCTTAATGGTTATTAATTGCTGTTGGTCTTCTGGCAATTTGCTAAATTGGGATTCTATAGTGGCCAGGTTAGAATTGGCCGTGCTTAATTCTCTTTTTAAACCACTGGTCACCGAACTGATGTTTTCCAATAGCACATTTTTCAAACCCTCTATTTGACGGTTTAAATCATTAAAAACAGAAGCGTCGCTACGTACGGAGTATTGTAATTTTGACTTTTCAACAGAAAGGTCATTTATTTTGGAAACGTTTCCTAAAATATTGGCATCACTAATTCCAGCGATGGAAGGTGCCGGAATTTCAGTAAACGAGCTACTGGTTAATAA
Source organism: Mariniflexile sp. HNIBRBA6329 (assembly GCF_043558645.1). Classification (NCBI taxonomy): domain Bacteria; kingdom Pseudomonadati; phylum Bacteroidota; class Flavobacteriia; order Flavobacteriales; family Flavobacteriaceae; genus Mariniflexile; species Mariniflexile sp. HNIBRBA6329. The sequence continues at coordinate 5,040 of NZ_JBIFXS010000014.1, read as the reverse complement.
ATAATTTTTAAGATTGGAATAGTAATTTAACTGTCGTGTTATGGATTCTTTTTCCGACTCGAATTTATTAAGCTTATCATTAAGCTGTCCACTTTCCCCATCAAGACTGTATATTTTGTTCTTCTTTCTATAATCGTTTAAAGCTTCAGCATTATCGGTCAATTCGCCTCCAACTCTAGCTATTTGTTCATCTATAAATGCAATGGCATTGGTAGCATACTGGTTTTTTCTGTTCAGTTGGTCTTCACTCAATACAGCAATCACCCCATTTAAATAATCAACAATCTTTTCAGTGTTTTTATCAATAAGTGTAATATCCAATATAGGGGAGCTATTGGTATTCTCTACGCCTGTGCGTGCTTGGTAGCTAGCAACAGTACCATCAAAACTACTGAACTGTATAAAAAGCGGGGTGCCTATGGTTACTTTTGGGTTTTCCACTAAATTAATAACACCCTTTAAAAAGGGAAGGTTTATAGAATCGCCTACTTTAAATGGTTGCTTAAAAGTACCAACGGGCACATCAACACTGGATATATTTTTGGTGATGTAATTTTGAACTTGTACTCTTGGATTTTCAAATACCACTTCCAACTCATACGAATTGGCATCTAAAAACGTGATTTTTATGGGGATGTTTAAAAGTTGGGGAAAGTTGTAATCGTGGTTAAACCGAAAAGGAGCTGCTTTATAAATATCCTGCATTCTAAAACGTCCTTGCTTTAAATAGCTTTTATAAAATTCTAAGCGGTCAACTACTTTTTCATGGTGCGATCTCGATTTTAAGGTAACTAAAATAGTTTGCAATTTTGCCGTAACACCGCCCCAGTTAAAGGTTAAACTGGTATTGGAGGTAAAGAGTGGATTTCTATCATCTTCAATAGAAATTTTAGTTCCCAAGCGATATGAAAACTCCTCCCGTATATTTTGCTGATATACAAAGAAAACACCTATAGCTAAAAGTATTATGAAAAACTTCCAATAGCTTAATGCCCTGAATAAAAACTTTTTGATGTCGAAACTATGTGCACCCGGCTCTGAAACTTCAAATTCTTCAATCATAATGTAAATTTAAAGATTTCGAGTTAAAAAATAGGTGGATACCAACACAGACAATATGGAGGCTACGGCTGTAATATTTTGGATAGCGGTTTGTCCTGCTCCCAAAGCCTTACGTTTCATTGGTTTCACTAATATAATATCATTTGGTTGAATATAATAATAGGGCGAATCCATGGCCGCAATATCGGTTAAATTTATATGGTGTATTTTTTGGCCATCTGGGTACTGCCTGATAATCAAAACATCCCTTCTATTGCCAGTAGGCCTAATATCCCCTGCATTTGCCAAGGCCTCAAGAATGTTTACACGGTCTTGAAACAGCGTATGCACACCGGTACCAACTTCACCTATGGTGGTATATCGCAACCCTGCCAATTTAACGGTTACAAATAACTCGGCAGTTTCTTTAAAGTATTCCTTCAAAAGCGCGTCTTTAACTAAGGCTTCAATCTCGGTAACGGTATAACCTAGCACATTTATTTCTCCAAGAATAGGAAATTTAATATTACCGTGTAAATCTACCGTGAAACCATTAAAATAAAGTCCCGATTGCCCTTGCGAACCACTGGTATTAGTAGTTGCTACGGGATTAAAAATGGCGGTAAGTTCGTTATCTAAGGCTTTTACGTTAATACTTAAAATATCATTAACTTGAACTCTATATGGCTTTGCTAATTCTTTTATTGATAAAGAATCGATTTTGACCGTACCTTTATCTTGTAAATAAACAACATCTTTATTGGTGATACACGAAGAACATAAAACACTGATTGCTATACAAATAAACAGGAATATTTGTTTCATCATAGGGGTAATAGATTTATCACAAATATAACTTTTCAAAATGAACAATAAAACTTATCACTGAATTTTTGGTTTTTTATACGTTCTTTGCATAAAAAATAGCCTTTTGAATTATTTAACTGTTGAAAATATATCGAAATCTTACGGAGAGCTTACACTTTTCGAAAACCTGTCCTTTAGTGTACATAAAGACCAGAAAATAGCCTTTGTTGCTAAAAACGGAACAGGTAAAACGTCCATTCTAAATATCATTTCCGGAGAAGATGATGCGGATGCCGGCAATGTTATTTACCGAAAGGATATTAAAGTATCTTTCCTTTCGCAAGACCCAAAACTAGATAAAAATCTAACAGTTGAAGAAACCATTTTCGCTAGTGACAATCCTATTTTAAAAGTTATTTTAAACTATGAGCATGCACTGTTAAACCCTGAAGATTCCGATGCCTACCAAAAAGCATTCGAACAAATGGAACTCCACCAAGCTTGGGATTTTGAAACGCAATACAAGCAAATTCTTTTCAAATTAAAACTTGAAGATTTAACCATGAAAGTGGGTGCGCTTTCTGGTGGACAAAAAAAACGTTTATCATTGGCTAATGCCTTAATAAACAAACCCGATTTATTGATTTTAGATGAGCCTACCAACCATTTGGATTTAGAAATGATTGAATGGCTTGAAGCCTTTTTTGCCAAAGAAAACATCACGCTTTTTATGGTAACCCACGACCGCTACTTTTTAGAGCGCGTGTGCAACGAAATTATTGAATTGGACGAAGGGCAACTATACAGCTACAAAGGCAACTACTCCTATTATCTTGAAAAGCGCGAAGCTAGGATTGAACAAACCGAAGTAGAAACAGGCAAAGCCAAACAACTTTTTAAAAAGGAGCTGGAATGGATGCGCCGCCAACCCAAAGCTAGAACTACCAAATCAAAGTCTAGAATAGACGATTTTCATGATATAAAACACCGAGCCAGCCAACGCCGTAACGACCACGAAGTCCAATTAGAGCTTAACATGGAACGCTTGGGCAGCAAAGTGGTAGAGTTCCACAACGTATCAAAATCGTATAAGGACAAAGTCATTCTTAAAAATTTTGAATACCTGTTTAAAAATGGCGAACGTGTGGGCATTATTGGTAAAAACGGTACCGGAAAAACCACGTTTTTAAATATTTTAACCCAAACTACAAAACCCGATTCTGGAAAAGTTGTTTTAGGTGAAACCGTAAAATTCGGCTATTACACCCAAAACGGTATCACCATAAAACCAGAGCAAAAGGTTATTGATGTCATTCGGGAATTTGGCGATTACATTCCATTAAAAAAAGGCCGTCAAATTTCGGCACAACAATTATTGGAACGCTTTTTATTCAGCCGAAAAAAGCAATACGATTTTGTTGAAAAACTAAGTGGTGGCGAACGCAAACGCTTGTATTTATGTACGGTTTTAATTCAAAACCCCAACTTTTTAATTCTAGATGAGCCAACCAACGATTTAGACATTGTAACGTTAAACGTATTGGAAAGTTTCTTAATGGATTTTCCGGGGTGCGTGATTGTAGTGTCGCACGACCGCTATTTTATGGATAAGGTAATTGACCATCTTTTTGTGTTTAGAGGCGAAGGCGACATTGAAGATTTTCCTGGAAATTATACCGATTTTAGAGTGTATGAAGATAGCCAACCTGCTATTTCTGCGGTTTCAGAAGATAAAAAAGACAAAAAGGCTTGGAAAAAAACCGAAGACAATAAGCTGTCTTACAACGAAGAAAAAGAACTTAAAAATATTGAAAGCAAGTTAAATTCGTTAGCATTTGATAAAAAGGAATTAGAAGCCAAGTTCAACAATCCAGATTTATCGCCCGATGAAATAAACAAACTATCGGAAGCTTTACAGAAAATCATTGATGATTTGGAAGCCAAAGAAATGCGTTGGTTGGAATTGCAAGAGAAATTGGAGGAATAATTGAATTATGATTTTTGAATTACGAGTGTTGATTGACAAAGTAAAAAAACAGCTCAAGATTAATTTTCTCTCTAAGACGTCAAGTCGCGAAGCATATAAAACAATTAACTAAGCGCTTTTGTCATTTCGAACGAAGTGAGAAATCACATAACAGTGCTACTTTCAACTTTTAACTTTTAACTTTCAACTTTTAACTTTCAACTTTCAACTTTTAACTTTCAACTTTTAACTTAAGTGCTATATCAAATCAAATCATACATAAAATTCCTGATAAAATCCACCAACCAACACGGTGTGCACTCCCCTTTTGTTTATAGTTTAGTGACTAAATGTTTTTATGATAAATCAAAACATGAGGCTTACAAAAACATGTCAGCTTACAAAAAGCAACTGCTTCAACATGAAGATAAAATACAGGTAACCGATTTAGGTGCGGGTTCTCATGCTACCAAGCAACGCGAACGCTTTATTTCCGAAATTGCTAAAAACGCTGGAACTCCCCGTAAAAGAGCGCAGCTTTTATACCGCCTTGTAACTTATTTTAAACCAAATAACATTTTAGAACTAGGAACTTCTCTTGGCATTGCAACACATGTTATGAGTCTAGCAAACCCTAAGGCTTCTATAACCTCTGTTGAAGGTTGCCCGAATATTTCAAAGGTTGCAAAAGCTAATTTTGAAAAGCTTCAGTTAAAAAACATAGAATTAATTACCGGAAACTTTAATGAGGCAATCAATAAACTAACATCAAATACTTACGACCTTATCTTCTTTGATGGCAACCATCAAAAAGAAGCGACTTTAAGTTATTTTGAAACACTTCTACAAACCGCTCACAACGATTCTGTTTTTATTTTTGATGATATTTACTGGTCCAAACCCATGACGGAAGCTTGGGAAACCATCAAACAGCATCCACGTGTAACCGTAACTATTGATACCTTCTTTTGGGGATTGGTCTTTTTTAGAAAAGAACAACTTAAGGAACATTTTACCATCAGGGTTTAGTTGTTTGTTGTAAAGTTGTTTATTTGTCATCCCTGCGAAGGCAGGGATCCACTTTGAAATCAAAGATTCAGCGTAGCTAATCCACTTTATCCTGTAATCTCTCTATTGTCATCCCTGCGAAGGCAGGGATCCACTTTGAAATCTAAAGATTCACGAATACAGCATTAAAAATTGAATCAATAAGCAAGACAGGAAAT
>NZ_JBIFXS010000013.1:0-110031 GCF_043558645.1 Mariniflexile sp. HNIBRBA6329 | reverse complement strand
AATGATAATATTGTTCAGCTTTAATTTATAAATTTAATCCTTTAATAATCTGTATCGGTTATTTAGGACTAGACAGATCTTATTATTTCTCAGATTGTTTTATTTCATCAATAAACTCTTGTAATTCCTTACCGTATTTAGACGCCTTCACTTTAGGTGTTAAAGAATTGTTTATGGTGTCTAAAAATTTAACTTGAGCGTTATAAATTTCTGTTAGTGCTAGGTAAGGGGCTACTTCGCTGTCTTTATGGTTTAAAGCAAAGTTAACCGTATATAAATATCGGCGTTTTAAGTTGCTATCCGATTTTTCTTGAATAGTGTTAGATTCAGCGGTATCGCCTTTTTTCAAAGCTTCAAATCTCTCTTTTATTAAATCTAGATTTTGTTCATTAAAACGAGACATTACCAATCTGTAATCTTCATATATCTTTTGCTGTTCAGAACCATTTATTTTGGCTTCCAATCCAAAGTTTTTAACAGAAGTTTTGATCTCTGTGATTCCTTTATCGGCAAAAAATTTAATTTGATCTTTTTCTGAACTGTTCTTATCTAAAAACAGATAAAATACTTCAGGCGATTGTAGTGAAGCGGCGCGTAATTCAACATCCGATTGCCCGTTTACCGCAACGGTATCTACCGTAATTAAATTGTTGTTTTTTATTTTTTTCAAATAAAGCACTCCTTTTTTTAATCCGTTTACATTAACCTTTACCGTAAGGTCGTGTTCTTCTTTGCTGCAAGCAATAATTAATAGAGATAGGAAGATGTATAATACTTTTTTCATTAATTGGGTTATTTTATATAGCGCAAATATCTTATAATTATATTTTAAATACTAACTGCTAGTTGCTAATTTATAAGATTCTTGTTTAAGTATTTGTAGTGAAAATTATTTTTTATTTTATACTCTATTTTTAGTTTTTGGCACAGTGTTTGATATTTAAATTACGATTATATTCATACGTGGTTTATTGAGTGGTTACTTTAAACCTTGAATAGTAATTCATATTTTAGTTGGTTAGTTAGTAAAAAGGCATCCCCAAAAAGGATGCTTTTTTTATTTAAAGTCATTTTTAAAATATGTATTTCGTCGATTAAATACAATATTTCGTCTTTAAATGTTAAAATTATATGTATTTCATCGATTTTTAGTGTATTTTGTCGTTATAATTCATTTTTAATTATATCTTTGAAGTGTACTAAATGACATACTTTTTAGTTCAATGGATTAATTAATTAATATTTGCATTATGTCGTTGAAATAGAGACCCTAAATCTACTTCATAATAGAAAAAGCAAATGAGAAAAAACCGAGTTTGAGGGAACTCGGTTTTTTTGTGCTTTATATTTTTCTAAGTTTTATAAGTTGAAATAAGACTTCACCGATATGCAACCCCCCCCCCCCCCCCCCATAAAAAGATATAACGGATAACGCGGTTTTTGCTTTTTTTTGCGAAAACTTGCAAAACTAATACAGCTATATTTGTATATTAAAGATCTATTTTAAATCTACTTAATGGACATTAATAAAGAACTTGAACTAGCTTGGGAGTTTGTAAATAAAACAAATCGTTCTATTTTTTTAACGGGTAAAGCGGGTACTGGAAAGACCACTTTTTTGCATCGTTTAAAAATGAATAGTTTGAAACGCTTGGTAGTTGTGGCACCAACAGGTGTAGCAGCAATTAATGCTAAAGGGGTTACTATACATTCATTTTTTCAGATGCCTTTTGGTCCTATTTTACCTGATATGGATTTGAATAATTCCAGTGGTTTTAATAGAAAATTCAGTAAAACCAAAATTGATATTATTAAATCGGTGGATTTATTGGTTATTGATGAAATTAGTATGGTTAGAGCCGATTTGTTAGATGGTATTGACAGAACTTTGCGCCGTTTTAGAAATAGAAATAAGGTTTTTGGAGGTGTTCAGGTATTAATGATTGGTGATTTGCAACAATTATCACCTGTTATTAGAGATAATGAATGGGAGTTATTAAAGCCTTATTATAACAATGGATTTTTTTTCAGTAGTCATGCTTATCAATCATGTGATGCTATATCCATAGAATTGAAGCATATTTACAGACAAGAGAACCCTAAGTTTATAGAAATACTAAATGAAATTAGGAATAATGTTCTTTCTGAAGTTTCAGCTAAAGAATTAAACAAACGGTATATTCCTGATTTTACACCCGAACCAGATGCTGGTTATATATCGTTAACAACGCACAACAATAAAGCAGAGACCACCAATAGTGCGGAGTTGGCTAAATTGAATACGAAAACATATACTTATAAGGCTACCATTGAAGGTAAGTTTCCTGAATATTCGTATCCAAATAGTGAGCAGCTTGAGTTAAAGGTTGGGGCGCAAGTTATGTTTGTGAAAAACGATAGCGGACCAGATAAGCGTTATTTTAATGGTAAAATAGGTAAAGTTATTCATTTAGATAAAGATGAAGTGGTGGTACATTGTCCTGATGATGATTTTAATATTATAACCACACCAGAAATTTGGGAGAACATTAATTATTCGGTTGATGCTGAAACCAAAGCTATTTCAGAAGAGAGAATAGGTGCTTTTACTCAAATGCCTTTGCGGTTGGCTTGGGCTATTACCATACATAAAAGTCAGGGTTTAACTTTTGAAAAAGCCATTATTGATGCACAAGGCGCTTTTGCGCATGGACAAACTTATGTGGCGTTAAGTAGATGTAAATCTTTGGAAGGGTTGGTGTTGAAAAGTGAAATTCATACTAATCAAATAATTAGTGATAGCAACGTAATTTCGTTTAATAAAAATGCAGAACAAAATGAGCCTGATGTGTCTGTTTTAGAACTTTCACAAAAGAACTTCCAATTAGATTTAATTTTTGAGGTATTTGATTTTTATGAGTTTTTATATCCTGTTAACCGAGTTTTGGATATTTTTTATAAGAACAGAACGGTTGTTCAAGGACAAGTTGAAGCACCACTGTTAACTATTAAAAATGTGGTTACAAATCTTCTAAAAGTTAGTGCGGGGTTTAATACTCAGTTGAAGCAACTTTCAAATAAAGAAGGACTTCCCGAGTTAAGCAGTGTTATTCAAGAACGTTTTTCTAAAGCAATTAATTATTTTAAAACCGAAACGGAAACCCATTTAGTTTCTTCTTTAAAAGTATTTAGTTTTACTACCGATAATAAGGCTGTGGGGAGCGATATTACAAAAAGTATTGATACTATTGAGGAACTGTTGCAAGCTAAGATGTTATATTTTAATAATTTGCATCAAGGATTTTCAACCAGTAAATTTTTAGAACTTAGAGCGAAAGCTGTTTTTCTTTCTAAAGAAACTCCTAAAAGACCTAAAAAGGCCGTTATTGATGGAACCACAAATGTAGAGTTGATTGAGCGCTTAAGAATTCTTAGAAACGATATAGCCCAAGAAAATGATTTAATTCACTATCAAGTTTTTGCTCAAAAAGCCTTGTATGAAATATGCGAAACTTTACCACTTACAAAAAAGGAATTGAAGAAAGTGAATGGTATGGGCGATGTTCGGATAAAAAAATATGGAGATGCTATTTTAAAAGTAATTAGAGCATATTGTGATGAAAATGGTATAGAAACTTCCACCGATGTGGATATTTTTGAAACTGAGAAATCAAAAGAAAAAAAAGTAGATACCAAAAAAGTATCTTTAGAATTGTTTAAATCTGGAAAAAATATAGAAGAAATTGCTAATGAGCGCGAATTGAATGAAAACACCATATTCGGACATTTGGCAAGTTTTATTCCTTCGGGCGAAATTATGGTTTCAGATTTAATGTTGAATAAACACTTTAATGAACTAAAAGAAACAATTCCGAAGAAAACTTTTGAAAATCTATCAGATTTAAAAAACCAATTGGGTGACAAATTTAGCTATGGTGAGATACGATTGGTTTTAGAACATTTAGCTTTAGCCATAACCCATAAAAAATAATATAATTTTTATTAGTGTAAGGAAGCCCATTGAAAAAACACTAATGCTTTAGTTGAAATTATTTAATTACATTAGTAAGCCTATGGATATAATTATAGAATCTTCAATACAAACATTAAAAAAGGCTCAAGCTTTATTAAATAATTTGACCGACGATACTTTGTGTAACAAATCTGTGTCACCTTACTACTCGAGTATTGGAACCCATATCAGACATATTTTAGATTTTTATGACTGCATTTTCAGTGTTAATTTAGAAAACAAGATAGATTTAACAGCAAGAAGTAGAAATAAAGAAGTAGAAACGGTATGTTGTAGTGCCAAAACATATTTAAATTCCATTATAGAAAAATTAAATACATTTGAATTAGATATGACCGATTCTCTTTTAGTTACTGATGATTTAGGCTTAGGAAAAGTGACAATGACCTATAGTTACGGTTCTTTATTTGCACAGGCAAATAGCCATACCATTCATCATTATGCTATCATAAATTATATTATGGAAGGTTTAAATATCTCATTTAAAGACTCTGAATTTGGATACAATCCAACAACTCCAAAGCAAACTTCTTTAAACTAATTGTTTTTCTTAAACATACTATCCATGATAGTGCGTATGCCTTTAAAAATTAAAAACACGGCGGCGGCACATATCAAACAAGCAACAATTAGCAGAGGAATATAAAGCGAGTTTTCCTTATCGCCAAGTGCCATTGTCATTAAAATAGGGCCAATAAATAAGCTTAACAAAGCGAAAACCAATGTTTTTATGCCTTTTACAAGTAGTGTTTTATCTGTTTTTTTAGTTTCCATTGTTATAATTTTTAATTGCTGAACGTACGTTTTTATGTGTTATTAAAAGCTTTTTTGCTTCTTCTTCTGAAATGTTAAGTTCAGCCATAATCATTTTTGTGCCTCTATCAACTAGTTTGTTGTTGCTTAACTGCATATCAACCATTTTGTTGCCTTTAATATGCCCAAGCTGAATCATTGTGGTGGTGGTAATCATATTAAGGACCAATTTTTGAGCAGTACCGGCTTTCATTCTAGAGCTTCCTGTTACAAATTCAGGACCTACAATAACTTCAATGGGATATGTTGCTGCTTGAGATAATGGACTGTTTTTATTGCAAGTTATACATCCTGTAATAATATTATTCTCGTTGCATTTTTCTAAGGCAGAAATAACATAAGGTGTGGTGCCAGAAGCAGCAATACCCACAACAACATCTTGACTTGAAATTTGATACGATTTTAAATCGTCCCAACCTTGTGTGGTAGAATCTTCTGCAAATTCAACAGCTTTTCTAATAGCCGAATCGCCCCCTGCAATTAAACCAATTACCAAATCGTGAGAAACTCCAAAAGTAGGTGGGCATTCCGAAGCATCTAATATGCCTAAACGTCCACTGGTACCTGCACCCATATAAAATAGGCGACCACCATCCTTTAATTTTTGAATAATAATACTTACTAAAGGTTCAATTTGAGGTAATGCTTTTTCAACTGCCAGAGGCACATTTTTATCTTCATTATTAATGTTACTTAATAATTCTGAAATGCTCATCTTTTCCAGATGATTGTAGTTGGAATCTTGTTCGGTGGTTTTTATAAAACTCATATCTCAAAAGTATGAATTATTGATTGATTTTAATCAAAAAGAATGTTGTCAACTTCTAATTTTTTATCATTTATAAAATCATAAAGCGTTAACTGTCTTAAAATGTAATAATCTTGCCAAAATTTTTCGAGCGAGTTCAAATATTGAAGAACCGCTTTGTCTTTTTCCTGTAAAGCAATATTTAAATCGGTGATGGTTATTTTGTCCAAAACGTATCTTTTCTGTGAAATTTCGTAACGCTTGATGGCTATTTCTTTTGCTTTTTCAGCTGTTGCTAAAAAGTCTCTTTGGTTGGACCAGTTTAGAACATGCAAATAAATTTCTTGTTCAAAAGCTTGTTTGTCTTGGTCTATATTGTTATTGGTTAAATCTAAATCTGCTTCAGCCATTTTGCGTCTCGATTTAGAAACACCCCAATCGAAAACTGGCACACTAACAGAAACAGAAATATTTTGTTGCTGATTGAAGTTGTCAAAAAGGTTCTCAAAATCATTACCATTTTGAGAAATTCCAAAATTAGCAGCCACACCTAATTTCAATCTATTATTTCCTTTTTGAAAAGCAACTTCCTTTTCTGCTTCCAAACGTTTTCTTCTAAATTCAATAACTTTTTTTCTGTTTGATTGCGCCTCTTCTAAAGCCTTATCAATATCTACCTCAAAGAGAGGTAATTTATCTGGAACATCCAATTCAATGTTTTCAGTATCTAACTCTAAATATCTAGCCAAATTTTGAGAGGTTCTTTTTAATTCAATGGTATTGGTGGTCACAACATTTCTAGAGTTTAATAAAGTTAATTCTACTTGCAACAATTCATTTTCTGCAATTTTTCCAATTTTAAACCGCCCTTGAGAAATTCGGTATAAAGTATCTTGATTTGATAGATTTACTTTAGCTATATCCAACTGCATTTGAGCTTTTAACAATTGAAAATATCTTTGGCAAGTGGTTACTGAAATGGTCTCCATTTTTTCAATAAAATCCCTTCTTGATTCTTCATAAATTAAAGGTTCAATTTTTTTATCCCATTTAAAAGGGTTGTAAAACAAGGAGTTTTGAAAATATCTTATGGAAAAAGGCACTACTGAATACCCAATGTTATCATCAAGTCCAAAAAGCTCTATGCGTTCTAAATTGGAATTTAAAGAGAGTGTCCCACCTGTATAAGGAATGTTTTGTGCTATAGATAATCCACCTTCCAGTAACAACTGATCTTGATTTACAAATATGTCTTGACCTTCATCATTTGTTATTCTTCGTACCGCTTTGTTGTATTCGGGTAAAGTTGCATTAAATCTTAATTGCGGAAGAAAGCTCGCTTTATAATTTCTAAAACGCCAGTAATTTGACTGGTTTCTATTTAAGGTTATTTTATAATCTGGAGATTGTTTTTGGGCTAAATCAATGGCTTCGTTTAATGTTATTTTTTTTGATTGCGAAAACGTTAAACAAGGTAGAATTACGATTAATACGAGCAATATTTTTTTCATCTCTTTGGCTTTGTGTTAAGGTATAATGCATCATTCAGACCGAAGTGCGTGAATGGGTTTTTTATTGGCAGCTGCTTTAGCAGGAAATATTCCAAAAACAAGACCTATAATTACGGCAATAAAAAAGGAAAGTAATATAGAGTTTAGTGATAATACGGTTTCAATACCAGACACGATTTCTATAACATATGCACCAATTATTCCTACTATTATGCCTATAATACCACCGCCAACACTAATTAATACCGATTCTGATAAAAATTGTAAAATCACATCTTCTTCAGTAGCTCCAATAGCACGAATAATACCTATTTCCTTGGTTCTTTCCAGTACCGATGCCAACATGATATTCATAATACCTATACCACCAATAAGTAATGAAATACCAGCAATGATGCTTAATACAATATTGAATATTTGTTTTGTTTTTTGTTGTTGTTTTAGAAGTTGAATAGGGATGGCTATTTCAAAATCCAACACATCGTTATGTCTTCGTTTAAGGAGTTTACTTAAAACTTCAGCAGTAGCTTTTAATTCGTTGGAGTTGAAAACCTGAATGGTTAGTTTGTCTATTTGATGATAGTTACCTCTAGCTATTCTCTTTTTTGGTCCGTTTTGATTGTTGTTCCTCGCGTCTAAATCGTCGGTAATTATTTTTCTATCTCTATAGCGTACCAAAAATGTTTTTATGGGAATGTAGATATCTTGGTTTAAATCTCTGATACCTAAATCTTCTTGTGCTTTATCGGATATTAATTTTTCTTCAATAACGCCAACAACTTGCAACCAAACATCTTTTACCTTTATCTGTTTACCCAAGGCACTTTCTCCCGTAAATAATTTTTTCTCTACTTTTTTACCTATAATGCAAACGGGCAGTGCATTTCTAATTTGATAATCTGAGAACGTTTTGCCTTTTTCAATATGTATGTTTGAAACATCAAAGAAGGTTGAAGAAACACCAATAAGTTTAACGGAGTTTTGCTTTCCATTATTTATAACATAGGTGTCGAGAATGATTTCGGAGCTTACCACTTTTACACTTGGAATATTTTTAGAAATGCTTGAGGCATCTAAAACATCTAAACCTTTAGAAAATCTTTTAGAATCATTATCAGTCGTTTCCTCTTCGTTTTCACTTTCTGTATCATCTTCCAAATCTGGTAGAGGTGTTACTACTATATTGTTAACACCAACCAACTCCAGTTGAGATAAGATTTCCTTTTCGGCACCATTTCCAATAGCAAGCATGGTTATTACCGATGCCACTCCAAAAATAATACCTAATGCTGTTAAAAAGGTTCTTACTTTATTGGTTTTAATAAACCAATATGCTTCATTAAAATTGGATTTTAGTTTTTCTAAAAGTATTTTGTCTATCATGTTTTATTTTAATAGCGTTATACTTTTTTCTTCCATATCGGCAGGCGCGTTTAAATAAACAACATCATTTTCCTTTAGTCCTTTTTTTATGATTACCACTTCATTGTTGGCTAAACCTAATTCAACCTGTTTCTTTTCAATGGAATAACCAGATTTTACGTAAGTATAACTAATGGAATCTTTTGAAAATATAGCTTCCAGCGGTACCATTAACACATTGTCTTCTTGATGCGTTAAAATCCTATTGGATGTTGTCATACCTGGTCTAATATTTTTATTGGTTTCATTAAGTTTTATTAATACTTGAAAAAGTTTAATATCAGATCCTTTTTTGTTTTCACCCACATTTGCAACTTCTGTAACAACACCATTTATTTCTATTTCTGGGAAAGCATCAAAACCAACTTTAACTTTTAACCCTTTTTTAATTTTTCTAATATCAACCTCATTACTATAGGTTTTAGATTCCATTTTTGTTAAATCTGGTAAACTCGCCATAGCGGGTTCCCAAGGTGATATTGTGGTTCCTACTTTCTTTTTATTACCACCCCAATCTTTAACATAAGTTACCATACCATCATCTTCAGAGTATACGGTGAATTGCTTTTGTAAATCAACTAACTCTTCTATTTGCTTTTTAATTTTAGATACTTCGGTACCAACTTCAATCATTTTAGCGTTTGCCTGTCTTTTTTTAATGGAGTAGTCTTCTTTTTTCTCTTTCAGGTCGCGTTCAAACTTTTCAATTTTAATTTCTAATTGTCTAATAGTTGCTGGTGGTTCATAAATGGAACGTTTTAATTCCAATTGGTTTTCTTCAATATTAAATTGAAGGTCTTTAATGGCATTACGTTCTTGTTTTAAAGTAAGTATGGTATCCAGTTGCTGTTGTGTATATCTAGATTCTGCTTTTTCTAAATTTAAATGGGCTTCATTAATTTTTCCGTTCACTTCAGAAGCATCTATTTTACCTATATAATCACCTTTTTTTACAATGGTGCCTTCAGGAACTAAATCTTGGATTTTCATTTGGTAGATATTGAAACGTCTGGCATTATTAGGACCATTAATTTCTTTTGAACTTGTAGATTGTGCTTCTCCAGAAATAACAACTTCGTTTAGGTAGGTGCCTTTTAGAACTTTTGTTGTTAATAAAACGTCCTCGTCACTTGAGGAACTAAAAAATGAATAAGTAAGAATTAAAATAACGATTCCAGAAATAATTAATGCTATCTTTTTTTTATTCATAAGAACGATTTTTGATTGATGAAAGTTTGATAGCTAAAATAACTCTTGTAAGATTTTATATAGTTAAAATTCTCATAAAGTTTGCTTTTTTTGAATTTAGAAAGAATTTATTTAGATAAAAACAAACTAAAAAGCAAGCTATTTTACTTCATAATTATACACTGAAACTTCCGAAGCTCTAAAATATCCTAACGGATAGTTTTCTGGTTTGGTGATGTTTATACAATTTCCTCGCAGAGATGCTGGCTGTACTTCAAAGGGGTCGCCAGATTCGTCGTTGTTTTGTTGAAGTAGAATATTCATGTATTCATAAAAGCGTTTAGAAATACCATGGTTTTGAATAATTAATTCGCTTCCTGTTTCTAGATCTTTACTTGAAAAGAAAGCAAAAATTTGATTTCCATCAGTGTATAAATCATCATATACATCTAAACTAGAGGTCTTTAAATCAATATTATGAAATTCAAAAAAGTAATAATTGTTAATGCTCTTTGGGTCGGTATAAAAAGCTTTAATTTCGATTTCATCACCTGAAAAGCCTGCATTGTTTTTTTGTTCCACTTTATCAATTGGAACAACGGGCATTAGTGTTTCTGAAGCGGTGTAAACTTCATTATTATATGTGATTTCAAGAGTATAAACACCATTTATCTCTGGAATAAATGTTTGGTTTTTGTAAGTGCCTGTGTTTTCTTCTTCTAAAAAAAGAAAGGTATTATTTTTGGTATCGGTAACCATTACGGTAGCTCCAGAAGCTGGAGGAATGATGGAATCATAATAAGGAGCAGTTAGGCTTAGTCTAATAACTTGACTTTTACCATCGGTATTTTTATACCAAACTAATGAGGCGTCAATAACAAGTTTTGGTTCAGAGGTTTTTAAATTTAATTCGATAACATCTTCACAGGTAAAGAAAAAAAAGCAACATACTATATAGATTATTTTCTTCATAGTCTTAAAATTTAAAATTGTAAGATACTGATGGAACAATACCAAAAATAGATAGTCTATAAGCTTCGTTTGCTCGAGTAACTTCATTTTGACCGAATGATATGGAAGCAGCATTTTTTCTGTTATAGACATTATAAATACCAAAAGCCCAATAAGTTTGCCAACCTTTAACTTTTTCTGGTTTTGGTGTATAAGTAACCGAAAGGTCCAGTCTATTATATGCAGGCAATCTATCGGAATTTCTAGGGTTATAGATTGGAATGCTTACACCATTGTAAAAATACTGTCCGTTTGGAAATGTACTTGGTTGTCCGGTTTGAAATAAAAAATTGGTATTAAATTTTATTTTCTCATTCAGGTTATAACTACCCGTAAAGGAAATATCATGCGTTTTATCATAAGGTGTGTTGTACCAACGTCCGTTGTTAATTCCTATTTCTGTTGGGGTTCTACCTTTTGTTTGCTGTTCAGATTTTGATAATGTATATGCCAACCAACCTTTAAATTTGCCTTCGTTTTTTCTTAAAAGAAGTTCTAAACCATAAGCTTTTGCTCTACCATTTAAAATAATCTGTTCTATGGCATTATTGGCAATTAAATCGGCACCATCAATGTAGTCAATTCGGTTTTTTACTGTTTTATAAAAACTTTCAAGTTCCAATGAATACATGTTATTCTTGAAATTTTTAAAATATCCAACAGCAAGTTGATCTAGTAATTGGGGTTTAACGTATTTGCCACTTGGTGTCCATATATCTAACGGCGTAGGGGAACTTGTATTTGATAGCAGGTGTAAATATTGACTCATTCTGTTATAACTCGCTTTAATAGAGTTTTTACTATTAATTTGATAAGCCAAAGACATACGTGGTTCTATATTGAAAAACTTAGCAATAACATCACTTCGTTTAAATGATTCTGTACCAATGGGATCTACTTTTTCGTAAATTTTAAAATCTTCATTATAAACAACGGCTTGATTGTTTTCGTATAGATTTAATTCATCTTGACCTAATCTATGAAAAGAACTAAAGCGTAAACCATATGACAATGCCAGTTTATCGGCTACTTTATGTTCAGCATCTAAATAGATGGCATTTTCAAAAGCAAATTTATCTATTAGTTTAAAAGGGTTGATGCCCGAAGTTTCTGTTGTAGGGTTTATTTCTCCAGGGTTAAACTTGTAATAAATGCTGTTTAATCCATACTGTAGCTTAAAGTTATTGGATATATAATGCTTGAAATCGTATTTTAAGTTGAAATTTTTTATGCCAGAAACCCAATCAAACTCAACAAAACTTAAGGTTAAACCGTAATAATAATCAGAATAAATGAGCGATAAGTTTGAAAATAATTTGTCAGAAAACAAATGGTTCCATCTAAAATTCAGAACTGAATTTCCATAAGTATTATCAAAGGTTTCGCTAATTCTAAAAACATCACGTCCAAAATAACCTGATAAATAAATATTATTATTCTCGTTTAGTTTGTAGCTTAATTTGGTGTTTAAATCGTAAAAATAGGCTATGTTATTATTGTCAAAAAGAGGCAAAAACAAATGCGCATAACTAGATCTACCACCAAGAAGAAACGAACCTGTGTCTTTTTTTAAAGGCCCTTCAACTAGCAATCTACTAGATACTAATCCAACACCTCCATTGGCATGAAACTCTTTACTATTTCCTTCTTTCTGATAAATATCTAAAACAGAAGACACTCTGCCGCCATATCTTGCTGGAATACCACCTTTATAAAGTTTTAAATCTTTTATGGCATCGGGGTTAAATACCGAAAAGAACCCAAACAGATGTGAGGAATTGAAAATGGTAGCTTCATCCAAAAGAATTAGATTTTGATCTACCGCACCACCTCGTACATTAAATCCAGAAGCCCCTTCACCAGCCGTAGTAACCCCAGGCAATAGGGTAATTGCTTTGATAATATCTGCTTCACCTAATACCACAGGAATTTCTTTTATAGTACTAGAGGTTAATCGGTTTACACTCATTTGGGGCGCTTGAATGTTTACCTTTTCTACATTTTCGGTTATCACTACTTCATCTAAACTTTCAAAGGAATCTGTTAAACTAAAGTTTTTGGTAAGGTTATCAGTAAGAACAATAGTTTCATTTTTTGTAGCAAAACCTATATAGCTAATTACAATTTGGTAGGTGCCTTTAGGTAAGGTTATGGAATAAAAACCATATTCGTTGGTGGTAGTGCCTGTGTTCAGTTCTGGGAAAATAATGCTAACACCAATAAGAGTTTCATTGTTCTTCTCTTCAGAAATAATTCCTTTTAAAGTGAGTTTTTCTTGAGCGTTTGTATATGTAATACTAAAACAAGATATAAGAAGAAAACATAAGATTATGTTTTTCATTAAAAACTTTTTTATAAATGTATAAAAAAAAAAGCTCCTTTTGGGAGCTTTTTTAAATGGAATTTATTTCTTGTTAACTTAATATACTATTAAGGGTTTTGCTTGGTCGCATCGCATTGGTTACTAAACCTTCATTAGGTTCGTAATAGCCACCAATATTAACTGGTTTTCCTTGAATTTGATTTAGCTCGTTTACAATTACAGTTTCGTTTGCTGATAATTGATTAGCAATTGGTTCAAATTCGGCTTTTAAAGCGGCATCTTTGGTTTGATTCGATAATGCTTGTGCCCAATATAATGCTAAATAAAAATGACTACCTCTGTTATCTAATTCTCCAGCTTTACGAGAAGGCGATTTGCCATTATCCAATAAAAGACCTGTAGCTTCATCTAGAGTATCTGCTAGAATTTGAGCTTTAGGGTTGTTATTTACAGTTGCAACATGCTCTAAAGACACTGCTAAGGCTAAAAATTCACCTAAAGAATCCCAACGTAAATGGTTTTCGGTAGTAAATTGTTCAACGTGTTTTGGAGCAGATCCACCTGCACCGGTTTCAAACAAACCGCCACCATTCATTAATGGTACAATTGATAACATTTTTGCGCTGGTACCAACTTCTAAAATTGGAAATAAATCTGTTAAATAATCACGTAATACATTTCCAGAAACCGAGATAGTATCTTTACCTTCTTTAAGTCTTTCACAAGTAAATAACGTAGCATCTATAGGAGATAATATTCTTAAATCCAATCCAGTTGTATCGTGATCTTTTAAATATGTGTTTACTTTTTTAATTAATTCGGCATCGTGCGCTCTGTTTTTATCTAACCAGAAAACGGCAGGAGTTTCAGATGCTTTAGCACGTGTTACGGCTAATTTTACCCAGTCTTGAATAGGAGCATCTTTAGTTTGGCACATTCTCCAAATATCACCAGTTTCAACATTATGTTGTAATAAGGTGTTTCCTGAAGCATCAATAACGCTTACAGTTCCGTTTGAAGCTATTTCAAAAGTTTTGTCATGAGAACCATATTCTTCAGCTTTTTGAGCCATTAAACCAACGTTAGGTACTGTACCCATAGTTGTTGGGTCGAATGCACCGTGTTTTTTACAAAAGTCGATAGTTGCAGAATAAATACCAGCATAACTACTATCTGGAATTACTGCTTTAGTGTCTTGAAGTTTTCCAGCAGCGTTCCACATTTGTCCAGAAGTTCTAATCATTGCAGGCATAGACGCATCAATAATTACATCACTTGGTACGTGTAGGTTGGTAATGCCTTTATCACTATTTACCATCGCTACCGCAGGACCATTTTTAAAAGCAGCATCAATATCTGCTTGAATTTCGTTACGCTTAGCTTCAGGTAATGTCTGGATTTTTTCAACTAAATTTCCAAATCCATTATTTACATCAACACCAATTTTTTCTAGAGTTTCAGCATGTTTTTCAAATACGTTTTTAAAAAAAGCTTTTACCGCGTAACCAAAAATAATGGGGTCGCTCACTTTCATCATGGTCGCTTTCATGTGTAATGAAAACAAAATATTTTTAGCTTTAGCATCGGCAATTTGAGCTTCTAAAAAGCTTACCAAAGCTTTTTTACTTAAAACAGTGGCATCAATTATTTCGTCTTTTAGTAATTTGAAACTATCTTTTAATACAGTAGAAGTCCCGTTGGCATCCGTATGTACAATTTGAATGCTAGTGGCTTCTGGAATGGTTACCGATTTTTCATTATGCGCAAAATCACCAGTATCCATAGTGGCTACATGTGTTTTAGAATCACTGCTCCATGCCCCCATAGAGTGTGGATTCTTTTTTGCATAATTTTTTACAGCTTTAGGAGCACGTCTATCTGAGTTTCCTTCACGTAAAACTGGGTTTACGGCACTTCCTTTTATTTTATCGTAGCGAGATTTGATGTCTTTTTCAGCATCAGTAGTAGCTTCATCTGGATAATTTGGAATAGCAAACCCTTGAGATTGTAATTCCTTTATAGCAGCTTTTAACTGGGGTACAGAAGCACTAATGTTTGGTAATTTAATAATATTAGCGTCAGGGCTTTTTGCCAATTCGCCAAGTATAGCCAAATCATCAGAAACGCGTTGATCTTCATTTAAAAAATCAGGAAAAACGGCTAAAATTCTTGCAGCTAAAGAGATATCTCTAGTTTCAATATTAATACCAGAAGATTTAACAAAAGCTTTAACAATTGGTAGTAAAGAACGTGTTGCTAATGCTGGAGCTTCATCAGTTTTTGTATAAATAATTTTAGACATTAATGTAACGGTTTTGTATGTTAATATTTAGGCTATAATGTAAAATGCGAGGACCAATAATGTTTTCGCGACGCGAATATACAAAAATTGACTTTTATATTAGCTTAAACGTTTAATCAAAAACGTTAATATGGACCATATTTCACAGAATTATAAAAAAGCGAGTAACTATTAAGAAATTATTAATAAAATATAAGAGAAGCTATAAAAACAAAAGCCATATCCCTGCAGAATTTAATCTACCTTGACATGGCTTTCTTTGAAATAATATAACCCAATCTATTTAGTATTACTACTAAATTAATTTAGCTCATACGTCTAAATTTTTTCAATTTAGTGCTATTATTTCAAGTAAACATTTCTGTAATTTTCAAAATGTATTGACCTATTAACAAAAATGTTTCTAATAATTATTTTTCTTGATGCCATTAATCTTTCTTTTCGTTACTCACGATAAGTTTTTTTAAGACATTGCTTTAATTACAATAACAATCCTTTCGGCACTGTTATTTTTTCAAGCTTTCAATTATACTAGTTACTGCCTACATCTATATGCGGTACTTTTTATAATATCATGGTTATATTGCTATAACACGCTTACACCTGCTGCAATAAAACCTCAAAAAATAATTACTATTAAATAAAGAACGTTACCTTATAAAGAAACTAATTCAAATTCATTTTTTAGATGAAACCAGCCAAAACTGTTCTCGTTTCTTTTTACTAAGATACTATACATCTGCCAATTAACCAAAATATTTAACATTTTAATTATCAACCATTTATAAACCATAGTTATTAACTTTTGTTAATAAAAAAAGCCCTGAAAATTTTCAGGGCTTTTTAAATGCATTTGCAATAGTGCGTTATTAATGTCTACGCTCTTTAATTCTTGCTTTTTTACCAGTAAGACCTCTAAAGTAGTAAATTCTAGCTCTACGTACTTTACCGCGCTTATTAACTTCAATTTTTTGTAATGCAGGTAAATTAACAGGAAAAATACGCTCCACGCCAATAGTACCAGACATTTTTCTGATTGTAAAAGTCTCTGATGAACCAGATCCTCTTCTTTGAATTACTACACCTCTAAAAAACTGAGTACGAACTTTTTCGCCCTCTCTAATTTCGTAGTATACAGTAATTGTGTCTCCAGCTCCAAACTCTGGAAAGTCTTTTTTTGCTACAAATTCGTCTTGTACAAACTTTACTAAAGATTCCATATCTTTAAATTTTAATAATGGTTAATTCGAAACAACATTCACGATTCTCGCCAGAGGTTAACCCGAAATTGGCTGCAAAGATAATTAATAATTGATAATTAACAATTAATAATTATTTTTTATTTGTGTGTTTCCTTACAGGTCGGGCTTTACGTTACAAGTCCTCACTCGTGCCTCGCTGTGGGCTTTCCTCTGCAATCCCTAACACGGGCCTTTTTGCAGTGTTTCGTAAAGGTTTCAATATTTAGACTTACTAAAGAAATTGAATTCAGAAAAAAAATATATTTTACCAAAACCCAAAACCCAAAACCTATTCTTCCAGCAAATCGGGTCTGCGCTCTTTCGTGCGTAAATAAGCCTGTTCTTCCCGCCATTTTTCAATTTTCGGGAAGTTGCCACTAAATAATAATTCGGGTACTTTCAGACCTTTATATTCACGGGGTTTGGTGTAAATAGGAGGCGCCAATAAATTATCTTGAAACGAATCGGTTAGCGCAGAGGTTTCATTGCCTAAAACCCCAGGGATTAATCTAATAATGGCATCACAAAGTACAGCTGCTCCCAATTCGCCACCAGACAATACATAATCGCCAATAGATATTTCTCGGGTTATAAAATGGTCGCGCACCCGTTGGTCTACACCTTTATAATGACCACATAGAATGATGATGTTTTCTTTAAGCGATAACTGGTTGGCAATACCTTGTTTTAAGGTTTCGCCATCGGGTGTCATGTAGATGATTTCATCATAGTGGCGTTCTTCCTTTAAAGCAGAAATACATTTATCAATAGGTTCTATCATCATTACCATACCGGCACCGCCACCAAATTGCGTATCATCTATAGATTTATACCTATCTGATGTATAATCTCGTAAATTATGAAAATGGACTTCAACCAAATTAGCTTCAATAGCACGTTTTAAAATAGAGGCTTCAAACGGACTTTTAAGCAATTCTGGTAAAACGGTAATAATGTCTATGCGCATGGTTCAAAATTATGAACTGCAAAGATAATTGAATTAATGAATTTTAATGTTGGGTTTTTTGGTGGTCCGTTTAACTTAAAGATTTAGACTCTTTTAATTGTCTATTTCGGCTGTTAAACGAAGTTGTGTTTTTTTTGATAAAGTCAAAAAAAAATCCGTAAAGTAATTTACAGATTTTTAAGATCCTTTTATAAAAATAGTTAAAACTTACTTCTTCGTCTTAACTACTTTTTGTTTATTTATTTCATCTTGCAATTGGCGTCTTACTTTTTGCTCGCGTTCAACAGCTGTTTTACGGTGTTCTTCAAACTCATTTTCAAGTTCAGAAAGAGCATGTTTTGCATCTTTGGTAACAATGTTACTATTTTTAAATTTATAGATGAAGAATATTAATAGTGCTAATAAAGCAGCTATTATAGACCACATTAAGCCACTATATCCACCTTTGGTCATTTGTACACCAAATAGCATCATGCTATCTTTTTCGCCTTTGGTTTTGTCTAAATCATTTTGTGTATTAGAGAGACTGGTTTTTAAATCGTCTATTTCTTTGGCTTGGGCTTTTAAGGTAATTTCGGTAGCTACTAAATCTTTTCGTACGGTTTGTAATGAGTCTAATACATGTGATTTTAAATCGGTTAGCCAATAGGCTTTTATAACTCGATATTCTTGACCGCGTTCATCTCTCCAACCGTTCGATTTCTTAATTACATAATCAAATTGGTTATCAAGCGTGCCACTATTTAAAGAAAGTTTGTCTTCATCAGAATCGGGTGTTTGAGCAAAAATTGTTAATGAGAATAGGAAGGTTAATAAGGTTAATGGTTTGATAAAATTCATTTTTGATGGGTTTTCAGTTTACTAATTTAAAAAATATTGTCAACAAACGGTTTAAATTTAACAAAAAGCCTCACAAAGTGAGGCTAAATTATATACGGATGAAAATGCAATTTAGATTTTTTAAATCAATGGATAATACAATATCATAATTTTTGCAATATATTTTAAGGTTTAGATGTGTGGACTGCTATGGTTTTATTAAAAAACAACCTCTTGAAAATTAATTTTCAAGAGGTTGTTTAAGTTTATAAATATTTAAATACTATCTGAAATTATAGCGTTCTTTTTCACCATTGGCGTTTATAAGTTCTATGCGTAACGGTTCGTAAGCCGATTTGTTTTTAATAGCTTCCTGAGCATCATCAACCGAATTTATTTTAGTATCGTTGATAGATGTGATTATGGTTCCTTCTTTTACACCGTTCTTTTTCCAATAGTCGGCATATTTTTCATCCAGTTCAATAATTTTAATACCGTTCGAAGCTTTAAATCGTTTTAAATCTTCATGTTTTGCATTTTTTACACGACCTACCAATGGAAGCGTTAAAGTTTCATTTCGGGTCAATGTTACACGAAGGGTTTTCAACGAGCCATCTCTAGATATTTTTAAATTCACAACATCGCCCACACGTTTCGCGCCAATGTGTCCGGTTAAATCGGCAAATTTAGAAACTTTAACATTGTCAATTTCCTTAATAATATCTCCTTTTTTAATGCCTGCTTTTTCAGCACCCGATTCTTCAACAACGCTGTCTACATATATACCTTCAGTATCGTTAACTCCTAATTTTTCAGAAACTTCACTGTTTAATGAGCCACCACTAATACCAAGAATACCATTTTGCACGTTACCAAACTCCATAATATCTTCAATAACGCGGCGCGCAATGTTACTAGGCACGGCAAATGAATAACCTATATAAGACCCTGTTTGCGATGAAATAGCAGTATTGATACCAATAAGTTCCCCTCTGGTATTTACAAGCGCACCACCAGAATTACCTGGGTTTACAGCAGCATCGGTTTGTATAAACGATTGCGAACTGGTACCCGATAAATCTCTGGCTTTCGCACTTATAATACCCGCTGTAACGGTAGATGTTAAGTTAAACGGGTTACCAACAGCCAATACCCATTCGCCAATTTTAGCTTGGTCCGAATCGGCAAACGTTACAAAAGGCAAATCTTCATCAGCATCAATTTTTAAAAGTGCAATATCGGTTTTTGGGTCAGACCCCACAATTTCTGCTTTATAAGTTCTATTGTTGTTCAAGGTAACTGATAGTTCATCCGAATTATTAATAACGTGGTTATTAGTGATGATATAGCCATCCGAGTTAATAATAACACCCGAACCTGTTCCCATTTGTGCTCGTGGTGTTGTTCTTCCCGAAAACAAATCCTGCAAACTCAATTGTCCTGAACTAATCGACACGTTTTTAACGTGCACCACAGCATTCACCGCATTTTCTGCGGCCACTGTAAAATCAGGAGCTTCGTAAGCCAAATTATTCACATTGCTAGTAGGCAAAAATGCCGGATTCGCAGCAGGGGTAGTTAAAACAAATTCACTTTTTGGCTCTACAAAAATTTTGTAAGCCCCAAGGGTTAAAGCGCCACCTAATGCCGAAACCAGTACTAATGATAATATCTTCTTCATATATTTTCAGTTTAAGTTTTATTTTTAATTAACGATTAAAATTAAATATTTATTGACTTAACAATTCAACTTTAACGATTTTTAACGCTCACTTTAACGCCTATTTAACAAACACAAACGTAGCCTAATTTGGGCGTTACCCTAAAGGGTCGGGCTTTCCACTTCAAATGCATAGTATTCACGATATCATTAATTTAATGTAGCATGCATGAGTAATTCCTAACGGACCTAGCAACAGGCTTAGTAATAGTCAAAAATTCGTTAATCGTTTATCAAAATTCGTAAATCATAAAAAGACTTCTTTATCTTTGTGCATTATTATGCAACAGACTTTTTACAAATATCAAGGAACAGGAAACGATTTTGTGATGATAGATAATCGTCAAGAAACGTTCAACAAAAAAGATACCAAACACATCGCATTCTTGTGCGACCGTCGTTTTGGCATAGGTGCCGATGGTTTAATTCTATTGGAAAACCATCCAACTTTGGATTTTAAAATGGTGTATTACAATGCCGATGGCAACGAAAGTACCATGTGTGGCAACGGTGGGCGCTGTTTGGTGGCTTTCGCAAATCAATTAGGTGTTATAAAAGATAAAGCGGTGTTTGAAGCAATAGACGGTTTGCACCATGCTACTATAAACAATGGCATTGTAAAGCTTCAAATGCTAGATGTAGATTTGGTTGAAAAACACGAAAACCACGTATTTTTAAATACAGGATCGCCACACCATGTACAGTTTGAAGAGCAAATAGAAAATTTCGATATTAAAACAAAAGGTGCCAAAATTAGATACGGTGCACCTTATAACGAAGTGGGCAGTAATGTAAACTTCGTTAAGAAAATCAGCGATCAAATTTTTGCTGTTAGAACTTACGAACGTGGTGTTGAAGATGAAACTTTGTCATGCGGAACCGGTGTTACAGCTGTAGCTTTGGCAATGCATGCACTAAAAGAAACGGACGAGAGTTTGATAACCTTAAAAGTTCAAGGTGGCGAATTGCAAGTGAGTTTTGATGTGGAAAATGGCGTTTATAAAAACGTATGGCTTATTGGGCCAGCAACTTACGTGTTTAGCGGAACTATATGATTACCCTAAAAGGAGAACATATTTATTTACGTGCTTTAGAGCCAGAAGATTTAGAGTTTATCCATACTATTGAAAACGACGAATCGGTTTGGGAAATAAGCAATACCATAACACCTTATTCCAAGTTTTTAATTAAGCAGTATTTAAAACATTCCCATAAAGATATTTTTGAAGTGAAACAATTGCGCTTGGTTATTTCAAGTTATGATGATGTTGCTTTGGGTATGATCGATTTATTTGATTTCGATTTTAAAAACAGTAGGGCAGGTGTGGGTATTTTGGTAAAGGAAACTAAAGACAGAGCCAAAGGTTATGGTAGTGAAGCCATTAAATTGCTTATAAATTACAGTTTCAACCATTTAGGTTTGCATCAGTTGTATTGTAATATTTCTGAAGAAAACGATATAAGTATCAAGCTTTTTTCCAATCAAGGTTTTGAAAAAATAGGATTAAAAAAGGATTGGAATCTAGTTAACGGTTCTTATAAAAATGAGTTTATATTTCAGCTTATTAAAAATTAAATGTACATAAAAAAAATACTTATTGCCATTTCGCTTATTGGGTTGGCTGTTGCCGCATATTTTGCTTACTATGTTTATAGCATTATGATGAATTCCAACACCGCTTTTAATAATGATACGGCTTATGTTTTTGTGGCCACTAATGCTACCTATGTAGATGTTAGGGAACAATTGGAACCCTTATTGAAAGATATCAACACGTTTGATGCTTTGGCGAAACAAAAAAAGTATGTTACTAATGTGAAAGCAGGACGTTTTGCCATTACCAAAGGCATGAACAATAACGATATTATCAATTCTATAAGAAGTAAAAACCTTCCGGTAAAATTGTCGTTTAATAATCAGGAAAGCCTTGAGAAATTAGCAGGACGCGTTTCTTCACAAATTGAAGCAGATAGTGTGTCTTTGTTAAAAGCGATGAAAGACACTTCTTTTTTATCTAAATACGGTTTCAGCAATGCAACGGCTTTAGGAATGTATTTACCAAATAGTTACGAGTTTTTTTGGAACACTTCCGCAGAACAATTTAGAGAACGTATGCTTAAAGAATATAATCGTTTTTGGACGGAGGCTCGAAATGAAAAGGTAAGAGCCATTGGTTTATCTAGAGATCAAGTTATTGCCTTGGCATCCATTGTTTATGAAGAATCCAAACAAGCTTCAGAGCAACCACGTATTGCAGGTGTTTACATGAAACGTATTAGAATAGGTATGCCACTGCAGGCAGATCCAACGTTAAAATTTGCAGCATATCAATTGCCAGAATATAAAGATACCGTTATTAAACGTGTTTTAAATATTCACAAGGAAATAGTGTCTCCTTATAATACGTATAAAAATTTAGGATTACCACCAGGACTTATCGCCATGCCCGATATTTCGGCTATTGATGCGGTTTTAAATTATGAAAAACACGATTATCTGTATTTCTGTGCGGATGCTAAACGCTTAGGATTTCATAAATTTGCTAAAACATTATCGCAGCATAATGCGAACGCACGTGAATATCAACACTATTTATCATCTCAGGGAATAAATAAATAGTGATACATTCGGCTAAAAAATACCTGTTGTTTTTTGTTTTATTGCCTCTGTTCTCGTTTTCACAATCTAGTCTTGATGCTTTTTTAACACCCAGCGATACACTTAATAAACCCAGACGAAATGCGGTTGTAATTGCCGAGGCTTCACTTGCAGGCATTTCCTTAATTGGTCTGCACCAACTTTGGTATGCCGATTATAAGCAATCAAAGTTTCATACTATAAATGATAACAATGAGTGGCTTCAAATGGATAAAATGGGGCATGTGTTCACCTCGTATCAAATGGGGAAACATGGTGCGCAGTTATTAAATTGGAGTGGTGTTGGTAAAAAAGACCAATTAATTTACGGAGCTACTTTAGGCTTTGGGTTTTTAACAACCGTTGAAATTTTTGATGGTTACTCCCAAGAATGGGGTTTTTCTTGGGGTGATATTTTGGCAAATGCAACCGGAACGGGTTTATATGTAGGTCAAGAATTGCTTTGGAATGAACAACGCATCGCTTTGAAATTCTCTTTTCATCAAACAAAATATGCTTTAGAACGTCCTGATAAGCTTGGAAATGGATTTTTGGAACAGGTTTTGAAGGACTATAACGGTCAAACATATTGGCTAAGTGGAAATTTGCATTCGTTCTTTAAAGAAAAAAACATACCTAAATGGTTGAATATAGCAGTAGGATATGGGGCTGATGGCATGTTGACTGGCGTTAAAGATACTGACAATCAGTTGTTGCCAAATTTAAAAAGGCAACGACAATTCTATTTGAGTTTGGATGTAAATTTATCAAACATTGAAACAAACTCAAAGTTACTTAGGTCGGTTTTAGATATTTTTAATATGATAAAAGTTCCCTTGCCAACTTTAGAATTCAATAAAAAAGACTGTGTATTTCATCTATTCTACTACTAAAAAAAGTAGTTAAACGATTAGTTTTGATATAATTAAAAAAAAGTCTAATTTTGCACGCTCAAATTTTCAGGCATTTTACTATGTAATTTTTGCTGAAAAAATTTAAAAATTATGAGAAAAAGTATTGCAAGTTACTTAACCCTAACTCTAACAATATGTATTCTATTGTTCGTATCGTTTTCATCAGATGAAACGATTGATTTAAGTAAATACTCAACAGCTGGCTTAGAGTTGTACTATACCGTAAGTCAGGACCAAAGCATTAAAGATAATACTTTTGCGTCAAATGAAGTGAACAAACCTATTTCTCCTATTCTTGGGAAATCGTTTGTAGGTTTTAAAGAAGCCTTAGCGTTTAAAGAATCTAGAGGCAATTATTTTGTAGTAAATACATTAGGTTATTTAGGAAAATATCAATTTGGAGCAGGAACTTTAAAATTAATTGGTATCTACAATCCGTCATTATTCTTAAAAGACCCTGAGCTTCAAGAGAAAGCTTTTGTAGCTAATACCCAGCGTAATAAATGGATTTTACGTAGAGACATCAAGAATTTTGTTGGTAAAAAGCTTAATGGTATTTTAATTACTGAATCTGGTATTTTGGCAGCTGCCCATTTAGCAGGTGCTGGAAGTGTGAAAAACTATTTAAGAAGTTATGGTATTGATAATTTTGAAGACAGTTATGGTACTACTATTGAGTACTATATGAAAAAGTTTTCTGGTTACGATACTTCATCAATTACAGCAAATAAGAAAGCAAAAGCTATTTAATTTTAGCTTTTATGTATAATAAATATCGTGGGTCTTTTATGAAGGTCTACGATATTTTTTTTCCATTGGTTTGCTGTTTGTGTTTTTATAAATTCGGTAGATAAAGTAATATCGCAAGCCACACAAACTTGGGTGTTCTGTTCCAGGATATTACTTAAATCTTCAAGCATTTTATTGTTTCTGTAAGGGGTTTCAATAAATATTTGCGATTGATTGTGTTCAACAGATAAACGTTCTAAGCGTTTAATTTCGCTTTTTCGTTCGCCTTTATCAATTGGTAAATAGCCATTAAAAGCAAAACTTTGTCCATTCATACCAGAACTCATTAAAGCCATCAAAATAGACGATGGCCCCACCAATGGAATTACTTTAATGTTTTTTTGATGTGCAATTTTAACAATGTCGGCACCAGGATCTGCAACGCCAGGGCAGCCCGCTTCAGATAATAGACCAACGTTGATACCGTTTAAACAGGGTTCTAAAAAGGTTGGTAAATCTGCAACATCAGTATGTTTGTTCAAATGAAACATTTTTAATGAAGGTTGCGATTTTTCTGGAGTAATACGCTTTATAAAGTGTCTAGCTGTTTTATCATTTTCAACAATAAATGTATCGGTTTCTTCAATAACTTGTTTAACGGTAATTGGAAGCACCTCTAAAGGTTCGTTGTTACCTAATGTTGTTGGTATAAGGAATAATTTTCCTAAAGGATTTGCCATTAATATTTAATGAATTTTTTAATTGCTTTTACACCGCTAATATCTGATAATTCTATAAAATATATACCATTTTCCAAGTTGTTTATTGATATGGTGGTTATAGGGCTGTTAATGGAAGTGATTGATTTTATTTGTTTGCCTTGAATATCAATGACTTTTATATTTTCTAAAGGCTTGCTTATTTGCGACACATTAAAATTTAAAATATTATTTGTAGGGTTTGGATATATTTTGATATTTGAAATAGTATCATCTTTAACACTTAAATTAGCATCTATAATTTTGTAGACAGAAGAACCGCCTGCAATATAAATTTCACCATTTACATCTTCTCCAAAAGTTGTCCAACCTGCAGTGATGTTTGGAGTTTGAAAAGAAAGCGACCAACCAGATCCAGTATCGGTCAAAACTCCAATGGTCTGCTTGCAATAGTCTGCAAAAAAATATTTGCCAATAAAGCTGCTGTAAAGAGAACCTCTATACAGATAGCCTCCTGTTATGGAGCCCGAGCACCCAGACCCTACGTGCGGATACTCTGCCACGGGGGCAACCGTAATATTGAAGTCTATTGTACTGCAGTTGCCTGTTGAATTGAAAACATGGTTATTGCCCTCAAAACAACGCCAACCAAAGTTGTTCGCAACGCCATTTGAAATATTAATTTTATTAATTTCTTCGTAGTTGTTTTGACCAACATCGGCTATCCAAATATCACCAGTAGTTTTATCAAATGAAAATTTCCAAGGATTTCTTAATCCGTAAGCCCAAATTTCAGGTAGCGTATTAGCGTTTCCATCATTCAAATACGGATTGTTAGCAGGAATGGCGTAATTGTTTCCATTACTGGCATTATCAACATCAATTCTCAGCAGTTTTCCTAAAAGCGTATTTAGGCTTTGAGCATAGTTGTTAGGGTCGCCTGAACCCCCGCCATCGCCGCTGGCAATATATAAATAACCATCAGATCCAAAATTCATATCGCCACCATTGTGGTTTGATGCAGGTTGGTTTATTGTTAGTAAAATAAGTTCAGAATTAGCGTTGGCTGTAGTCTCATTTGTTCTAGAATATCTCGCTATAACTGTGTTTCCGGAGTTGTTTATATAATTTACATAAAAATAGCCATTGCTAGTATAGTTTGGATGGAACGCTAATCCTAGCAAACCGCGTTCTCCACCAGAATCGCTTACTTTACCATTAATGTCTAAAAACGCCGTACTATTTACACTGCCATCGGCGTTTAAAATTTTAATAACGCCTTTTCGTTCAACAATAAATAGTTTGTTGTCGTTTGCATTTTTGATGCTTACGGGAGCGTCAAAACCGTTTGCGACTAATTCAATATCGATGTTTTGTGCTATTATTATAGAAGTAAAACAGATTATAAAAAGAGAGGCAAAGCTTTTCATCGTGTTAGTTTTTGGGAGTTGTAGCTTCCTAAAATTACAAAAAATCTTTGATGAAAACTATAGGAATTAATTTTGGAGCTTGGTGGCAATAACCGAACATGCTTCGTCTAACATCTTATAAACATTTTCAAAGCCATCGTTTCCGCCATAATAGGGGTCTGGAACATTAAAGTTTTGGTTTGGGTGAATTTCGTTTAAAATGAAGTTGACTTTTGCTTTATCTTGTTCGTTTCGGGCAAGTTGTATTACGTTTCGATAGTTCGATTCGTCCATCACATAAATAATATCGAATGTGTCAAAATCGAATACGTTAAATTGTCTGCCTCTTAAATTTGAAATATCTAAACCATATTTTTTAGCAACGGCAATGGAACGGTTGTCTGGATTTTTACCAATATGGTAATCGCCCGTGCCAGCAGAATCTACAATAAAATAATCGTTGGGAAGTTTTGATTTTAAAATGCCTTCGGCAAGCGGAGAACGACAAATGTTTCCCAAGCATACCATCAGAATTTTAGTCATCTTAATTGTGTTTTAAACAGATAGTTTTTTTGTAATATCCTCAACGTACTTTTTAAATTGTTTATCTGTTGAAGATAGATTGTCTACGGTTTTACAAGCGTGTAAAACGGTGGCGTGGTCGCGTTTTCCTATTTGAGACCCAATACTTGCCAATGAAGCTTTGGTGAATTTTTTAGCAAAAAACATGGCCAATTGCCTCGCTTGAACAATGTGTCGTTTTCTGGTTTTTGATTGAAGTGTGTCAATATCCATTTGGAAATAATCGGACACTACTTTTTGTATGTAATCAATAGAAACTTCACGTTTGGTGTTTTTTACGAACTTCTCAACTATAATTCTAGCTAAATCAATAGTGATTTCTTTTTTGTTGAAAGATGATTGCGCAATTAAAGAAATAATAGCACCTTCCAACTCACGTACATTCGATTTGATGTTTTTGGCAACATATTCAATAATATCATCTGGCATATCTACACCATCACGATATAATTTATTTTTTAAAATTGAAACACGGGTTTCAAAATCCGGTGTTTGCAATTCAGCCGAAAGTCCCCATTTGAAACGAGATAACAAGCGTTGTTCAATATCTTGCATATCAACAGGTGCTTTGTCACTTGTTAAAATAACCTGCTTACCATTTTGGTGTAAGTGGTTGAAAATATGGAAGAATACATCTTGCGTACCAGTTTTTCCCGAAAGGAATTGTACATCGTCAATAATCAACACATCAATAATTTGATAGAAATGTATAAAATCATTTCTGTTGTTTTTCTTAACAGAATCTATGTATTGTTGTGTAAACTTTTCAGCAGAAATGTATAAAACCGTTTTTTCAGGGTATTTGTCTTTAATGTCCACACCAATAGCATGCGCTAAATGGGTTTTTCCTAAACCAACACCTCCAAAAATAAGTAACGGATTAAAAGAAGTGCCTCCTGGTTTGGAAGCCACCGCTAAACCAGCACTACGTGCCAAACGGTTGGAATCGCCTTCTAAAAAGTTTTCAAAACTGTAATTAGGATTAAGTTGCGATTCAATCTTAACATTTCTAATACCTGGAATTACAAATGGATTGCGTAATTCTGGACTTTTATTGTTTAGTGGTACATCAACTTCCTGAGATTTCATGGCGCTTCTGTTGGCGCTTGGAATTTTCTCGGTAAAAGGTTGCTTGTTGCCATACGTGTTTTCCATTTTAATAATGTAAACAAGTTTGGCTTTTTCGCCCAATTCTTTAGTTAATGATACCTTAAGGATTTTTACGTAGTGTTCTTCAAGCCATTCGTAAAAGAATTTACTAGGTACTTGAATGCTCAATGCGTTATCTGTAAGTTTAACTGCTTGAATGGGTTCAAACCAAGTTTTGTAAGCTTGCGGTTGAATATTATCCTTTATGAATTCAAGACAATTATTCCATACCGTTTGCGCAGTTATACTCATTTTTATTCTTCTGGTTTTGTTCGTTAGGTTTGTGAAAGAAAATTAATAATATTAACCCCCTTTATGGTTTGGCAAATATGTGAACAAAATTCTTAAAAAAAAAATCAAATAGTATTGAATTTTCAGAAATTTTTCCCCATGTTTAACCTCTTGCCGAAGCTACAAAAAAAAAATTAATAAACCTTATGAAAATCGACGAAATACAAATAAGAGTGAGATACGGTGAAACTGACCAAATGGGCGTTGTTTATCACGGAAACTATGCACTATATCTAGAAATGGGGCGTATTGAGTGGCTTCGAAAATTAGGGGTTTCTTATAAGAGTATGGAGGAAAATGGCGTGATGCTACCCGTAGTTTATTTGAGTATAAACTATAAAAAATCAGCGGTTTATGATGATGTAATTAATGTAAAAACTCAACTGAAAAATAGGCCCACAGCCAAGATAGAATTTGAGTATGAAATTACTAATGAAAAGGGTGAAATTTTAACTCTGGCAAGTACCACTCTAGTGTTTATAGATATGAAAACTAATAAGCCAATGAAGGCACCTCAATACATTTTGGACGCTATTAATAATTAATCTAAATTTCTTTTATGTCGATTTCAAAAAGGTGATTGAAGGCTTCAAAAACTGAGTCTGCTTCTTTTTTTCTAACAGAGATTGTTATTTGGCAATTCAATTCCAATTTTTGGTTGGTAATGTTTAAGTTTTTTTCTTTTATGATACGCATCACTGTGTTCATGTTTTTGTAATCAAAAGAGATTAAATAATTAACATTGATGGTTTTTTTAATAATTGTGGATGCTTCCAATGTTAATTGCGCGGTGGTTCGGTAGGCGCTTATTAATCCGCCAACACCTAGTTTAACACCACCAAAGTAACGAACCACCACAACTAAAATATTGGTAACATCAAACGATTGTATTTGCCCATAAATAGGCATGCCTGCAGAATTACTGGGTTCTCCATCATCATTAGCTCGGTAATATATGGTTTCAGTTCCAAGTTGGTAGGCGTAGCACCAATGTCTTGCTGCATGGTGTTCCTTTTTTAAAGTTTCTAAATGAAGTTTTACATCATCTTCATTCAAAACAGGGTAAGCATAACCAAAAAACTTACTGTTTTTTTCTTTAAACAGTATAGCTTCGGTTGAAGTTTCAATGGTTTTGTATGTGTCCTTTTCAATCAAACTCAATTAAAATAGGCCTTTCTTAATTTTAAACAAATTTGAAACATCTTCGGTTCCTGGATGGATGTGCCATGTTTCAATGCCTAAAGATTTTGAGGTGTTGCAATTATCTTCATTGTCATCAATAAAAAGACATTCGTTGGCATTTAATTTGTTTTCATTTAAAACAAAATTGAAAATATCGCGGTTAGGTTTTCTTAAATTGATTTCGTGCGATAAATAAAATGCATCGAAATAATTTTTGAATTCATCGTAAAACGGAATGTTTCTTTTTATGAAATCTATATGAAGTTCGTTGGTGTTGCTTAAAAGTATGAGTTTATACTTTGCAGAAGTTTTTAAGTCTTTTAAAAATTCCAATCGATGCTTAGGGAAATCTTTAAGCATGAAATTCCAAATATCTATTAATTCTTCTGAAGAAATATTCGGAAAGTTTTCAACATAAAATTCAATAAATTCTTCGGTCGAAATTAATCCTTGTTCATAAAAACTATTAAAAGCCGTCATTTCTTCCGAAAGGCTATCAATCTTAAATTGATTAAAAGTGTGTTTAATGGCACCTTCTATATCTAAATTGATGAACACGTTGCCAAAGTCGAATATAATGGCTTTAATCATTCTTGCAGATTTTGAGTATATCGGTTAGTATTTTTTCTTCTGAAATTAATGTTCCAGAAAAGTCAGGTGCTTTTATGCCATTTTTAAATTGAGTAGTTCCTGAAAAAACGCGCGCTTCATCCCAAAGGTTTTCATTTATGAAAGTTTGAAGTGTTTTTGCGCCTCCTTCAATAATAATGGAATTGATGTTACGGTTATAAAGACAGTCGCAAATTTGTTTTGCTATAGAAGTTTTTAAATTCCAATTTATAAATTCCATATTCAAATTTTGGTTTTTAGAATTTGTGTTTTGGTATTTAGAACCTATTGTAATTGTTTCTTCTTGTTCATTAAAAACATTTAGGTTTTTTGGTAGCTTTACGTTTTTGTCCAAAACAACTCTTATGGGGTTGTGTCCTGTCCAATCTCTAACAGTTAAGCTGGGGTTGTCTTGTAAAACGGTATTTGTTCCTACTAAAATAGCTTGTTCTTCGGTGCGCCATTTATGGACTAACTGTCTGGAATATTCATTGGTTATCCAAACGGGCTTTTGTTCGTTCTTTGTTTCTGGGGCAATAAAACCATCGGCAGTTTCAGCCCATTTTAAAATAATATAAGGTCTTTTTTTATTGTGAAATGTAAAAAAGCGTTGATGGTGCTCTTTGCATTCATTTTCTAAAACACCAACAGTTACATGGCATCCCGCATTTTTTAGTTTTTCTATGCCTTTTCCGGCAACTTGTATATTGTCGTCAATACAGCCAATAACCACATTTGGTATTTGGTGTTTGATAATGAGGTCGCTACAAGGTGGTGTTTTTCCAAAATGGGAGCAAGGTTCTAAAGTAACATATATAGTAGCTTCTTTTAAAAGCGACTTGTCTTTTACCGAATTTATAGCATTCACTTCGGCATGGTTGCCACCATAAGCATTGGTAAAACCTTCGCCAATAATTTGTTGGTTGTAAACAATAATGCTGCCAACCATGGGGTTGGGTCTAGTTGTGCCTAATCCGTTTTTGGCAATTTCAATGCAGCGTTTTATGTATGTTTCGTGGTTGTTCAAAAAAAAGAATGGATTATTTAATTTTTACGTCTTCGGTTTTATCAACCTCATAAACATGTGAATAGCCTAAAACTTTATAGTTAATCACACCTTTATAATGTACGTTTATTTTTTTGGTTAACAAACTCCCTATTAAGCTGCCTAAATTTTCATCACCAAAAATGCTGTCAATAGATATGTTTGCAGTTAAAGGTATAGAAAAATCTTTTTTGGCAGGTACTTTAAAATTTTTAGATGAAACCGAAGCCATTTCACTGTTGTTTACATAAACTTTTATATCGTTAACTTCCAGTTCGCCACCAATAGTATTGGGGTTTTCAAATAAAGCATCGGCAGCAAGAATGACGTATTCTGGGGTAGATTCAAGTATTTTTATATTTTCAACACCTAAAAACACAGGCTTCTCATTTACAGAGCAATTAAAAAAAACAAGTAAAAATATTGAAAAGATTATAGCGTGTTTCATTTCTGTTTTTTTTATATTTAATGTATCTTCATACCGAAAAATTTCGGAACAAAATTAGCATTTTATATGAGCAAAGATACTATAGTTATAAGGAAAATTGAACCTAATGATAATGCTCAGATAGAACAGATTATTAGGGCGTGTTTTTATGAATTTAAAATTCCTTTGGAAGGAACGGCGTATTCGGATAAAGAAACACCTAAAATGTATGAATCTTACCAAAATGCCAATGAAGTTTATTTTGTAATTGAACAAGATGGTGAAATTTTGGGCGGCGGAGGTTTAAAACCCTTGAAGGATTTTGAAACTGATATTTGCGAGATCCAAAAAATGTATTTTTCGCCTAAAGTTAGGGGAAAAGGGTATGGTAGATTGCTGCTTGATAAATGTATGTCGGCAGCTAAGAATTTAGGATATAAAAAGTGTTATCTAGAATCTACGCCACAACTGAAAGCCGCTATTCATATATACGAAAGTTACGGTTTTAAGCATTTGAAAGGTGCTTTGGGAAATACCGGGCATTACTCATGTGGAGTTTGGATGGTAAAAGATTTGTGATCAATATTTTTTATTAGATTACCGTAGGTGCTAGTACAGTCGAGCACTAATTATTTTAAAATATTATTTTGA
This sequence comes from Mariniflexile sp. HNIBRBA6329, assembly GCF_043558645.1. NCBI lineage: Bacteria > Pseudomonadati > Bacteroidota > Flavobacteriia > Flavobacteriales > Flavobacteriaceae > Mariniflexile > Mariniflexile sp. HNIBRBA6329. The sequence continues at coordinate 77,609 of NZ_JBIFXS010000013.1, read as the reverse complement.
ATTTAAAAGACATACAAAAGACATTTCATTTAGAATTAGATGCTATTTATGATAAAGAAGAGGTAGATAGCTTCTTTTTTATGCTTATTGAATCGTATTGCAATGTGTCTAGATTGAAGTTGGCCATGGAGCCACAGTTGTCGGTTGATGGTTACGAAGCTATTTTAAATGCTTTAAAATTGTTAAAGGAAGAACAGCCCATTCAATATATATTAGGCGAAAGCGAATTTTACGGGTTGCCTTTTAAGGTAAATCAGTATACTTTAATACCAAGACCTGAAACGGAAGAATTGGTTGAGTGGGTCATTTCAAAATTTAGAAATCAGAATTCAGAAATCAGAATTTTAGACGTGGGAACGGGTAGTGGTTGTATTGCTATTTCATTGGCTAAAAACTTACCGAACGCTAAAGTTTATGCTTTAGATGTGAGCAATGAAGCTATAAAGATGGCTAAAAAAAATGCTCAATTAAATGGTATAGCTGTTGAATTTATTGAAGCTGATATTTTAAAGCCTGAAACATGGAGTCCCGATTTTAGTAAAATGACATTTGATGTCATTGTTTCCAACCCACCTTATGTAAGAGAGCAAGAAAAACAGTTGATGAAACCGAATGTTTTAAATAACGAACCACACTTGGCTTTGTTTGTGAAAGATGAAAACCCACTGTTGTTTTATAAAGCCATTACGGAGTTTGCTGTAGAAAATTTAACTAATAATGGCGAGTTGTTTTTTGAAATCAATGAATATCTTGGGAAAGAGATGATACAATTGTTGGTAAATAGTAACTTCAAAAATATAGAATTGAAACAAGATATCTTCAAAAAAGATAGGATGATTAAAGGAGAAATCAATTAACAATTAAAAGGTTTGCAAACTAACCAATAACCAACAATTAAAAACCAACAACCATCTATAAATACTATGGATATAGAAAAACAGATACAAAACCTTCGTAACGAGCTGAATGAGCATAACTATAACTATTATGTGTTAGATAGCGCAACCATTTCAGATTACGATTTCGATATCAAATTAAAAGAGCTTCAAGAATTGGAAATGAAGCATCCGGAATTTTTTGATGTCAATTCACCAACGCAACGTGTAGGAGGAGAGGTTACCAAAAATTTCGAGACCATTCCGCATGAGTATCGTATGTATTCGTTGGACAATTCCTATTCTAAAGAAGACTTGTTAGATTGGGAAACACGTATAAAAAAGCAAATAGATGGCGATATTCAATACACTTGCGAATTAAAATATGATGGTGCTTCCATAAGTTTAACTTATGAAAACGGTGTATTGGTTCGTGCAGTAACACGAGGTGATGGTTTTCATGGCGATAATGTAACAGCTAATGTGAAAACTATAAAATCAGTGCCTTTGAGATTAAAAGGAACCGATTATCCACATAAATTCGATATACGTGGTGAAATTGTTTTGCCTTATGAAGGGTTTAACAAAATGAACGAAGAACGTATTGAAATAGGGGAAGAGCCCTATAGGAACCCAAGAAATACAGCATCAGGTAGTCTAAAATTGCAAGATAGTGCCGAAGTTGCCAAGCGACCGTTGGAATGTTTACTTTACAACATAACAGGTTCCAATTTGGGAATTAGCACCCAGTTTGAAAGTTTAGAAAAAGCCAGACAATGGGGTTTTAAAGTGCCTAGTGCAGCAAAAATTGCCAATTCCATTGATGAGGTTTTAGAGTTTATTGATCATTGGAACGTACATCGCCACGAGTTGCCTTACGAAACTGATGGTGTGGTTATTAAAGTAAACAGCTTGCAACAACAAGAGGAGTTGGGGTATACCGCTAAAGCTCCGCGTTGGGCTATGGCCTATAAATTTAAGGCGGAACAGGTGTCAACAAAATTAAATAGTATTACGTATCAAGTTGGAAGAACTGGAGCTATTACCCCAGTAGCCAATTTAGAACCTGTTGAATTGGCTGGCACCACCGTAAAAAGAGCATCGCTTCATAATGCCGACCAAATTGAAAAATTAGATATTCGAGTTGGTGATGAGGTGTATGTTGAAAAAGGAGGGGAAATTATCCCGAAAATTTTAGGTGTTGATTTAACGAAACGTCCATCGCATTCCAAACCAACCGAATATATTACAACTTGCCCTGAATGTGAAACAGAATTAGTAAGGCAGGAAGGAGAAGCACAGCATTATTGCCCTAATTATAATGGGTGTCAGCCACAAATAATTGGGCGTATTCAGCATTTTGTATCTAGGAAAGCCATGGATATTGATGGGCTGGGGAAAGGAATAATAGAGATTTTATATCATCATCATAAGGTAAGTAATTATTCAGATTTATATTTTTTGAAATATGATGAGATTGAGGGGATTAGAATGTGGTTGGATAATGAGGATGCTGGTTTTAAAAAAAACGGACAACTTCAAGTGAAATTAGGAAAAGCGATATATGGTTTAAGTCAGGGTTGGGGAAATTTAACAAGAGCTCATTCTGAATTGATAGCTAAAAAAATCAAAAAATTGCAAGATGTTTTTGATATTTCAGAAGTTCCAGATGGTGTTGATAAGAGAAAATTTGAAAGATTTGTAACTACTTTGAAAAAAAATCTTTTTAAGATAAATCTTCAGGAATATTTTAGTTTTGACCATTACGTTTCTTTTGATTTGCTTTTAATTTTGAAATTCCCAAGCAGTTCATTGAGTTTGTTTGGTGATAATGAATTAGAAGAACTTAATTATATTGACGAGGCTTTATTGTTAAATAGATTTTATACTGATAAAAGGTTTGAAGATTTTATTGTGAAGGTTTGTGATAGGAATAGGGTTGGGATACAATCATTAACAGCAAAGAATATATTAAAAGCCATAGAGATTTCAAAAAGCAGACCTTTTGGTAACGTTTTGTATGCGTTGGGTATCAGAGATGTAGGAGAGGTCAGTGCTAAGAATCTAGTAAATCACTTTTTAACAATAGAAAACCTAATTGATGCAAGTTATGATGATTTGGTTTCTGTTAGAGATGTTGGTGAAAGTGTTGCGAATAATGTAATGCAATTTTTTAAAGATTCTAAAAACGTAAAAATTATTGACAGGTTAAAAGCTTGTGGTGTTAATTTTGAAATAAAAAAGAAAAAGATTGAATCTGAAAAGTTAAATGGTTTAAATTTTGTGGTTTCAGGAAAGTTTACAATAGAGAGAGATGAATTAAAGAAAATGATTGAGGAAAACGGGGGGAAAAACATAAGTTCATTATCAAAAAATACTTCATATTTGATTGTGGGTGAAAATATGGGGCCAAGCAAAAGAGAAAAAGCAGAAAAAGAGAATATAAAAATGATAAGTGAAGTTGAATTTTATGAATTATTAAAGGATGAATAATTTTATAGCTTTTGATTTTGAAACGGCAAATGGTAATTACCCTTGTTCAATAGGTATCGTAGAATTTCAAGATGGAGAGGTTATTAATGAATACTATTCTTTGATAAACCCAAAAATTGATAAATTTAATCCATTTGCAAAAAGAGTACATGGTATTTCTGAAGAACAAGTGGCAAACGAAAGGGAGTTTGATGAGGTATGGAAAGATATTAATCATTTTTTTGAAGGAAGGGTTATCGTAGCTCATAATTCAAGTTTCGATATGTCTGTGCTCTATTCGTCTCTAGAAAGGTATAATATTCCTATGCCAATTAATACTTGTTTTTGCACATTGAGCCTTTCTAGAAGTCGTTTTCAGTTAGACAATTATAAACTAAGTTCTCTTGCTCAATATTTTAAAATTCCTCAAGAAAATTATCATAACGCGCTTGAGGATGCTTTTATATGTGGAAAAGTCTTTTTTCATATACTTCTGCAAGTTGAAGATTTTGAATTGTTTACTAAGTCAAATTCTTTTTTAAAAAATAAGAATAAAAAATTAATAACTAACAATACAAAGAAGACAATCAATTTTAACAATGACTCTACTTTAATTATTAATGTAAAAGAATTATTAAGTATACAATCAGATATATTGAAAGGACAAAGTATTGTAATATCTGGTGTTTTTGAATCGCTTTCTCGCGATGAATTAAAAAAACTCATTGAAGATAATGGTGGTAAAGTAAGTAGTTCTATATCGTCAAAAACAAGTTTTATTGTTGCTGGAGATAACATGGGGCCAAGTAAAAGAAAAAAGGCCGAGGATTTAAATATTTTACTGATAAACGAATATGAATTCTTACAAAAAATTAAATAAATTGTAATTTTATCGATAAAATGTATTTTTTTAACGATTAATTGTAAAATTAATTTATATTTGTACTTGAACCGTAAATTGTTATCATGAGCAAGTCAAAAGTCTTGGTAATTTTAGCGTTATTGCTTTTTGTTCTATCTGTTTCATTTCAGTATAGAGATGAAGGTGCAATTGCTACTGATCTCAAATCAGCAATATTACCTATAGTAACATTGTTTTATTTTATAACTGTAAAAAAGAAGTCTTTATTTTTTACGGTTTTTTTACTGCTATTTTCTTTTTCAGAATTAATGGTTTTTATCAGGCCTTATGTGTCTTATAATCTTGATTATTTTTTAGGAAACTCATTATATATTCTGGCTTATAGTTTTTTAATTATTGAAATTTCTAAATCAATTTCATTATATCATGTGTTAAGAAATTATAAAATTCATCTATTGGTGTTAACTATTTTAAACATATATATTATTCATGTTTTACAAACTATAGTAGACCCCTTTGTGGAAAAATCAAACGAGTATTATGTGGAATTGATATATAATATTGTAATGTTATTGCTTCTGTCGGTAGCATTAGTAAACTATTTTTATAAGGATAATGTGAAGGCGTTGTATTTGTTTATAGGTGCGTTGTGTATTGTTTTTGCCGAAGTTATTTGGGTGGCTTACACATATATTTCTGAAAGACATTTGCTTCAAATGGTTTCCACATCTTTATATGTTTTAGCCTATTATTTTTTCTATAAACAATCTAAAATTGAACAAGAATTTAAGCAAGAAGAAGTTGATATGCTCATTAATTAGTTTTTTTTACTTTTTTAAAGGAATATCTTTTCTGTATAGATATAGAATAATTACAGATAGTATAAAAGTTAATACTGCAGTATAAAAAAGTAAACCGCTGTCGTTATTAATTTCAATGCCTAGTACAGTTGCGTGCATAAATATAGCACCACTTAAAACTCCTATAGTTAATGTGGCTCCTATCCAAATTGTTTTTGGTATAAGTAACAAAATGCCAGCAATGAGCTCTAAAAAAACAATGGCTATTCTTCCATAAGGTTCTAACCCAATTTTTTCAAATATATAAATGCTATCAGGGTGCGCGGTAAATTTAAAACGGAGTGTTTGAATTAAGGTAACAGCAACAATTATCCTTAGTGCTAACGAAATGTATTTTTTCATTATCTAAAATTTGAAAGTCATTTTGTTAGACGTCTTTTATACCGATACTTATCAAAACCCTATCTATTTGTATGGTAAAACTTATATTTAATAACTGATTATCGATAAAATGTATTGTTTAAGTGTTGAAATGATATTTTTTTTATATTTGATTCAACCTACTTATCTAAATATTGTGAAAAACCAGCTTAATTTTACTTATAATACATTATTTCTGTGTGCGTTAATTTTATTAATTGCCGTAAATATTGTTGGTGTTTTTATAAACGACGCCCTAATTATGAAAACGATGATGTCTGTTTTTGTGCCTGTTTTTTTAATTTTCTTTTTTATTAATGACAAGTCTCTAGGCATTGCCTTTATTTCTTTTTTATTGTTTTCTTTTTTAGGAGATACATCTGCTTTACTTTTTTTAGACGATGTTTTAATTGAAGCTTCAAGTGTGCTTTACATTTTAAGTTATTTTTTCTTGTTAATTATAGTAGCTCCAAAATTTAAGTTTTTAGAATTGAATGCTTTAGTGGGAACTTATTTGCTAGTTGTGTTTTCAATAGCTGTTTATTTTCTTTACATAACCTATAGTATTTTGGACGTTGTAGTTCCAAATCATAATGAAGTGCTTCTATTTGGAATAAAGAGCTTCGTTTTAATAATCTTAACATTTGTATCCTTTGGTGTGTATTTAAATACCCAAACCAAACAATCGATTTTGTTTTTAACAGCAGTAGTGTTTTTAGGATTGTCCGTAATGATAAGTTCTGTGAATTTATATTACTTAAACAATTGGAGTTTAGAATTACTTTACAGACTCTTGTATGCTACAGCGCTTTACCTAATGTTTAAATGTATTACGGATAAAGAAGTAGTAACCAAACAGCCTAAGTATATAGAGTTGAAGGAAAAATATTCGTCTGATACCGTTTTATCTTAAACAATAATGGAAGTACCATTTGCCGATTTGGTTTTATCTGAATCGAAATAAAAATCAATTCTCCCGAGATTGATACCGTAACATCCAACTTGATTTACCAGCATATTTTTGCCCTCATTATTTTTAACAACAGTCGGTTTAGGTAAAAATGAGTGGGTGTGTCCGCCAATTATCAAATCAATATCTTTAGTTGCTGCGGCCAATTTTAAGTCGCTTATTTTGTCGGGGTTTGTTTTGTAATCATATCCCAAATGCGAAAGGCAAATAATTAAATCGCATTTTTCTTCATTTTTTAAAACACGCGTCATGTCCTGTGTTATTTCAATAGGATCTAGATATTTGGTTTCTTTGTACATGGCAGGATCTACTAAGCCATTTAGTTCTATACCCAATCCAAAAACACCAATTTTAATACCGCTTTTGTTAAAAATTTTATAGGGCTTTACATGGGTGTTCATGACGGTATTGGAAAAGTCGTAATTAGATGAGATAAATTGAAATTTGGCATGGGGAAGTTGTGCATACAAACCATTAATGTCATTATCAAAATCATGATTGCCAATAGTGGCGGCATCATATTTTAATTTGCTCATCAATTTAAATTCCAGCTCGCCCCCATAATAATTAAAATAGGGTGTGCCTTGAAAAATATCGCCGGCATCCAGTAAAAGCGTGTTAGGGTTTTCGCCTCTAATAGATTCAATCAAGCTAGCTCTTCTGGCAACACCTCCCATATTGGCATTTCGTGCATCTTCAGGACCAAAAGTGTCTATATGGCTATGCACATCGTTGGTATGTAATATGGTAATTTTGGATACTTTTTCAACTGTTGAAAACGACTGAAGTCCTAAACCACCAATAGTAACCAATGCTGCGGTGGCCGATGTTTGTTGTATAAAGTCTCTACGTTTCATTTTTGTCTTTTTAGTTTCAAAGTTTCAAAGCTTCAAAGTTTCAAGGTTAAAAGGGTATTAAGTTTAGTTACTCTTATTTTGCTCATAAACTCATAAACTCATAAACCATAACTTTGCCTCTTTGAAACTTTGTTACTTTGTTTCTTTACTACTGAATCATAATAAACCTATCGTCTCTAACAGGGTTTATAGTGTCCACTTTTTTGAAATTATCTATTAATGCATTGCGTATTTTATAGTCTAAAATAAAAACGGCTTCATTGGGTTTAAAAAAGGTCATGCCGTCGCCACCGTTATATAAATAATCATTCGTAGCAACAAAATAGGTTCTGTTGGAATCAATTTCCTCATCATTTACAGTAGCTTCAATCACATTAAAATCTTTGTCTATTGCAAGTTTAAGCTTCGAAATGGGGTGGGCTTTTCGTGCTTTACTTAAATAGTTGATCAAACTATCTATTTGGGGACTTTTTAAAGCAACAACCATGATACTGTTTTCAAAAGGCATCAATTCAAAAGCGGTTCGGGTAGTTATATTTCCTTTGGAAATAATGGAGCGGATACCACCATGGTTCAAAATTACCATGTCTATATTTTTACCTGTTCTACTCTTAAAAATAGGGTTGGCTTCATCAAAAACAGCATCGGCCATATAATTTCCAAGGGCGGTATTGAACTCGCCATCAGATTTTGTGTAGGTAGCTTTGGAATAGGCCAATACATTATCTAGATCTTTTTGAATGTGTGTTCTGTATGGTTTAATAAAGGCTTCAATTTCGGAATCTGGACTAACCGACTCTTCAACAGGAATTTGTTTGCCGTCAATTTGTGTTAAATACGCTTTGGGTTGCTTGCAATTAAAAAATAGTAATATATATAACAAATAAATTAAATATGTAAACCTCATATTTTTAGTAGATTTTTTGAGTGTAGTTTTGTTACCTTTGCGCAAAGTATAAAGATAAATGATTTTAAAAGGTTTTAAAGAAAAATCTATTAAAAAGCATATCAACAAATTGTTATCTAAAAGGCAAGTAAATGTTATAGATGATAAGGTTGAAAGTTTGGGGATTATCTTTAATATGGATGAAGTTGAAGATTTTGAAAAGTTCAACACACTGTCATCTTATTTAAAAGTGCTGCCAAACAGACTGAAGATTATAGCGTTTTCTGCAAGTAAAAATGAAACCCTTAAGTCTTGGGATGTTTGTTATACCCCGAACGATTTTGGTTGGAATGGCGTTATTAAAAATAACGAATTGCAAGATTTTTTAGATATTAAGTTTGATGTTTTGATAAGTTATTACGAAGCAGAAGTAACAGAATTGAAATGGATTACAGCAGCATCTAAAGCGCAGTTTAAAATAGGGATTTTGCAAACCGATGAACGTTTAAACGATTTAATCATTAAAACCAACTTAAAAGAATTTGACGTATTTAAAGCCGAAATGTTTAAATACCTAACTATATTAAATAAAATTAAAAATGAATAGTAAGTTTCTAGGAACTGGAGTTGCTTTAGTTACACCTTTTAAATCAGATTTAACTATAGATCATGATGCCTTAACAAATATTGTGAATTTCAATATTGAAAATGGCGTAGAGTATCTTGTGGTATGTGGTACAACAGGAGAAAGCGTTACCATTACTAAACAAGAAAAAAAGGATGTTATTGAAACTATATCTAAAGCAAACAATGGGCGTGTGCCTATGGTTTTAGGTATTGGCGGAAATAATACAGCAGAAGTTATAGACGAAATTAAGTCAACCAATCTAAGTAATATTGATGCTATTTTATCGGTGTCTCCATATTATAGTAAACCAACACAAGAAGGTATTTATCAGCATTTTAAAGCGATATCCCAGGCTTCTCCGGTTGATGTTATTTTGTACAACGTTCCTGGACGTACTTCTAGAAACATTGAAGTTGAAACAACTTTAAGATTAGCTAACGATTTTAAAAATATTGTTGCCGTAAAAGAGGCAGGAAATAATGTGTCGCAATATTTAGAGTTAATTAAAAACAAACCGGATGACTTTTTGATTATTTCTGGAGATGACGATCTAGCTTTAGGTATTGTTTTGGCAGGCGGTGCGGGAGTTATTTCGGTAATAGGGCAAGGATTTCCTAAAGAATTTTCAGAAATGATTCGTTTAGGATTGAAAGGTGATGCTAAAGAAGCTTACAAACTTCATTTTAGATTAATGGATGTTATCGGTTATATTTTTGAAGAAAACAATCCAGCCGGCATCAAAGGTGTTTTTGAAGCTTTAGGTATGTGTAGAGACAGTGTTAGGTTGCCTTTAGTGCCAGCTTCAAATCAATTAAAAGAAAAAATCAAATCGTTTGTAAACAAGTTTTAAGGGTACGGTTAAATTATTTATCTGTTAAATATTACTTAATCCTTATGATTGCTGTATTTAAGCCGTTATTTTAGCATTAAAATAATATTTTTAAAATCCATATTAATAACTTAATTTTGCATCTTGTTTAAAATTATGAAATCGCAATTACAATATTCTTTTGAATAGCATTAAAAATGTAGCGATTGCATATGACTTTAAAAAATCAGATGTTAATTCTCATATGAATAGATTTCTTTATATATTAATAACTATCGCACTTTTAAGCTCTTGTAGCGAATATCAAAAGGTTCTTAAGAAAGAGGATATTGCGGCAAAGTTTAAAATGGGAGAAGAACTATATAACGAAGGTAAATTTGCAAAAGCGAATAAACTTTTTGCGCAAATAGTACCAAATTATAGAGGTAAGCCCCAAGCGGAAAAATTGATGTACCTGTATTCAAATTCTTTTTATCAAATGAAAGATTACTATACGGCAGGCTATCAATTTGAGCGTTTTGCTTCCAGTTATCCTAAAAGTGAAAAATTAGAAGAAGCTTCATTTTTAAGTGCCAAGAGTTATTATATGCTATCTCCTGTTTATTCTAAAGATCAAAAAGAAACAAAAGAGGCTATTGAAAAACTTCAAGATTTCATCAATTTGTTTCCTCAATCTGAGTATCTTTCTGAAGCAAACAAATTGGTTAAAGAATTAGATTATAAGTTAGAAAAGAAAGCTTTTGAAATTGCTAAACAATACAATACAATTTCAGATTTTCCTGCATCTGTAAAATCGTTTGATAATTTCATGTTCGATTTTCCAGGTTCAACATTACGCGAGGAAGCGTTGTATTACAGATTAGATTCGGCTTACAAATTAGCCGTAAATAGTGTGGAATATAAAAATACCATAAACGGCATTGTTCACCTTAAAAAAGAGCGTTTAGAACAAGCCAAAGAATATTCAACTGCCTTTAAAAAAGCATTTGCAAGTTCGAAGCATTTAGAAGAAGTAAACAAAATGGCTTCGACAATTGACGAAGAATTACAAAAATATAGCACTAAAAGTTAATATCAATGACAATGGATTTAAAGAAAACCAATGCACCTGTTAATACCATCACGTACGACAGAAACCAAATTGACGAACCAACAGAGAACATCTACGAGTCAATTTCAATCATAGCAAGACGTGCTGAACAAATTAACACAGAGATTAAAAAAGAACTTATCGATAAGTTAGAGGAATTTGCTACTTATAACGATAGTTTAGAAGAAATCTTTGAAAACAAAGAGCAAATTGAGGTTTCTAAATTTTACGAAAAATTACCAAAACCACATGCTTTGGCTGTTCAAGAATGGTTAACAGACAAAATATATTTTAGAAATACTGAGGAAGATAATCAGTAAACTTTTTTAAAATGTCAATATTAAGCGGCAAGAACATACTATTAGGAATTAGTGGTGGTATTGCCGCTTACAAAACAGCTTCTCTTGTAAGGTTGTTTGTAAAATCGGGTGCTAACGTAAAAGTAGTTATGACACCTTCTGCTAAAGATTTTATAACCCCTTTAACTTTATCAACTCTTTCAAAACATCCTGTTAATTCATCGTTCACTAATGAAGAAGATGATAATGCTGTGTGGAATAACCATGTAGATTTAGGTTTGTGGGCAGATGTATTCATTATAGCTCCTGCCACAGCAAATACCTTGTCAAAAATGGCAAATGGCGTTTGCGATAATTTGTTGTTGGCAACCTATTTATCGGCAAAATGTTCTGTGTACTTTACACCTGCAATGGATTTGGACATGTACAAACACGAAAGCACATTGCGTTCATTTAAGATTTTAAAAAGCTACGGAAATATCATGATTCCCGCCACCAATGGTGAACTTGCAAGTGGTTTAATAGGCGAGGGTAGAATGGCAGAACCAGAAGATATTGTAACTTTTATTGAAAACGATATTTTAAATAAACTCCCCCTAAAAGGAAAAAAAGTACTTATTACGGCGGGACCAACTTACGAAGCTATAGACCCTGTTCGTTTTATTGGCAATCATTCCAGCGGAAAAATGGGGTTTGAAATAGCAAAAGCGGCTGCAAATTTAGGCGCTGAGGTTATTCTAATTTCAGGACCAACACACCAAAAGGTTTCTCATAGTCTTATAAATCTTATTCCTGTTGTTAGTGCTAATGATATGTATAATGCAGCTCACGAGTATTTTAATTCAGTAGATATCGCCATACTTTCAGCTGCAGTTGCCGATTATAAGCCAAAAGAAGTGGCTTCTCAAAAAATAAAAAAGAAAGAAGCTACGTTAACTTTAGAGTTGGAAAAAACAAAGGATATTTTAGCGTCTTTGGGAACTATTAAAACCAATCAGTTTTTAGTGGGGTTTGCTTTAGAAACCAACAACGAGCTCGAAAACGCAAAAGACAAATTAAAAAGAAAGAATTTAAATTTAATTGTTTTAAATTCGTTAAATGATAAAGGCGCAGGTTTTAAAAGCAATACTAATAAGGTAACTTTTATTGATGCAGATGAAACTGTAACCGAATATCAACTAAAATCGAAAGCTGAAGTAGCAACCGATTTATTAAATAAAATTTTAGAACAAATTAATGCGTAACATACTTATAGTTTTAATATTCAGTTTTGGGATTACAGGTTTTTCCCAAGAGCTAAATTGTAATGTGGTTGTAAATGCACAACAAACAGGTAACGAAAATTTGCCCATTTTTAAAACTCTAGAGAAGCAGTTAAAAGAGTTTGTAAATAATACTAAATGGACAAACAAAACCTTTGCGTTTCAAGAGCGTATAGACTGCAGTATGATAATAAATATAGTAGGTTATAGTGGCGAAGCATTTCAAGCATCACTACAAATACAATCATCACGTCCTGTTTTTGGTTCATCATTTACAACACCTATTTATAATTTTAATGATAAAGATTTTAATTTTAGGTATTTAGAATATCAAAACTTAATTTTTAACCCTACACAATACGAATCTAACTTAGTATCAGTTTTGGCATTTCATGTGTATATGATTTTAGGATTGGATGCAGAATCGTTTGCTGAAAACGGAGGCGATACGTACTTTAAACAAGCTCAAACCATTGTTAATTATTCGCAACAAGAAAATTTTAAAGGTTGGAAATTATCAGACGGTTTACAAAGTCGATTTGCACTTATAGATAATATTTTGTCGCCAACTTTTAAAGAATATAAAGAGGTAATGTACACTTACCACCGTAAAGGTTTGGATGTAATGAGTGATAACGCCAAAGAAGGTAAAGAGCAAATAGCGGCATCGTTAAAAAAATTTCAAGCTATGAATAGTCGTAGACCAAATTCCTTTTTGCTACGTACTTTTTTTGATGCAAAAGCAGATGAAATTGAGCAAGTTTTTAGTGACGGACCCAATGTAAACATAGCCAGTGTTAAAGAAACGTTACAAAAAGTAGCGCCTATGCACAGTAGCAAATGGCAAAATATTAAGTTTTAAGTAAACCAACTTTCAACTTTTAACTTTACAACTTTTAACTTCAATGTTAACATCACTTTCTATAAAAAACTACGCTTTAATTGATAATCTTCATGTAGATTTCAACGATGGTTTTTCAATAATTACAGGAGAAACTGGTGCTGGTAAATCCATACTTTTAGGTGGTTTGTCTTTAATTCTTGGAAAGCGAGCCGATTTAAGCAGCTTAAAAAACACCGAAGAGAAATGTGTAATTGAAGCGGTTTTCAATATTTCAAATTACAAACTTCAATCGCTTTTTAAAGCTGAAGATTTAGATTATGAAAATGAAACAATCATCCGTAGAGAGATATTACCCTCTGGAAAATCGAGGGCTTTTGTAAACGATTCACCTGTAAATTTAAATAGTTTGCAATTGTTAGGTGAACGATTGATTGATATTCATTCGCAACACGAAACCTTGCAGCTTACAAGCAACGAGTTTCAGTTTCAAATTATTGATGCCTTGGCTGATAATGAAGTAGCGCTTCAAACATATAAATTAGAATTAAAATCTTATAAAAAATTAAAAAAAGAGCTTCAAGAACTTTTGGATTTTCAAGCGGAAGCCATAAAAGAACACGATTATAATTCGTTTTTACTGAATGAATTGGTGGAAGCCAATTTAATTAAAGGCGAATTGGAATTACTTGAAGAAGAATATGAAACTTTAAATAATATTGAGGGCATTAAAGAAAAACTTTCTGAGGCCTATCAATTATTAAATGAAGAGCAAATAGGGGTGTTGCCAACTTTGACATCTTTGAAAAATACATTTCAAAAACTATCAAGCTATGCTGCTAAATACGAAGATTTATTCAATAGAGTAAATAGTAGTTTAATAGAAATGGATGATGTTTTTAGAGAAGTTGATGTATTGCATGAAAATTTGGAAGCAGATCCAAAACGATTGGAAGTCGTAGATTCGAAATTGCGCGTGCTTCATAATTTGATGCAAAAACATGTAGTAAATAGTATTTCAGAATTAATTGATATAAAAAATCAACTGGAAGAAAAAGTAGCGTTTACTGAAAATTTAGATGATTCTATCGAGAAAAAGCGCATGGAAATTACTACTAAAGAAGCGGAACTTGATGTTGTTTCAAAAGCTATTCATGACAAGCGTACTGAGGTCATTCCACAATTAAAAGAAAAATTGGAAACTATTTTGGCCACTTTGGGTATGCCAAACGCCCAGTTTAAAATAGACGTTGTTTACGGTGCCGAATTTTTTGCTAACGGAAAAGACGATTTGTCCTTTTTGTTTTCAGCCAACAAAGGTGGAAATTTTAACGAGCTTAAAAAAGCGGCTTCTGGGGGCGAATTGTCTCGAATTATGTTAGCCATAAAATCGGTATTGGCAAAATATATACAGTTGCCAACTATCATGTTTGATGAAATTGATACGGGTGTTTCGGGTGAAATCTCTAATAAAATGGGCGATATCATGTTGCAAATGAGCAAAACTATGCAAGTATTTTCAATAACCCATTTGCCACAAATTGCAGCCAAAGGCCATTCACATTTCAAAGTATATAAAGAAGATGTTAACAACGTTACGCAAACAAACTTAGTGAAATTAAACCACGACGAGCGCATTGTTGAAATCGCTCAAATGTTGGGCGGTATTGAAATGTCGTCTTCTGCCATAGCTCACGCTAAAGAATTGTTAAATTGAAAAGTTTTTAAAGTTTCAAGTTTAAAAGTTTAAAGTTTATTACTTTTGTCTATTAATAAGTTAAGTCGGTTGTCGTGGAGTTGTTAAGTCTAAATTATAATCAAACCAAGCAACTAAACAACAAACAACTAACAACTAACAAAAATAAATATGTCATATAATTTACTAAAAGGAAAAAGAGGAATCATTTTTGGAGCATTAGACTCAAATTCAATTGCTTGGAAAACAGCAGAACGTGTTCATGAAGAAGGCGGAACGTTTGTTTTAACCAACGCGCCAGTTGCCATGCGTATGGGGCAAATTAACGAGCTAGCTGAAAAAACAGGGTCTCAAATTATTCCTGCTGACGCTACTTCTTTAGAAGATTTAGAAAATTTGGTGAAGCAATCTATGGAAATTCTTGGAGGTAAAATAGATTTTGTTTTACATTCCATTGGGATGTCTATAAACGTTAGAAAAGGAAAGCACTATACCGACCAAAATTATGAGTGGACACAAAAAGGAACTGATGTTTCTGCTATGTCTTTTCATAAAGTAATGCAAACTCTTTACAAGCAAGATGCTATGAACGAGTGGGGAAGCATTGTGGCTTTAACTTATATGGCGGCGCAACGCGTGTTTCCAGATTATAACGATATGGCCGATAATAAAGCGTATTTAGAAAGTATTGCACGTAGTTTTGGGTATTTCTTTGGTCGTGATAAAAAAGTGCGTGTAAATACCATTTCGCAATCACCAACACCAACTACTGCTGGTAGCGGTGTAAAAGGTTTTGACGGATTTATTGCTTATGCCGATAAAATGTCGCCACTTGGTAATGCTACGGCTTTAGATTGTGCAAACTACACCGTAACATTGTTTAGCGATTTAACAAAACGCGTAACCTTACAAAACCTGTATAACGATGGTGGTTTTAGCAACATGGGTGTGAGTGATGCTGTAATGAGCACTTTTGTAGGAGAAGAATAAAAAGTATAGATAGACCTCACAGGTTTTTGTAACCTGTGAGGTCTAAAAAAATAAAAACATAGCCACTTGTATAAGGTGGCTTTTTTGTTTGCTTTAATTACATTTGTGTTATGCAACTACAATTTTCATTCATCATTCCAGTTTACAATCGTCCGGACGAAACACAAGAACTTTTGCGAAGTTTTGTTGGGTTGAAAACGGATACTAAGTTTGAAATTGTTATTGTTGAAGATGGCTCCACCATATCATCTAAAGAAGTGGTGGATGCTTTTACATCTTCGCTCGATATTTCTTATTATTTCAAAGAAAATTCAGGTCCTGGAGATTCTAGAAACTTTGGGATGCAAAAGGCAAAAGGCAACTATTTTATTATTTTAGATTCCGATTGCATTTTGCCTGAAAACTATTTATTTGAAGTTGAAAAAAGCTTAAATAAAAATTATGTAGATTGTTTTGGCGGTCCTGATACGGCACACCATTCGTTTACCAATTTGCAAAAAGCCATTAATTTTTCAATGACGTCTTTTATCACCACTGGCGGTATTAGAGGTAACAAAAAAAGTGTTGATACGTTTCAACCCCGAAGTTTTAATATGGGACTTTCAAAAGAAGCTTTTTTAGCATCAGGTGGTTTTGGTTTTATCCATCCTGGTGAAGACCCCGATTTATCCATTCGCCTTTGGAATTTAGGTTTTAAAACAAAGCTTATTCCAGAAGCATATGTGTACCACAAACGACGTATTTCCTGGAGTAAATTTTACAAGCAAGTACATAAGTTTGGGTTGGTACGCCCTATTTTAAATAAGTGGCATCCTTCAACAAAAAAAATAACTTATTGGTTTCCAACGGTATTTAGTTTAGGGCTTGTTGTTTCGTTGCTTTCACTAATTTTTCAAATAAAGTTTTTCATTGCTTTTTATGCGTTTTACTTTGTTTTGGCGTTTTTAATAGCGTTATATACAACTAAAAATTTGGTGGTTTCTGTTTTGTCGTTATTGGCAATTACAGTCCAGTTTTTTGGGTATGGTTATGGTTTTTTAAAATCCACACTTGCTATCAACGTTTTCAAAAACAACCCAGAAACGCATTTTCCTAATTTGTTTTTTAAATCATCATGATAAAAAAAATAAAATCCGACATATTAACCTCCATCAAGAACAAAAAAATAAATGTGTTTTTTCTGTTTTTACTCTTGGCATTCATTATTTTGATATTTACCAAGCTTTCAAAAACCTACACCAATACTGTGGTTTTTAATATTGAAAAAATTAATGTTCCACAAGAAGATGTCATTTTTGATGATTCCATACCTCTAAACATTACCTTAAAAACACATGGATTTAAATGGCTGACCTATTATTTTTCGAAGCCTAAAATTAAAATCGATTTTAAAAAAGATGTATATAAAAAAGATTCTATTTTTGTTTGGAACAAATCCAAAGCCTATTTAGAAAACACACAATTTGGCAAACAAGTTGAATTGCTAAACATCACTCCCGAGGTACTTACGTTCAGATATGGTTTAAATATGGTGAAAAAAGTACCTATACAACTAAATGCAGATATAAAATATAGTGTGGGTTTTGATGTATCCACCCCTTATGTTTTAGAACCCGACTCGTTGCTTGTAGTGGGGCCGAAGGCATTGGTGTCTAACATATATTTTGTTAAAACCGAAAAGGTATCATTAAACGATATTAAAAAAAACCTATTCGAAACCGTTAAACTGAAAACACCTAAAAAGAATAAAGATGTAAAGTTTTCAACCGACAAAATAATTTTAAAAGCAAAAGTTGAAAAGTTTACAGAAGGTACTTTAAAAATTCCGGTATTTGTTATTAATGTGCCAGAAAATATCAATTTAAAATATTTCCCTAAGGAAGTTAATGTGTCTTATTACGTAAGTTTAAGTAACTTTAACTCCATTTCGGCTAAAGATTTTAGGGTGGTTTGTGATTACAGTAAAGTTATAAATAATCAATCGCTACTGGTGCCAGAATTGGAGAAGTTTCCAAAATCAGCAAAAAATGTAAAAATTAAACAACAACGTATAGAATTCATCATATTAGAATGATTGTAGTGGGTTTAACAGGTGGTATAGGAAGTGGTAAAACAACGGTTGCCAAACAATTTGACGCATTGGGTATTCCTGTTTATATTGCAGATGAAGAAGCTAAAAGGCTCATGAACCGTTCTAAAGTTATCAAGCGCAAACTTATAGCGTTGTTTGGTGAAGAGGCATATTTGGATAATCAATTAAACAAGCCTTTTATAGCAAATATCATTTTTAACGATAAAACCTATTTGCAAAAAATGAATGCCATTGTGCACCCACGTGTGGCAGCTCACTTTAAAAAATGGGCAGCAAAGCAAAACAGTCCTTATGTTATAAAAGAAGTGGCTATTTTGTTTGAAAATGGAGGACATAAACAATGTGATTATGTGATTACCGTTACAGCGCCAAAAGAAGTGCGTATACAGCGTTTATTGAAACGTGACGATACTACTGAAGAGAAAGTGAAAACTATCATGAGAAATCAATGGTCTGATGAAGAAAAAGTAAAACTTTCAGATTATGTAATAACCAATATTGAACTTGAAAACACTATGAATCAAGTAAAGAAAATTCACGTTAAAATCCTTAAATCTATAAAATAAACTCAAATTTTAACATTTTTGTTAATGTAAGGTTAAAAGGGCTTAGCACTAAATGTTAAAATGTTAATTTTGAATAATGAGCAAAAAGATTTTCGTACTATTAATCTTGTTAATGAGTTTATCTCTAATAGGTATCATTTTTGTTCAAGCATATTATATAAATGGTTCAGTAACAAACGAAAAGGAACGTTTTAAGTTCAATGTAAACAAGGTACTTAATTACGTTTCAAACACTATTGAAAAGCGAGAATATGCTGAATATGTATATGAAATTCAAGATTTGCTTTCTAAAGGTGTTGAAGTGGATACAGCAGCCATTAGAAATTTATATATCATTCGAGAGGATTTTGATTCTAAAGAAACCGTAGTTTATAGAAGTGGTACCTTAGAAGAAAACTATAAATTTAATTCATCGATCTTTGACATAGGTTTAGATACCATTAGCGTTAAGCGTATTTTAAGTAATCGGGAAACCAAAGTGTACCAGAATAGTGGCGCGAGTTTAGATTTAGATTTAAGTACCAACGATAAGTTGTTGCTTTTAGATAAAATGTCGAGTACAGATAAGATTCTTTACGATGACGTTTATAAAGATTTAGCTTCAAGATTACCCATACACAAACGGGTTACTAAAGAAGAAATTCAAAAGTTATTGTCTGAAAAACTAAAAGAAGACGGCATCAATATCGATTTTGAATTTGCTATTTATAGTAATGATTTAGCAACACGCATACGAAGTGATAATTTTGAAAATAACGAAACCTCTGTATACAGTGTGTTTATGTTTTATAATGAAAACAACCAAAGTAGTTATAGGCTTTTGGTTAGTTTTCCAGATGATAAAAAATTCATTTTATCGTCAAATATGGGCATGATTGTATTGTCAATAATTTTTACGTCCATTATTATTTTAGCTTATGGTGGTGCTTTGTACCAATTGGTTAAGCAGCGTAAAATATCGGAAATAAAAACAGACTTTATAAACAATATGACGCATGAGTTTAAAACACCTATTGCTACTATAAATTTAGCTTTAGATGCCATTAAAAACCCAAAAGTTATTGATGATAAAGAAAAAGTAGTGCGCTATTTGGCAATGATTAAAGAAGAAAACAAACGCATGCACGCTCAAGTAGAAAACGTATTGCGCATATCTAAACTAGAGAAAAATGAATTAAATATTAGTAAGGATAGGTTGGATTTGCACGACTTAGTTCAAGATGCCATTACGCATGTAGAACTTATAGTTGAAGACAGACAAGGCTACATCAAAACATTTTTAGATGCGCCAAAATCGTCCATTTTAGCAAACGAAACCCATTTTACCAATGTTATTGTAAACATGCTGGATAATGCTGTAAAGTATTCTCCAGAAGCACCAAAAATAGAAGTGTACACCGAAAATGTTGGCAATAATGTTATACTAAAAGTAAAAGATTATGGTAGTGGCATGAGTAAAGCAGCTGCCAAACGTGTGTTCGAAAAATTTTATAGAGAGCACACGGGAAACATTCATAACGTTAAGGGCCATGGTTTAGGTTTGGCCTACGTAAAACGAATTGTAGAAGACCACCAAGGTCATGTATCAGTAGAAAGTGAAAAAGACAAAGGAAGCACATTTATAATAAAGCTTCCAATAATATCATAAATATGGAAGAGCAAAAAAAGAGAATTTTACTAGTAGAAGACGATCCTAATTTTGGAATTGTTCTTAAAGATTATTTGATGATGAACGATTATGATGTTGTTCATGCCAAAAACGGAATGGAAGGTTTCGAAAAATTCAAGAAAGACGATTTCGATTTATGCATTCTAGATGTTATGATGCCTTATAAAGATGGTTTTACGCTAGCAAAAGAAATAAGGGAAAAAAACACCGATGTGCCTATCGTGTTTTTAACTGCTAAAACCATGAAAGAAGATGTTTTAAAAGGTTATAAAGTAGGTGCAGACGACTATTTAAACAAACCGTTTGATAGCGAAGTTTTGCTAATGAAAATTAAGGCTATTATGCAACGTAAGGCTACTGAAACTATTTCTGATAGTAAGCAATTTGAATTTAAAATTGGAGGTTTCGATTTAAATTCTAAACTACGTTTTTTACGTTATAAAGGTGGAGAACCTGTTAAATTATCGCCTAAAGAAAATGAGTTATTACGCTTATTGGCTTTGCATGAAAACGATTTAATGCCACGTGAATTAGCGCTTACAAAAATTTGGAGAGATGATAATTATTTCACATCCCGCAGTATGGACGTGTACATTGCTAAACTGCGTAAGTATTTAAAATTAGATGAAAAAGTAGAAATACTAAACATACACGGAGAAGGTTTTAGGTTGGTAGTAAACTAATTGTAAGTTATCATTAAATTATAAAAAATCCAGCAACTTGCTGGATTTTTTATAATTTTAGAAGATTTTCGTTTAACGTTTGGTGTATGATTAGTTGCGTGAGCAGCAACAAATTTAGTAAATAAAAACTTGTCAGAGAAAATTCCTTCGGAATTTTCAAAATGAGCACTAGACATAGCAATTAATTATACATGTCTTGTTATACAACGTATTTTTAAATATATACCTTACCTTGAGCTGACAAAAAACCATATTTAACCCACTTATTTTCTCTTTCAGCTTCTGGAATTTCATTAACTGTTAAATTTAAATCAGCAGGTAAATTTTCGTTTATTAAAAAAGCTAAAGTGTCTTGATAAACTGAAATTATCGTATAAATTGTATTTGGAAATACTTTAGATAAATCAGTTCTTGTCAATTTCGCTTTTTTGGAGTCTAATTTTATAGAAGGTCGCATTATATATAAACCTCTTGGGTCTTTTTCAGAGTCAAAGTAAAAATCTTTTACTGAAACTTGATTTGTATTCAAATGGTCAAGTTTATTTCTCATTTCTCTAATCAAATTCATTGAAGTTGACCAACTCTTTATTTTTTCAAATAGCACGCTGTCAGTTGGGTTGATTTCTGAAACATTAATTAGAAAAGTTTTGTAATCTGCTTTGTAATCAATTAGTTTAGGGTAGAATAGTAAAATTATATTATTTATAAGTAATTGAATGTGATGAGCTTTTTGAAATACTGTTTTACAGCGAGTTGTAACGTCTCTAATTGAAGGAATAGAATTACCCTTATTTTCAATATCGGTTTGAATTAGTTTTTTTTCAAGAGCGCAATAGCTTTCAACTTCTTGCTCTAATACTTTTGCTTCTTGTAATATTTCAAGGGAAATATTGAGCAATTGAGACTTATCAATTTTAGAATCTATGAAGTTACTTTTCACTAATTGTAATGCCTGAAAAATAGTTTGTCCAACAATTGGATGATTAGTTCCTTGATTAATTATAAGGCGATGGATAAATTTAGGTAAGTTTGATTGTTTTACATTTTCTATTGGTTCAATTTCGTAGATAGCATTTTCATGAATCATGAAGTGATTTCCGTTTAAGTGAAAGGCACCTTTTAAATCACCATCCTCCTTTGTTCCAATTGGTCCAAGATTTATAAAGTTCAAGTTTTACTTTAGTATTTTGGTTAATATGTTCACAACTTTAATGATATGAAATTGTTTTAATATTTTGAATCATACCTTAAACGAATTTAGCTACTTTTTCTGATAAATTAAACAAGATTTATTTTAAATTCCATAAAAAAATCCCGACAGTATTTATATCAGGATTTTATATGTTTTTTATAGTTTTAATTTTACTATATACGCTTACTTAACCAATCTTTAAATTCATAAAAATTTTGTGGTGCTACGCCATGCCCAACAGGAAATTCAGCATAATGGTTTTTAATGTTTAGGCTGTTTAAAAACGGTGTGGTTTGTCGTGCCCATTCTACAGGTATTACTTGGTCTACGCTACCGTGCGAGCAGTAAAAATTTAAGTTGGAGTAATCTTGTTCCTGTAAGTTTTCAGGTAAAATATCTTTGTTTACATAACCGCTTAAAGCAATAATGTTGTTTACTTTTTTAGGGTAGGTAAGTGCCACGGCATAACTTAAAATACTGCCTTGGCTAAAGCCTAAAAGCGTCACGTTGTTTTTGTTTACAGGATATTCGGCAATGGCTTCATCTATAAATTTAGCAATTACATCGCGCGATTGTTTTGCTTGTTCGTTATCGTTCCATTTGCCTTGTTCTTCATCAAAATTAATGGCATACCAAGCGTTTCCGTAAGGTTGCATTGGGTAAGGCGCTCTTACTGAAATGATAAAAAGTTCCTCGGGTAATTCAGGTGAAAATGAAAATAAATCGTTCTCGTCGCTGCCATAACCGTGCATCATGATAAGCAACGGTGCATTTTCGGTTAACGTAGATTTTCTAACAATATGGTATAAGGAAAGTGACGTATTAATCATGTTTTAGTTACCTAAGTTCGCAAAAAGTTTTTGGTAGAATGCCCCAACTAATGGCACAATTTGTTTTTTTCTACCTAAAGCACCTGTAAATCCGTAAATAAAAAGTACTGCAAAACATAGGTAAAAGCTAGAGCTAACCAACCAGCTATCAAAGCTTCCAATAATATAACCTAAAGCCCAAAAAGTAAGCCATAAGCCTAATGATTGCCTGATGTGGAAATTGGCAAAATCACTTCTTTTATCTTCTTCTTTATTTAAATAGAAAGCAATGATAACGCCAATAATTGTTAAATAGCTAATAATGGCATTTTGTCGTCCTCTATCAATATCTTGCTCTGTCATGCTTATGAATTTAAAGTCACTTTGTTATTTGAAATAATACCATACACGTTTCCTTTTAAAGTTTCATTTTCAAAAATGGCATTTTTGGATTTTGAAATGATGTTTTTTACGGAAAAAGTATATTTGGTATCTGGATTAAAAAGTGTAATGTCAGCTTTATTGCCAATGTTTATAGGTGTTTGTTCCAAACCGAATCTCGATTTTCCTTTGGTTAAAATCTCGATGGTTTTTTTGGAGGTAAAAACCGTTTGAAGCGCGCCAAAAGCACTTTCTAGACCAATACTTCCGTAAGCAGCATAATCAAACTCAATTTTTTTGTGTTCTATGTCAATAGGGTTGTGGTCGCTGGTTACCATATCAATCGTGCCATCTTTTACAGCTTCTACCAATACATCCACATCGCTTTGTGTTCTTAATGGTGGCAATACTTTAAAATGGGTATTGAAATCGGTTAAAACAGCATCGGTAAAGTATAGGTTGTGAATGGCAACACTACAGGTTACATCCAGTTTTTTCTTTTTGGCTTCGCGAATCAATGCTACCGATTTTGCGGTTGAAATGGTTGGGATATGCAACTTTCCACCTGCATATTCCAATAAAAATAAGTCGCGTGCCACTTGAAGTTCTTCAGCCAACGCAGGAATGCCTTTTAAACCAAGCTTTGTGCTGGTAATATGCTCATTCACCACACCGTTTCCTGCAATTTTATTCTCTTGCGGAAACGAGCATACCAAACCGTTAAAATTACTGGCGTATTGCAAAGCAATTTTCATCAGGTTTGGGTTGGAAATTGGTTTTTTGTAATCGTAAAAAGCCACGGCACCGGCGGTATTCATATCGTAAAGTTCGGCTAAATCTTCACCTTTACTACATACTGTTAAGGCGCCAACAGGTACCAAAGTAACCGTATTATTAGCAGCTTTTGAAGTTACAAACGTAATATCTGAATTTGAATCGATTACCGGATTGGTATGTGCATTCATAGCCACAGCGGTAAAACCAGAGGCTGCTGCTGTTTTTAATCCGTTTGCAATCGTATCGCGTTCCTCAAACCCGGGTTGGCCAAAACACACGCTGCTATCAAACCAACCTTGCGAAATATGAAGGTTTTCAAAAGCAATTTCTTGATAGTTTTTTGGGTTTTTTATGGTGGTGGCAATGTCTGTAATCACACCATTTTCTATTAATAAATCTTGAGTTGTGTTGTGAAACTCGCTTTTAGAATCTATAATGGTGGCAGATTTTATAAGTATGTTCATTTAAAGTATTTTAATATGAGCATTTCAATAATCAATAACGCTAGTGCAAAAATAACAAACCATTTCCATAAGGCGTTAACTTTTGCATCACTTTTTATGGTATCGAAAATTTCGGTAATAGAATCGCTAACGGTCGTGTTTTTTGAAGCTGAAAGATTTTGGTACATCAAATTACTTTCATCTCTATTGTAATTATAACTAACGTTTTTAATGGTTTCGTTTTTGTTTTTAAGGTTGTAAATAGCCGCCACAGCAGGGGTTTCAGACGTATTTACCACCACTTTATTATTGAAATATTGCTGTTTTGGGATGATGTTCAGTGCATCACTAGCCAAGGTGACGATATCATCTTGTTGCAATTGCGTTTCAATATCAAAGGTGTTCTCTTTTCCTATAGTGTAATACAAAGCAGGATTTTTAAAGCTAAATTTCCCCATATTGTAAAACGTAGGAACAATTAATGGTGAATTTTTAAAACTGGAATTTTCAGCGTTTAATGCCGAAGTGAACACATACACGTTTTTAGTTTGGTACAGAAAAGGTTTGGAATCATCAAACCTTAAAATGGCAGTCCCCGTATTTAAACTGCTATTGTAAAAACTGGAAACGGTTGGGTATTGAAAATTGTCCACTTGCTTTTCAAATACACCAGAATGGTATAAAGGATGTACATAGTTAATGCTAGTGATGCGTTTTTCGGTTTGAACCAAATCTTTAAAATTCGATCCGAAATGGTTCAATAAAGCATTATAAGACTGAATATTTATGTCTTTTGAAGGAATAACGATAAGCGAACCGCCTTGATTTTCAAACGATTTTAAGGCAGCAACCAAGGCATTTGGAATGCTGTTCAATTCATTTAAAACAATAACGTGTTGCTGGTCAATGATCGCATAGTTTAATTGGCTTTCAGATGTTGACGTATAGTTGAATTCATTATCAGTATAAATCCGGTTTAAAAAAGCACCATCTTCGGCATTAATGGCAAGTACGTTAATTTTAGATGCTTTGTTAATGTTGAAATATAAGGTGTTGTCAAATTGCAAATTTGTATCGTCAATGGTGATTTTTCCGTTGATTTCTTTATCGGTAGGTAATGAAAATGTTGTTTCTGTTTTGTCTGAAATGGCAACCGATGTTTTAGCAATCAATTCTTCATTGTTAAACAGTGAAACAGGTAAGTTTTCTATAGCTTTTCCACTGTTTTTTAAAGTTACTTTTAATTCTATGGATGAAGCAGTAGTGGCTGTAATGTAAGCAGAATCGATAGCCACATTGTTGTTGTTTACAGGTTTTAACTGTATCAAATGTAAGTTGGTTAACGAATCGGTTTTAGGAAGAAATTCCGATGCATCCTGTTGGAAATCGGAAATAAAAACCAGATTTTTTAAAGTGCTTTTTTGCTTACTGAAAAGGGTTTTGCTTTTTAACAAGGCCGCTTCTCCCGATAATTTGTTAGATGAATAATCGAGTTGCAACAAATCGTTTTTAACCGCTTTTATGCTGGTGTTTTTATACACATCATCATTGGTTAAAATACTTATGGTTTCATCTTCAGGCACATTGCCAATAAGATCTTGTACAGCACGTTTTAAAAGTTCCCCTTGATTCCCTTTGGCCTGCATGCTAAACGAATTATCTAAATAAACCACCGTTTCTTTTTTGGAGTTAAACGTATGCGATTTAGATGTAAATGGTTGTGCAAATGCCATAACAATCGCAGCTAATAGCAAGAGTCTGGTACAAAGAATGAGCCACTTTTTTATTTGCGAACTTTTTCGGGTTTGTATGGTGGCTTCCTTTAAAAATGCCACATTGGTAAATGCCTCTTTTTGAAATTTGCGTAACTGAAATAAATGGACAATAATAGGGATGAGCAGTAAAAATAAAGCGTAAAGAAGTTCGGGGTGTTTAAACTGCATTTCTTTTTAGATTTTTCAAATATAAAGAATGAATTATGAAAATTAACCGCAAATTCACAAATTATTCCATTATAAGTATTTTAAAATTTGTGGTGTTAATTTTTAATGGTGATGAACACGCTAAATTAACAAAAGAATATATAATCTTGTAAAGGTTGCATATTTAATGTTTTTAAATAATCCCTTATTTCCTTTTGGGCTGTTTTATTGGCAACGGTAACAATGCTTTGAGGGTTTTGTATGTTGGAAAGTGCATTAAAATCCTTCATGGTTTTTCCGTAAATGGCTTTGCCTATTTTTTTAGGGTTATCGCAAATCCACTCAAAAGGAATGTTTTTTTCCAATAAAATGCTTGCCATTAATTTTCCTTTGGTGCCAGCGCCCCAAATGGTTAAGGTTTTTTCTTTGTTGTAATCAATTTCTAAAAAGTGGCGCAGTTTTAATTCGGTAAAATGGTTTTGTGCATAATGTATGTGGGTTCTAGAAGTTCGAGTACTGTAATCGCGCCATTGGTGCAGTACCACATTACAAGGAACGCACTTAAAGTTGTGTTTGTAAAAGCGGAAAGTTAAATCGTAATCTTCGGGGTAGCGGTGTGGGTTAAAAGCATCACAAGCTATCAAATCGTTTCTATGCAGCATCCAACATGGCGATGGAATGACGCACTCCTTATAAATTTCAGAATAATTACTGCCCGTTTTTGTTAAGTTATTTAGCCAAATTTCATAACTTTTATAGCCTTCACCAACGCCCGTTTCACTAAAATATTCCACTAAACCAACGGCTACATGTTTTTCGCCATGCGTTATTAAGTTATTCATTAAAACGTCCAGTTTGTTTGGAAGCATGATATCATCGCTATCCATTCGGGTAATATAGTTGCCTTTACTGTGTATAAAAGCGCATTGTAACGCATCAATAATACCGCTTCCTGGGTTTTTGAACAATTTAATTCGGTTGTCCTTTTCCGCGAAAGCGTTAACAATATGAAAGCTATTATCGGTAGAGTGATCATCTACAATTAGTAATTCCCAATGCGGATAAGTCTGGTTTAAAATAGAATTTATACATGCGCTTAAATAAGGCGCTGTATTTTTAAAAGGTGTTAAAATGCTTATCAACGGTTTATGCATGCAGCGAATATACATAATTAAGCTTTTTAACAAAACCTTAAGATGTGGATGCGTAACATAATAGTAATTTGGGCGTCAATTACAAAAAATTTAAAAAATCATTAATGAATACTAAAACATTTGCCGCTTTATTTGCGGGTATCATCTTAGCAAGTTGTAGCGGTACAAAAGCATCGGGTAACGATTTAGCTACAAGTTTACCTATAGAAACTTCCATAAATTTAACTAAAGTTGAAAGCGATAAAGCGCCAGTAAGCATAAATCCTGGGCGTTTTACGGTTGAAACTGTTACCTACCATTTACCAAAAGTGGTTCAAGGGACGTATTCGGTAAGTGATTTTGGAAAATATATTGACGATTTTAAAGCCTTTGATTACAAAGGAAACCTAATGTCTGTAACCAAAACGGATGTTAACACCTGGGTTATTAAAAACGCAAAGCAGTTAGATAAAATAACGTATTGGGTTAACGATACATACGATACTGAAGTTTCTGGTATAATTGGGTCCGAAAACCCTTTTTCTCCAGCAGGAACAAATATAGAGCCCGATAATTATGTATTAAACCTACATGGTTTTATTGGGTATTTTGACGTGTTGAAGAACAATCAATATAAATTGGATGTTACTGCCCCAGCCAATTTTATACGCACTTCGGCATTGCAAAACACAGGAACAAAAACCAGTGAAGATGGTAGCAGTGTAACTACGAGCTATTTTGCAACCAGATATTTTGATATTACAGATAACCCTATGATGTATGGTAATTTGAGTGTTGAAGAGTTTGAAGTTGGTAATATTAAAGTAGTTTTAAGTGTGTATTCACCCAACAAAGTACACTCTGCAGCATCCCTAAAAGAAACTATTTATAAGATGATGCAAGCCCAAAAAACGTTTTTGGGCGACATTAATTCTACACCTCGCTATGATATTTATTTGTATTTATCTGAAGAAAAAGAAGAATCTCCAAAAGGATTTGGTGCTTTAGAACACCATACCTCTACAGTAGTTGTAATGCCAGAGTCGATGGATGAAGACACTTTGGCAGAAAACATGTTAGAAACAGTATCTCACGAGTTTTTTCATATAGTAACACCATTAAGTGTGCATTCTGAAGACGTGCATTATTTTGATTATAACAACCCAACCTTCTCAAAACATTTATGGATGTACGAAGGCGTAACCGAATATTTTGCCAATCTATTTCAAATAAACCAAGGTTTGATAGACGAAAATGAGTTCTACAATAAAGTGATGGATAAAATTCAACGTTCAAAAACCATGAACGATGCTATGAGTTTTACCATTATGAGTGAGAATGTTTTAAAAGCGCCATATAAGGATGAGTACTATAATGTTTACCAAAAAGGGGCATTAATTGGTATGTGCATTGATATTTTAATGCGTGAAGAAAGTAACGGTCATAGAGGTATTTTGTCTTTGATGAAAGAACTATCAAATAAATACGGAAAAAACAAACCGTTTGAAGACGATAAGCTTATTGAGGAGATTTCAAAAATGACCTATCCATCGGTACACGATTTTTTAACTATGCACGTAGCGGGCGATATTCCTATAAACTACAACGAGTTTTTCGAAAAAGTAGGATTGGAAATTGGTGAAGGCAAAGTAGAAACCAATTATATTTTAATTAATGGAGTTCCCATAGTTAGTGGCGACCCACAATCTGGAACCATATTTTTTACCGATAAAGTGTTAGAAAATAGTTTTTGGGCCGATAATGGAGCGCAACCAAACGATATTATAAAAACCATAGATGGTACCGACCTTACCATGCAAAACGCTAACGAAGTTTTACAAAGTGTATTTATGTGGAAACCAGGAAAAGATGTTGAAGTAAAATTGGTAAGAGATGGTAAAGAAGTAGTTATTAAAACCAAAACCACACCAACTTACACAACAGGTGAAGGCATTATGGAAAAAGCCGATGCTACGGCAGCTCAAAAAACCTTGCGTGACGCTTGGTTAAAAGGCTAATGTGATTTACAATTTTTGAATTACGAATTACGAATTACGAATTACGAATTAAGATTGACGATTGATGAACCATATTTGTCAATCGTTTTTTTATGATGTTACCCCAGAGTTGCGCTTTCTGCTGAAATCGTAACGCACTAAAATTTTCCAACACTCCTGAACCAAATAAGGTAAAATCATATTTAGTAGGTAATGTTCTAATCCTCTAAGAACATAAATGTAAGGCTAGTTCTCTGTGATTTTACTTAAAAATTTAACTTTTAACATTTGAGTTAACTTACAATTTTTCGTAAATTGTTTAACCAACTGGAAAACAGAATGGATTCTTCCCCTAAGTTACTTTAGCCTTTAGTAATGGTATTTTAATATATGTAGCGCTTTTTGTTGAATTTTATATAATTTTATTATGAAGCAAATAATAATATCAATTATACTAGTATTCTCAATTGTTTGTGAAGCTCAGAAGGGTGTTGTACATAATTTTAATGAAATTAATTTAAAAGATGTCATTGAGATTAAGGGTGTTTTCTATTTAAAGAAAGATACTACTTTGGTTACAGGTAAAGTAATGCGCTTTAACAGGAAAAATGAAGCTAAAAAATATTTAATTGTTGTAGATGGTAAGCCTGATAATCAAGGTTGGATAAAGTTGAATAATAGAGAATATTATGAACCAAAAGAAAATGTTTTAGCATCCGTTTTATCATCGGTATTAGCGACTCCAGAAAATGGTTTTAATATTCCAAATCAACCAAATCACTCACCCGGAGACTACGAAAAATATATTAAAGAAAAGACCTCAAGAAACTTTAGTAATATGCACTATAATTATATAGATTCCAAAAAACTTAATTCAGAAAATGAAATTTTAATTGTACCAATAGAAGAAAATAGCAAAGATGGACAACCAAATATAATTTCGAATTCTATTAATGATAAAAGGAATGGAAATTGGGAGGCATACCATCAAAATGGAAAAATTAAAATCAAAGGGTTTTATGTTGATGGCAAGGAAGAGGGACTTTGGGAAGCATACTATGAAAATGGTCAATTAAATTATAGAGGTAAATTTATTGAAGGTATTAAAGATGGGCTTTGGGAAGCGTATTACCCTAACGGGCAGTTAAAAAGTAAAGGAAAATATAAGGAAGGAAAATATTTTGAGGGATGGAGTTTCTATAATGAGCAAGGTAAAGTTATTTTAATGGAATTTTATAATTAATTAAAACCCTTCAAAAACTCCCAAACCAAATAAGGCAAAGTCATATTTCACTGGGTCATTAGCATCCAATTTTCTTAAAGCAGTATCCAATTCCAACAACGCTTTGCCATCATTTTGTTTTCGATTTAATAAGCCCAATTTCCGTGCTACATTCCCCGAATGTACATCTAATGGACATGAAAGTTGAGCAGGTGAGAGGCTGTTCCAAATACCAAAATCAACACCAGTGTTATCGTTTCTAACCATCCAACGTAAAAACATGTTAATGCGTTTTGCTGCCGAATTTTTCAACGGGTCGCTAATATGTTTTTGTGTTCTTGTTAAATGCTCTACTTCAAAAAAGGTGGCTTTAAATTTTGAAATGGCGTTTTGTACCGAATGGCTTTCGGCATGTTTTGCAAACACAGTTTCCAGTCCGTTATGGTTTAAATAGATGTTTTTTAGGCAGCTTATAAATTGAATGGCATCGTCGCCATTAAACGTTCTATGTACAAATGGCTGTAGTTTTTCCAAATCGGTGTCTTCATGATTCATGATAAAATCATAAGGCGAACTATCAAGCAGTTCCATAAATCGTTTGGCGTTATTAATGATGCTTTTTCTATTGCCCCAAGCAATGGTAGCAGTTAAAAAACCAGCAATTTCAATATCTTCTTTTATCGAAAATTGATGCGGTATTTGTATTGGGTCGCTTTCAATAAACTTGGGATTGTTGTATTCCAGTACTTTGCTATCTAGAAAGTCTTTCAGTTCGTTTTTGTTCAATGTATTCCGTATTAAAATTCAAAAATAAGGCAATTTTTTACTTTTTATGCATCAAATCTTCAGTTTAAATTATAATTAATCAAACACTTAAAAAGTTTTGTTTAGATTTATTCTAAATAATTTGCAATAACTAAAAGTTGTATATATTTTTGCGTCAAAATTAATTATTTATATTAAGTCTAAATAAAAACAAATGAAAAAACAACTAACCATTATTCTTTTTTTATCCTTAAATATGTTTGGTTTTTCGCAAAGCGGAACCGTTAAAGGCATCATAAAAGACAGTAACAACAGCTCATTATTTGGGGTAAACGTAAGTGTTAAGAATACTATAAAAGGCACGCAAACGAATGAAACAGGTGCCTTTGAAATTTCTGATTTTCAAAGTGGCAATTATATATTGGCTATTTCTTACTTAGGTTTTAAATCCAAAGAAATTCCTTTTAAAGTAAACACAAACGAAACCATCGATTTAGGTATTATTACACTTTATGAAGGCGATGAAATTCTAGACGAAATTGTTATCAACGGAAATAGAACCAATAAATTTTCAAGAAAGGAAACCGCTTATGTTTCTAAATTACCATTAAAAGATATTGAAAACACACAGGTTTATAGCACTATTACTAACGAATTGTTGCAATCGCAATTAGTAATAAATTTTGACGATGCCCTTAAAAATGCTCCTGGTGTAGAAGGGTTATGGACATCTACGGGTCGTGGTGGCGATGGTGCAGGGTATTATTCGCTACGTGGGTTTTCTGTACAACCAGAATTGGTGAATGGCTTACCTGGTTTAACCAACGGTACCATAAATGCCGCTAATATTGAACATATTGAAGTGGTAAAAGGACCATCGGCAACTTTATTTGGCAACTCTGTAACTTCTTATGGAGGTTTAATAAATGTAGTAACCAAAAAACCTTATGTAGGTAAGGGAGGAGAGCTTTCGTTTACTTCGGGTACTTATGGTTTAAATCAAATTACAGCAGATTTTAACACACCATTAGATAAAGAAAATAACATTTATTTCAGGTTGAACACGTCCTATTCAACAGAACAAAGTTTTCAAGATGCAGGATTTAGAAAATCGTTTTTTGTTGCACCGTCTCTATCTTATAAAGTGAATAACAAATTGTCGTTTTCATTTTATGGTGAAATTACGCAAGCGGAACAAACAAACCCAACATTTTTATTCTTGAACAGAAGCGCTCCAACGGAAGCTGCAAATCTGGAAGAGTTGAATTATAACAATAAATTATCTTTTACCAGTAACGATTTATCACTTGAAAATCCTACTCAAAATTATAGGGTTCAAATGGATTATAAATTGTCTGATACTTGGCAATCCCAAACCTTACTTTCAAAAAGTTCTACATCAACAAAAGGATATTATACCTACTTATTTGATTATTTGGTTTTGGGTAACAATACATTTTCACGTTTCTTGAACAAGCAAAATGCGAATACACAAACAACCGATTTTCAGCAAAACTTTATAGGCGACTTTAAAATTGGTTCTTTAAGAAATAGAGTAGTTGTAGGATTAGATTATTTTACAGCCACAGGAACCGATAATGGTACGGGCTATGCTTTTTACGGTAACGTAACGCCTCAAGGAGGTGCAAGTGGAGATAACCCGTTTACAGCGGACGTTGAAACCGATAGTTACCCATTATCTACCTCAGGAGTTGATGCCATTTTAGCTTCACAAGCGGTTGGAAACTCAAAATCTAAATATCATATTTATAGTGCTTATGCATCAAATGTGTTGAATTTTACCCAAAATTTTTCAGCAATGGTTGGGCTTCGTCTCGATAGATTTGATAATGAAGGTTCTTTAGCAAGCACAACGGATGATTACGATCAAACCACATTCTCACCTAAATTAGGTTTGATGTATCAACCAATTTTAAATAAATTATCAATATTTGCTAATTACCAAAATGGCTTCAAAAACGTAGGGCCAGCATTGGTTGGCGACCCAGGTACAGGGCCACAAACATTAAAAACATTCGATCCAGAACAAGCAAATCAGTTAGAGTTTGGTGTTAAAACAAACCTTTTTTCTAGCAGATTAAATGCTACATTAAGTTATTATGATATTAAAGTAACCGACAGGGTTATTACAGATCCAGATTCGCCATTTAACAAAATTCAAGGCGGTGAAGTGGTAAGTAGAGGTTTTGAGGTAGAAATTAACGCAAATCCAATAAATGGCTTAAACATTCGTGGTGGATTTAGTAATAACTATAGTGAAACTACAAAATCGGACAATGCCAATATCTTAAACAGAAGACCCTTAGAAGCTGGTCCAAAAAACCTATATAATTTCTGGGCAAATTATGAATTTCAAGAAGGAAATTTAGATGGTTTTGGTTTAGGTTTCGGACTTAATGGTGCAAGTGAACGTTTAGCTATAAACTACGCATCAACTGGTGAGTTTGTTTTACCAAGCTACACCATTGTAAACGCTTCGGTTTTTTATGCAGTAGATAACTATACCATTAGCCTTAAATTGAATAATGCGTTTAATAAACAGTATTATAAAGGTTGGTCTACCATAAATCCGCAAGCACCGCGCACCTTATTGGCAAATGTTACTTATAGATTTTAATCATTAAATATATGAAAGAGGCTGTTTAAAAAGTGTGTTATAGTTGCGTTGTCAGGTAGAGCTTGTCGAAACCGATACTAATTATTAGTAAGTTAAAATATTTCGACAGGCTCAATATGACACGGAATGACACTTTTTAAACAGCCTCTTTTCCTCTTACATATGGCATTTAAAAAAAGCATTCTTTGTCTACACAAAATTTTAGGATTAGCAACAGGCGTTGTGGTTTTTGTGGTGGCAATTACTGGTTGTTGTTGGGCTTTTAAAGATGAAATTGAAAGTCTTTACCTTGATGATTATACGGTTGAAATTCAGAATAAACCCATTTTAACCCCAACCCAAGTTAAAACCATTGGAAGTTCGGTGTTTCCTAACAATACCATTCACGGAAGCATTTTTAACAATAGTAAAGAAGCTATTGAAATCATTTATTATGATGCTGAACCAGAATTCTATCAAAGTGTGTTTTTAAATCCGTATTCAGGTGAAGTGATGCATGTGGAAAACCATCTTTCCGGGTGCTTTTCGTTCATATTAAAAGGACACATGCGTTTATGGTTTCCAAAAGAAATTGGTGAGCAAATAGTGGGGGTGTCTATTTTAATATTCATATTAATCATCATTTCAGGTTTCATTTTATGGCTTCCCAAAAAACGTAAAAACTTAAAGCAACGTTTAAAATTTATGTGGAAACCCACAACACGATGGAAACGAAAAAACTTCGACTTACATGCCATTGTTGGGTTTTACATTTGTTCGCTCGCACTCATTTTGGCATTTACAGGTACGGTAATGTCCTATAACTGGATGAAATATGTGGTTTACAAAACAGCGGGTGGCGATAAGGTGCCTGCGTTTATCATTCCACAAAATGAAAGTGAAACGCCTTTAGATAGCGAAATGTTGGCGATTGATAACTTAATAGTAAAACTAAAGCAAGAATTACCAAATGCCCTAAGTTACGAGCTGCATTATCCCAAAACAGATTCGTCGAGTGTTTATGTGGAGGTTTCGAACAGTAAAGATGTTTTTTATGATACCGATTTCCGCTTTTACGACCAAAACACGTTGGAAGAACTTGAAACGCCAGGGGTTTACGGCAAATACAGCGATGCCAAAGTGGCCGAAAAAATACTTCGTATGAATTACGATATACACATAGGAGCCATTGGCGGTTTACCGGGAAAAATCATTGCATTTTTGGTTAGTTTACTTACCGCTACCTTGCCAGTAACTGGTATTCTTTTATGGTACGGCAGAAAATATAAGAAGGAGAAAACAGTAAAAATAATCGATAAAAGGTAAAATTTAACTTTGAAAGGTGAGTTTTGAAAGCCCCGATATACTAAAACTCAAATTTATAACGTTATTTAGCACAAATAAATTAACGTCATATGAAGAAAATTATAGTCCCAATTCTTGCACTTTTTTTTATGAGTTGTGAAGAAGAATTACAAAAAGCAGTTGATTCTGCATCAGCTATCGAAGTATTAAATGAATATGCCATAGTGAATAAAGTTTTTCAAGATGCAGGTAACAATAGTGGCGATGCTGTTTTAAGTTCAGAAAATTTAGCATCAAGTTCAAAAAGCAGCCAAACAAAAGCTGATGGTCCAATAATAACCATTGAACCTTTAGATTTCACCACCTTTCCTAAAACCATAACGGTTGATTATCAAGATGGTGTATTAGGTAAAGATGGTATTACCCGTAAAGGAATTGCAACCATTGTTTCAACCAATTGGTATGGTGTAGAAGGCAGCAAGCATACGACTACTTTTAACAACTATTACCATAATGATTATAAAGTTGAAGGTACTCATGTTGTAAATAATTTAGGAGAAAACGGTGATGGCGATTTACAATACAGTGTTACCATCGAAAATGGAAAGATAACCTCAAGTACAGGTAGAAGCATCAATTATGTGGAGAATTCCACTAGAACTTGGGTAGCAGGATCTGATACACCACTTAATATTTGGGATGATGAATATATGCTTGATGGCACACAATCGGGTGTAAGCTCTAAAGGCATTACATATTCGTTAACTACCGAAGAATCGCTTCATTTTGTGTTGTTGCCAAGAAATATTAAGTCTGGTATTTTAGATGTTAGCGTTGGTAATATTGACGATATCAAATTAAATTATACCACTAAAATGATTACCATATTTGGGAAAGAGTATCCTTTTGGTAATTAGTATTTTTACTGTTAAAATTTATAAAAGGGATTATTGCACGCTGTAAATAAGCTGTAATAATCCCTTTGTTTATTTTTAATTTATTCTAATTAAAAAGTTAAATTCGTAGTGAGTTATATTATAATGAAGCATTCCAATCGAATTTTACCTTTAATTGTTTTTTCTCAGTTTTGCTGTACCTCATTATGGTTTGCAGGTAATGGTGTTATGGGAGATTTGGTAAGTACTTTTAATTTGAAAGCCTCCGCACTAGGGCATTTAACTTCAGCTGTTCAATTTGGTTTTATCTTTGGATCATTTTTATTTGCACTGTTAACTATTACAGATAGGTTTCCGCCTTCAAAAGTGTTTTTTATTAGTGCTGTAATAGGGGCTACTTTCAATTTGTGTATTGTTTTTGATGGGAACAGCTTAAAAAGTTTATTATTGCTTAGGTTTTTAACAGGTTTCTTTCTTGCTGGAATATATCCAGTAGGAATGAAAATAGCTTCAGATTTTTATAGAGAAGGTTTAGGGAAATCACTTGGCTTTTTAGTGGGAGCACTTGTTATTGGAACCGCTTTTCCTCACTTGTTGAAAGGTTTATCAGACTTTATTTCTTGGAAATTAGTAGTGTACATTACTTCTGTTTTAGCTGTTTTGGGAGGAATGCTTATGTTGCTTTTGGTGCCAAATGGGCCATTTAGAAAACCTATTACCAAGCTAGATTTTTCAATTATTTACAAGGTGTTTAAAGTTCCTAATTTTCGTTCGGCTGCTTTTGGGTATTTTGGACATATGTGGGAACTATATGCTTTTTGGGCATTTGTTCCAGTTTTACTTACCACTTATGTGATGATATATCCTAAAACTAATTTTAATGTTCCTGTTTTAAGTTTTGTTATTATTGCCTTGGGCGGAGTAGCCTGTATTTGGTCTGGTTATTTATCTCAAACATTTGGTTCAAAAAAAGTAGCAGCTATTTCACTTGCTTTATCATGCTTGTGCTGTTTACTATCTCCTTTGTTTTTTATATTCGATTCAGAAATTGTTTTTGTAGGGTTTCTTATTTTTTGGGGTATGGTGGTTGTAGCGGATTCACCATTATTTTCAACCTTGGTTGCTCAAAACGCGCATCCAGAACATAAAGGTACCGCTCTAACTATAGTTAATTCAATAGGTTTTTTTATTACAATAATTAGTATACAGCTCTTAAATAGTTTAAAGAGTGTCATAGCAGTAAATTATCTTTTTATCATATTGGCAGTAGGTCCTATGATAGGATTGATGGCTTTGTGTATAAAGAAAAAAATCAATTAACAATCTTTCCATCTACCATAGTTAACTTTCTATCGGCTAAATTAGCAAGCTCTTCGTTGTGGGTTACAATCACAAAAGTTTGTCCAAATTCATCACGAAGTTTAAAAAACAAACTATGTAAATTTTCGGCAGATTCACTATCCAGGTTTCCCGAAGGTTCATCGGCAAAAATTAAATCTGGATTGTTAATAAGAGCCCTAGCTACGGCAACACGTTGTTGCTCACCACCCGAAAGTTCGTTGGGTTTGTGGTTGTAACGGTGCGATAAACTTAAAAAATCCAGTAATTCTTTAGCACGTTTTTCGGCATCATTCTTTTTAGTACCTTTTATAAAAGCAGGTAAACACACATTTTCTATAGCAGTAAACTCAGGTAGTAATTGATGAAACTGAAATATGAACCCTATATGTTCATTTCTAAATTTGGCCAAAGCCTTATCGTTAAGCGAACTTATATTGGTATTGTTTATAGTCAATTGAAAATTTTCTTTTGAAGAGGCTCTATCTAAAGTCCCCAAAATTTGGAGTAAAGTAGTTTTTCCAGCACCCGAAGCCCCAACAATAGAAACAACTTCACCTTTTTTTATATGAATATCAACACCTTTTAAAACCTGTAAATCGCCGTAATATTTATGAATGTTTGTTGCTTGAATCATAGCTTGTAAATAATGTTGTGAAAATACTACTTTAAGCCGTTCTGTACAATTAAGAATCGTTTTTATTGTTATGTCCTATTTATACTTTATATTTAGTATGATAAAAACTTAAAGAATGCCTTATAAAACCATTGAAGAATACAACATGCAGGTAACTGATGATGTTAAAGACCGATACAAAAACATTATTGAAGATTTAGGTGAAAATACCCAGCGCGATGGTTTGTTGAAAACCCCAGAGCGTGCCGCCAAAGCGATGCAATTTTTAACCCAAGGATACCATCAAGACCCAGTTGAAATTCTTAAAAGCGCCATGTTTAAAGAGAGTTACAACGAAATGGTCATTGTAAAGGATATTGAATTGTATTCACTTTGTGAGCATCATATTTTACCTTTTTTCGGGAAAGCACACATTGCCTATATACCAAACGGACATATTGTTGGATTGAGTAAACTACCAAGAATTGTTGATATATTTGCACGCCGATTACAAGTACAGGAACGTTTAACCGAGCAAATTTTGGATTGTATAAACGATACTTTAAAACCACAAGGTGTTGCTGTGGTTATTGAAGCGTCGCACATGTGCATGATGATGCGTGGGGTACAAAAACAAAATTCGGTAACGACCACATCGGGGTTTCGCGGGCAGTTTGAAAAAATAGAAACTAGAAACGAATTTCTAAAATTAATAGGGAAGTAGTTTTGGTATGTTTTTTGTTTCTGCTGAAGTCATTAATATTATTTGAATGAATAAATACACAAAATTAGCCTTAGGAATCCTGTTTGATGCTTTGGGCTATGTTTCTTTTTTAATTCCAGGTATTGGCGAGTTTTCAGATATTGTTTGGGCACCACTTTCAGGATGGTTAATGACCAAACTTTATAAAGGTAAAGCGGGAAAAATAGCTGGGGTAATAAGTTTTACTGAAGAAGCTTTGCCTGGTTTTGATGTGATTCCAACCTTTACGCTTATGTGGATTTACACTTATGTTTTTAGTAAGGAAGAAAGTGCAATAGAAATTAAAAATTAACACTCACAGCAAAGATTAATTTTTAATCACTTTAAATTTAAAATTTTCATTACCCACTAACCCAGTGCCATTAACACCTTCAATAATTCCCATAAAGCCTGTGTTTATATCCGAACAATAAAATTCTATAACAGCTTCTCCTTGCTCATTGGTGATTATGTCTGGTTTCCAAAACAAGGTGTTTCTATAATCAGGAAAAGGGTCATTTATAGTTTCTTCATTATATACAGGCTGGTATAATTCTCGTTTGCCATAATTACCCTTTAGCATTTTTAAGTTGAATTTTTTTAGAATTTCTTCTTCAGTATATTTTTTTGTTCGGTATGTAATTTTACTTATTCTATCCTCAGCCAAGTATGTTTCGCCTTCAATAGGTTTTCTATTATAATCTTCGGGATGATTTATACAATTTAAATTACCATAGCTACATACATAATCTCTAATATCAAACTTTAGTAAACTATCCAAAGTACCTAAGTACTTGTCTCTAAATATCTGCTTTTTCTTTGTGGAAAGAACTATCTCTTCTAGTTTATTTATATTGTCGGGCAAAATAAAGTTATCTATTGAATCTTCTTTTTGTTCTTCTTTTTCTTGCTTAGTAAGAGGATACTTTAATGTTAGGTTTTGTCGATGTGTATTGATATTCTCAAATGATACATCCTTAATATCAATAACATATTTAGGTTTCACAGGTGTCATAGGTTTTATGTACAAATAACCCTTCTCTGCCATTTTAAGATGGGTATAGTCAATATTAAAAATTCCTTTGGAATTGGTCATTATCATATCTTTACCTCGCAATGAATCGGGAGTATATGCCATTACAATTTTTTGTCCTTGTTGGTCTGGTTTTTTGTTGGGATTTTCTAACCTTATGTGTCCAACGATACTATCTGAAAGAAGGTGCTGGAAATGTTCATTATGTCCTTTTAAATTAGCTTCGTTCCATACATAGCGTCTCCAACCTTGAGTTAGTAATAATAAGTTTAATGCTTCGTGCCTGTCTTTATTGTCCTCGTTAAAATAATATGCAGGATTGTAAATGTTCCCCTTTATCTGTGTGGAAAGATAGTAATGTGTTAGTATGTTTTTGGTATCCAGTTTATTGTTATATATCTCATCAAAGACACTTAAACCTAAATGGGCCACAACAGGCTCATTGTTTTGGTCCGTTACTTTAATTTTAAGAACTGCTTTTTCCCTGGTTAGGTATTCACTTTTGTTAAGTACGGTTTTTATGTTTAGTTTTTGTTGAGGATTTACATAGATTAAACGTTCGGCCACTGGTACTGCATTTTCATCAAAAAGGGTGACTTCGGCAATGCCCTGCGGTATATCTTTTAGTGGGATTTTAATAAGAAGCTCTTCGTTTAAAGTACCCATGGCAATGTTATATACAATACCTCTGGACTGTATTCTTAAATAAATAGGCTTCTCTGTTAAATCGGAACTTTGAGAAACCTTAAAGAAGGCATGGTTTTTATTAATATTCAATAACTGTAATGTTTTTCCACTTGAAAGAATTTTAGGTAAATTATAAATATTGTCTTTTTCAGGTTCGGTAAGCTGTATATGATAATTGTTGTTTGGGTTTGGAGTGAACAGAAAGCTCCCCATACCGGCATGTGTGCTTTTAAACTCTGTTATTGGAGTGTTGTTTTCATATAAGGTGCCCGAAATATCAATGGGAAAGCCTTTTGAATTTTCAGCTTTAAAGGCTACTTTATTTTGAATGCCAGAAACCAAATCGCCACCTTCTGGAAAGATTGTGAAATTAAAAATACTATCTTTTGTTGCAAATTGTTGTCTTGGTTTCCTTTTTATGTTTTTAAGAATCTGTAATTTGCGTAGAGCATGAAACTCTTTGGTATCATTATAGAATGAATGTGAACTATAGGCTGCCAGTGTATAAGAACCCGTTTGTAAGGAATCGTTTAAATACAGATGTCCATTTACAAAACCATTTTCAATTTCATATTTTTCTTCCCAAACGGACTTATCTGTTTTGTCTTCAATTAATTGAACAAAAAATATTTTGCTTTTTAGGGATGGTAAAAGTAACTGAGCATCTAATACATAACCCTTAAACCATAAATCTTCCTCGGTTTCATAAATACTTTTGCTTGTTTGTAGATAAACTATATCAGAAATATGTTGCTCTGATAAATTGGTTATTTGAGTTGCTAAATTATCAACAATTTTGTTTTGTGAATATATAATTGAAAATGAACCTAATAGAAGTAGTATTAATAGGGGTAAGTTTCTATAATTTTTGTGAAATTGATTTTTTTTAATTTTTAAAAGAAAAAAAGACAACATCAAATTACTTCTATTAGGTTTATAAATTTACAAATTATAAGTTAATCCAATAGTTATATTTCTCCCCATATTGAAAATACCATCGGGTTTTAAACGTGATAGATGGTTTATATAGGTTTTATCAGTTAAATTAGTTCCAGATATAGTAATAGAAGCTTCATTATTAAACAGTTTGAAACTACCACCTAATCCAGCACTTAGTAAATTATAACCATCCGTACTGGTTTCAAAAGCACTTATGTTATTTTGGTTAAACGTGGTTGTTAATTTTATAAAGGCATAGCCTTTTTTAAACCACGGTTTTTCAAATTCAACCCTTAAAATATTTGTTAATGAATTTGCGGGAATTAACGGCAAGTAATCATCGTTGGCTTGTTTTCCGGTTACGGTTTCAAAACTCGATTCTATATGCAACCAATCTAAAGGGTGCGGGTGTATGTGCAGCCCAACTTCACCACCATATAAATTGGCATCGTTTTGTAGATAAACAAAAACCGGATCCCCATCAATTTCAGTCCCATCGGGCGATAGATAAATGTAATTGTTGATTTTGTTATAAAATCCATTCACAAAAAACTCAACATGGTCATTTTTAAATTCTAACGCGACATCCGATTGGAAATTTTGTTCATTATCCAAATTAGGATTTCCAATTTCATAGCGGTTGGTGCCTTCATGGGACCCGTCGGAAGTTAACTCAGCCAAATTGGGCGCTCTAAACCCAGACGCAAAATTTACACGAGCCGTAATGTTGTTGGCAATATTGGTTTTAAAGCCTAAAGCACCATTAAAACTGTTGAAATCTTTTTGCAAACCTGTGGCAACATCTAAACTTCGGTTATCAAAACGCGCACCTAATTGTACATCTACTTTTTCGAAATGAATGTGTGAGGTTGCTAACACTCCTATATCATTTGTAGTAGCATCTGGAATTAATTGTTCCTCGCCGTAATTGGTATTTATTTGGTTCATACCCTGTACACCAACAATGGTTTCAAACTTCCCTAGTTTTGGCAGGTTGTATTTAATATCATAATTAGCGGTTTTTAACTTCATGTGAAGCGCTGCTTCTAATGCTTCTTCTTCATGTTCATCATGCTCATGTTCTTCTTCCTCATGTTCATCTTCCTCGTGATGGTGGTGTTCTTCAAACTCCTTTCTATCATTATAAATGTATCCCAAATTAATATCTAAACGAGAGTTTTTGAAGAATACAGTCGATTTTGAACTGAACAGATGGTTTGTTATATTTTGAAAAGGAAGTAAGGGTGTTTTGTTTGTAGATTGTTCGCCAATATCTTCAGGAATTCCCAATTTGGAATTGTTTACATTGTAGCGAAACTCTGTTTTAAAACTGTTTTTTTGGTAACCCAAGCCAGCTTTAAAATCTTGCTCTCTAAAACGTGTGTTGGTAACACGATAGTCGTTGGTTTGGTAATCGGCATGTTCGGTTAAGCTTCCTCTAAACAGGAATTTATAATGCTCGTCGGACGATTTGTATCCAGCATTGGTATTGAACCCTTGGGTATTGCTAAAATAATTGCCACTAAAATCGGCATTTGAAGTATTGCTTTGGGCAAACTTTTCAGGGTTTAAATAAAGCACCCCACCAAGCGCATCGCTACCATAGAGTAGGGAAGCGGGGCCTTTGATAACTTCAACGCTTTCAATACCCGAATCGCTTAGCCCTAAACCGTGCTCGTCTCCAAATTGTTGGTTTTCCAAACGTACCCCTTGGGCATAAACCAACACCCGATTGGAACTTAACCCACGAATAACAGGTTTTCCAATACTTAAACCAGTTGTTACACTTTCAACACCTGCAATGTTTGTAATTCCATCCGATAAATTTATGGCCCCTTTCGCTTTTAAATTTTGCATGGTTTCGTGTTCTACTTTCATCACATTTTCGCTTTGAAGTTTGTGAAACGGCGTAGAAACTATTACGGCTTCCATTTCAATGGCTGAAGGTGTTAATGCTATTTCTAAATTTGTGGTGTTGGGAATGTTTACGTTAACCGATTTTGTTTCATAACCTAAAATGGAAACCAAAACTTTATATTGTCCCGAAGGGATATTTTCTAATGAGAAAAAACCGTTTTCATCGGTTGCTGTGCCTTTTTCAATCTCTGTAAAATAGACATTAGCGTAAACTAAACCTTGTTTTGTATTGGTATCAACAACGGTTCCTGTTATTGAATTTTGTGCATATAAGTTTGTAATTGCTAGGAATAGCAACGTATTTAATAATATTCGCATGTAGTATTTTTTTAATTTAATAATGTTTTTAACTGAATGGTTTTCAGTGAATTTTGAACTATTAAATTAAAGAAGGAGGCCCGCGGAGTGCTGTTTGTAAACGTTGAAACTTGCTTAAAAATTGATATTGGGAAACAATTTCTAAAGTACTTTCCTTAGGAGAAATTAATTCAACGTTAAAAAAAGTAATATTGTAAGACGTACTTAATTTGAATTTGTAAAAATCACAATCCGTATTTATTTCATGTAAATGTGTTGATTTTTCACCTTTACAAATATCATGTTTATGATGTGCAAAAATATGGACAAATTTAGCACCAGCAGGAACTAACAACAACAATGCGAGCATTATTGTGATGGTTTTAAATGCGATATGTTCCTGTACCTTTTGCATTAATCTACAAAACGTTTAAAGCCAATGCGTTTTAACATCTTTTTTTCGAAATTCCAGAAAAATTTATGTTGCCCACATAACCAGCCAAAGAAAACCAGCATAAATTGGTACATGATGAATAGTAAAACAATACGAACCACCCAATAGCCAAAGCTTCCAAAGTTTTCAGAAGTAATGTTTAGATAATTTAATATGGGCTTTCCAATAAATGATGCGGTAGAACCCGTAATGGCAAATACAATCAAAATTATGATTATTTGCCAATTCTGTTCAATGCCCCAGCGTTCTTTTAATTTTTCCACAAACCTTATTTATGGTGCAAAAGTAAGTAAACAAGTTTAAATTCGAGGAATAAATGGCCCTAATCTTTGGTTGTATGTTATTTGAAAATAAATAAAATAGTTATACAACTTGTAGTTTACTTCGTAACCATAATCGATACCGCTCTGATAATCAATTTGCATTTCGTATAAATTGGGGTTATAGCGTTGCGGTTGTATCACACGATTGTTCCATTCATTAACATAAATTAAATTTCTGTTTTCTAAATACTGTTGTGAGTAGTAGCCTTCAGGTTTAGCAATACTTACTAACCAAG
The DNA here is from genome assembly GCF_043558645.1 of Mariniflexile sp. HNIBRBA6329. Taxonomy (NCBI): domain Bacteria; kingdom Pseudomonadati; phylum Bacteroidota; class Flavobacteriia; order Flavobacteriales; family Flavobacteriaceae; genus Mariniflexile; species Mariniflexile sp. HNIBRBA6329. The sequence goes on along the minus strand of NZ_JBIFXS010000013.1, from coordinate 32,781 downwards.
AGTTAAAACCCGGTTCTATAATAATGATTTCGTATTCCAATTCCTCATTAGAAATGCTAACGGTATCGCTAAACTTGGTATTTTGTAACAGTTCATTTTTATTAGAAGTACTGGACCTTGTAGTATTGCAACCAATAGCAAAACCACAAATGAGTAATATGAATATAATTGATTTCATCGTTTTAAGTTTTTTTATCCAAAACTACTACCCAATGTACTTTTATAAAAGCATGAATGAGTAAACCCTGTTTTTGAGTTAGTAACATAGTCTTTTCTTTTTACTTAAAATTACAAAAATCATTCCTTAAATGCTTGTTTTTGAATTGATTTAATAAAAAAAGAAGCTGTTTGAAAAGTCTATATATTGTCAAACTGAACTTGTTTCAGTTTCTAATAAATATTGATTATCAACGAGTTAAGATTCTGAAATAAATTCAGAATGACACTTGTTGATACTTTTCAAACAGCTTCTTTTGAATAATGTATAAAGTTGTTTTTATTTACTTCCAAAAAGTCCACCTAGTAAACCACCAAGTCCGCCTTTCTTTTTAGAACTGCCTAAAACCATACCAGCAACATCATCTATAACACTGCCATCGCCATCGGCATCTAGAATAGATTCTAAAAAGCTTTGCTCGTTTTTAGCAGAGCTGCCACCAAGTAACCCGCCTAACAATCCTTCAATACCACTGGTGCTGTTTACGTTTTGTTTTTTGGCTTGGTTTCCTATAACCCCCATAAGTATGGGAGCCGCTACTTTTAAAATTTGTGCTACCGAATTGGCATCCATGCCAGCTTTAGCTCCTAAAGTTTTTTCAACGGCTTGTTGTTTGCCACCTAACACATGCCCAAGTATTTTGCTTCCATCTTCTAAAACATTGGCGTCTACACCACCACTAAATAAACCTCCAAGATTTTCTAAAATACTGCCATCGTGTTTACCACTATTTAAAGCGCCAAGTAATCCTTCTGCGCCTTGAGGTGTTGCCGCATTACGTTTCATGGCTGCCATTAAAACAGGCAATGCCATGGTTAACACTTCTTGCGTTTTGTTTTGTGGTTGATTGGTTTGATTTGAAACACCATTGATGATGTTTTTTCCTAGATCACTGTTTAATAGGTCTAAAATTCCTGACATGATTTTTATATTTATGATTTATGATTTACGATTTGTGATTCACGATTCACGATTTATGATTTTTTAACTTTTAACTTTTAACTTTTTAAAAAGTTGGCATTTCAAGGTACAAAAAAAGTCCTAACTACAAGTTAGGACTCCATTAAATCTATAAGGTCACAATTTTTATTGTTTCCTATTTTAAGATGCTTATTATTTGTTCCGCTAATTCGGTTCCAATTCTATCTTGGGCTTCGTTTGTAGCTGCACCTGTATGAGGTGTTAGCGATAAACCTGAATTCATTAATAATTGCATTTCTGGTTTTGGTTCGTTTTCAAAAACATCTAAAGCAGCACCAGCTACTTTTCCGCTTTCAATAGCTTTAACTAAAGCGACTTCATCTACCACGCCACCACGCGCTGCATTTGCAATAAACACACCTTTTTTCATCATTTCAAATTCTGGAGTACCAATAACGTACTCTTTTTGAGAAGGAACATGTAACGTAATAAAATCAGCTTGTTTTAAAACTTCTTCTTTAGAAATCGTTTTAATTTCGAAATTTACTTTTTGACCATCAAAAAACTCTAATTCTAAATTAGCTTTTTCTAAAAATGGGTCGAACGCAATAACTTTCATACCAGCACCTAAAGCTACTTTTGCAGTGGCTTGTCCAATACGTCCAAAGCCTAAAACACCTAAAGTTTTTCCTTTTAATTCAACACCTTTAGCGTATGCTTTTTTAAGTTTTCCAAAGTTAGCATCACCTTCTAATGGCATATCTCTGTTTGAGTTATGTAAAAAACGTGCTAATCCGTAAAAGTGACCAAATACCAATTCAGCTACAGAGTGTGATGAAGAAGCCGGTGTATTGATAACATGTAGTCCTTTGCCTTTTGCATAATCTACATCAATGTTATCCATACCAACACCACCACGACCAATAATCTTAATGCTTGGGCAAGCATCAATTAAGTCTTTACGTACTGTGGTTGCACTGCGCACCAATAAAACGTCAATTTGCTTTTCGTTTATGTAGTTTGCTAATTGTTCTTGTGCTACGGTTGTTGTAATCACTTCAAAACCTCCTTTTTCAAGAGCTTCTTTACCAGTTTGTGAAATACCGTCGTTTGCTAATACTTTCATTTTTTTAGTTAAAAGTTAAAAGTTAAAAGTTAAAAGTTTCGAGAACGATTATACTTTATACTTCTGATTAATTTTATTTTTTATTTCCGCTAACGCGAAAAATTATAATTTTTGTTTTTCAATTTTGAGTAAGCACTGAAAACTGTTACTGCTTACTGCAAACTAATTTTATGCTTTGCTTTCCAATTCGCTCATTACCTCAACAAGTGCTTTTACACTTTCAATTGGTAAGGCGTTGTACATAGATGCTCTGTATCCACCAACACTTCTGTGTCCGTTTACACCGCTTATGCCAGCTTCTTTAAGCATGGTTTCAAAAGTTTCCTTTAAATTTTCGTTTTCTAAAGTAAACGTAGCATTCATTAACGAACGATCTTCTTTTGCAGCAAAACCTTTGAATAATGGGTTTAAATCTATTTCAGAATACATTACTTGTGCTTTCTTCTCATTAAGTTCTTCAACAGCTTTAATACCACCTAAATTTTTAATCCATTCTAGAGTTAGCATAGATGTGTAAACCGAAAATACTGGAGGTGTATTGTACATACTACCGTTTTCAATATGGATTTTGTAATCCATGATTGAAGGAATGTTGCGAGAAACTTTTCCTAAAATATCTTCTTTAATAACAACCAATGTAGTTCCTGCAGGCCCCATATTTTTTTGAGCACCAGCATATATTAAGCTAAACTGTGAAAAATCTAACTGACGTGAAAAAATATCGCTACTCATATCGCAAACCATAGGGATTGGTGAGTTAGGGAACGCTTTCATTTGTGTACCAAAAATGGTATTGTTAGATGTACAGTGGAAATAATCGTAATCTTCAGGTATGTCGTAAGCCTTAGGAATGTAATTAAAGTTAGCTTCTTTAGAAGATGCTACTTCGTAAATATCGTCTAATTTCTTAGCTTCTTTAATAGCTTTAGCACTCCACGCACCTGTATTTAAATAGCCGGCTCTTTTTTCTAAAAGATTCATGGCAACCATTAAAAATTGTGTACTTGCGCCACCTTGTAAAAATAATGCTTTATAGCCTTTACCTTCAAGTCCCATAAGCTCTAAAACCAATGCTCTGGCTTGTTCCATAACATCAATAAAAGCTTTGCTTCTATGGGATATTTCTAAAATAGATAATCCTTCATTATTAAAATCAAGCACTGCCTGAGAAGATTTAAGGATGACTTCTTGTGGTAATATACTTGGTCCTGCACTAAAGTTGTGTTTCTTCATTTGTGTTGTTGAATTTAAAGATGCAAAGTTGCTAATTAATTAGAAATTTTAAGGTAAAAATTCAATAATTTTTTTATTAAATTGCTAACAAAAATTCAATAGAATCAACACTATCCGCATAATCCCAAAGTTCAGGTTTTTGTGTAGCACCAAAAGCTATTTCGTTTTCTGTAAAACCTTTAGAAACGATGCACTGTATTTGGCTGCTATCTGCCTTAAGCTTTTCGTTTAGTTCTGAAATGTTATTGTAGTACTCATAAAAAACGGTGGCAATGGGCGATGCGTAACTGGCATCTTCCTTAATCATTAAAAACCCATTTTCAAGCATATCAAATTCGCTCATTAAATACACCGCCTTGTTGTAGTCGTAATTGTTAGCATATTTAGCCTTATCAATAATAGGATGCCAGTGGTACATGCCATTAAAAAAGGCATCGAAATTATAATCTTTAGGGATGAAAAGTTTTGAAACGTTACGGCAACCCAACCCGTAGTATCTAAAAATATCTTCCGCTAGGTTTTTTAGGTCGTCTTCCGTTTCTTGTCCTGTTAAAACAGCTACCGAGTTCCGGTTGTTTCTAATAATAGATGGTTTTCCTTTAAAATAGTATTCAAAATAACGTGCCGTATTGTTGCTGCCCGTGGCAATGACCGCATCAAAATTGTCTATTTTATCTTCGGTAAACGTAATTTTTCCTTTAAACCCGGGTTCCACAAATTCTAAATATTTAGCCAAAAAGGGTAGGAGGTGTTTGTCGTTTGATGATTGTTTTACCAAAACATCGTGCCCTGTAATGAGCACTGATAAAAAATCGTGAAAGCCTACCAACGGAATATTTCCAGCCATAATAATGGCCACTTGTTTTGGGGTAATGGTGCCCATATTATAAGGGTCAAGCCATTTGGTTAAATTTTCTTGGGTTAAAGAAGCTACCCAACCGCTTATGGCAAAGGCTATATTTTCCTTTGTAAACCAGCCATTGTGTTCTTCTGCCAATTTTAATTGATGTTTAAAACCTTCAAAGAATATGTCGTTGTGTTCAATATTATTTTTCTTTTGAATAATTTCATTAGAAAATTGACTTAAAAAATCTCCTAATTTCACAAATGCGTAAATTCTTTGTTGTAATTGCATGCTTAATTTGGTTATGAATACTTTTGGCGTTATTTTTGCGAATACAAAGTTAGAAAGAAAATACACTATGGCAATTATTATAACAGACGAATGTATAAATTGTGGTGCTTGCGAACCTGAGTGCCCAAATACAGCAATATATGAAGGCGCAGACGATTGGCGCTATAAAGATGGTACCAGTTTATCAGGTAAAGTGGTATTAACCAACGGTACAGAGGTGGATGCTGATGAAGCACAAGAACCTGTAAGCGATGAGATTTACTACATTGTACCCGATAAATGTACCGAGTGTAAAGGATTCCATGATGAGCCACAATGTGCTGCGGTATGTCCTGTAGATTGTTGTGTGCCTGATGATGACCATGTAGAAACCGAAGAGGAGCTTTTAGCTAAACAACGCTTTATGCACCCAGAAGGGTAATGGACAATTAACAATTGGTAATTAATAATTATCAATTAAAATAATATAAAATCCTGAGCTTTGCTTGGGATTTTTTTTGTGCTTTAAAGTTAGCGTCCCTAACTTGGAGTTGCTACCTTTACTCGGACATAAAATTTAAGACTGTTTGTTATAAAACAAATATCTTAGAAACATGAAAAAACGATATTACAGACCTGAATTAAAGGAGCAAGCAGTTCGGTTAAGTTATCAACGCGAGAATATAAAAGAATTAGCAGACGAGTTGGGTTTAGAAGTCCAAAGGATTTATAAATGGCGAAAGGCAGCCAAAACAACAATATCTCCTAAGCCAGAAAAAGCAGTACCTGATGACACATTAGAGGTTAAAAGACTGCGCAAAGCTCTTAGAGAAAAGGAACTTGAACTTGAGATATTAAAAAAGGCCGTGTACATCTTCTCCAAGAGCGATGGGAAATCTATGGATTTATAGCCAGCTATAAACATTTATATCCTACCTAAGAGGATGTGCAAGGTTTTTAAAATAAGTAGGAGTAGTTTTTATAGGTGGTATACGGCTGGACCATCAAAACGAAGATTGGAACTTAGCTTATTTACGGATTTGATTAAAAAGGAATTTGACCAGAGTAAAAAACGATAGGCTCTACACGAATAGCAGAAAAACTTAAACGTAAAGGCTACTGTATATCCAGGTTTAGAGTGGCTAAAATTATGAGGTCTAACAATTGGGTAAGCAAACACAAAAGAAAATTTAAAGCTACCACAAATTCCAATCACAGTTATCCGGTTTGCAGAAATTTATTGAACAGAAACTTTAATCCCAGTAGATTAAATGAAGCTTGGGTTAGCGACATCACCTATATTCAAACTAATCAAGGGTGGTTATACCTAAACAATTATTGATTTGTTTGATAGGCAGGTAATGGTTGGTCATTAAGTACAAGTTTACATACCGATCAAACTATAATTCCAGCCTGGAAAATGGCTGTAAGCAAGCGTACCATAAACATGGATTTAATATTTCACTCTGATCGAGGAATACAATACGCCTCAAAAACATTTAGAACTTTTATTAAATCCAATCCTTTGGTAACCCAATCTATGAGTAGAAAGGGAAATTGTTGGGATAATTCAGTTGCTGAATCATTCTTTAAAACATTGAAGGTAGAACTTATTTATGATGGTGATTTTAAAACTATAGAACAGGCTAAAACTGCTGTTTTTGAGTACATCGAAATATGGTATAATAGAAAACGTTTACACTCTTTTTTAGGGTATAAAACTCCTTATGAAGTAGAACAAGAATTTTATCAATTTAAAAATGTAGCATAGGTCTTAAAAAAAATGTCCGACTTTTTATTGTAAGTCCAAACAGCAACGGGTCTGTAAAAGTAGAGGGCGATTTTGAAATAGTAGATAGCCAAGGCAATGTATATGGTTTACAAGGTAGAGACGTATTGGGCATTTGCCGTTGTGGGCACTCAGCCAACAAGCCTTTTTGCGATGGCGCACACCGCAACCATTTTGAGCATGACGCCAAAGCGTTTGATTTGCCACCTATGAAAACCCGTTAATAACGGCTAAAATGCCACTTCAAAACTAGGTCTAAATCGTTGATTTCAAATTCAATATATAATCTAAATCCATAAAAAAAAAAGAGATGAACCGAAAGGCTCATCTCTTAGGTTATTATAATTTACTTGTGCTATCCCTTATTGCGGTTTCGTAACTGAACTTCCGTCAAGGATAACTGCAGTTTGTGCTAGCGCTCTACCTGTCATGCTCGCTCCTGTTTGCAATGTAATTCCTGTTTTTGAAAGTAAAATACCTTCAAAATGTGACGTGGTTCCAAAAGTAGCATCACCAGCTACTTGCCAGAAAATGTTTTTAGCTTGTGCACCTCCGGTTAAAGTTATATTAATACCGGCGCTCATGTTGAGGTTGCCTGCAATCTGTAAAATCCAAACATCCGTAGCTGTACCAGAAAAGGTGATTGACGAAGGTATGGTCACAGAATTGGTCCATTTGTAAAGCCCTGGTGAAAGTGTTTTTCCTCCAATGTTTCCTGTTGCAAATTCAACAAAATCTGGTGAAGGTCTACCCGCAGCATCGTTGTAAGCAGTAATCATATTTTCAACAGCTGTAGTTAAATTAATAGGGGTAGGAGCAGCCATATCAGCCGCAAATACTTTACCGGTAATTTGTGCCGATGTTGCATAGCCTGTGGCATTGGTTAAAGCTAATCCCGTAACATAAGATGTTGCAGCAGGGCTTAATCCCAAATCACCAACAATGGTTGAAGTAGAAGAATTATTAATGGCTGTTTTAGCCAAAACAACATAATTTGCTGATGCACCAAGGTTTACGGCATTAAGCGTGGTTAAAGTACCGCCAGTGGTGAAATTCCAAACCATATTGGCAGCAATAGCTTTACCCTCAAGGTTTTTTACGTCTCTAGTGATGGTGGCTGTATAAATTTTACCAGCAGAAAGATTATTTGTTGGCGTAAAGGTTGCGATATTTCCAGAATAGTCAACCGATCCAGAAACATTCGTTGTTCCCTGTTTTACAGTAAAACTGGAAGTCGTGATAGTTGATGCATTCATTGGCTCGCTGAATGTGGCGGTAATAACTGCATTACGTGAAACACCCGCTGTATTATTAGTAGGATAGGTTTCATTAATAGTTGCAGGTGGCTCATTATTAGGGTCATCATTATTATCACAACTAGTGAATAAGATAACTGACACCATGAATAGGGACATTAAAATTGTTCTAATTTTCATATTTTTATTTGTTATTTGGGTGTGAAATATATCACATGTCAAAGGTAGGCTCTTAATTTACGGAGGTGTTACACAATATTTTTATTGAGTTACATGATTCATGGAACTAGTTTGTAAACGAATACTTCTAGAACCAATTAAATCCGTTAATAACTCCTAACAATTCCTTTTTTAAACCAACTTCTAAATTCCTATTTTGCGGCTTCAATTAAAAAGGAAAGAAGTGAAGGTCTGTATAGCCGAAAAACCAAGTGTAGCACGCGAAATTGCCTCCGTATTGGGTGCGAATACCAAACGCGATGGGTATTACGAGGGTAATGGTTATGCAGTAACTTACACTTTTGGGCATTTATGCACCTTAAAAGAACCCAACGATTATAAGCCCTATTGGAAAAGCTGGGATTTAAACAACCTGCCCATGCTTCCTGAAAAATTTGAAACCAAAGTGGTGGCAAATTCGGGCATCCAAAAGCAATTTAAAATAGTAAAAAGTCTATTTGATAAAGCCGAAGTAGTTATAAACTGCGGGGATGCTGGGCAAGAAGGAGAGCTCATTCAACGTTGGGTAATGAACGAGGCAAAATACAAAGGCGAAGTAAAACGCTTATGGATTTCTTCCTTAACCACCGAAGCCATTAAAGAAGGTTTTGAAAATTTAAAACCATCTGCCAACTACGATAATTTATACTACGCAGGCTTTTCCAGAGCCATTGGTGATTGGTTATTGGGTATGAATGCTACCCGTTTGTACACCGTAAAACATGGTGGTTACAAACAAGTATTGTCTATTGGGCGTGTACAAACGCCAACCTTGGCGATGGTGGTCAATCGTTTTAAGGAAATAGAAAACTTTAAACCGCAGCCGTATTGGGAATTGCAAACCATGTACCGCGAAACGCTTTTTAGTTATGAAGAAGGGCGTTTTTTAAACAAGGAAGACGGCGAACTGTTGGCCAATAAAGTAAAGGAAAGCGATTTTGAAATAGTATCTATTGAAAAGAAAAAAGGCAACGAGTATGCCCCAAAACTTTTCGATTTAACAGGCTTGCAGGTGTATTGCAATACCAAGTTTGGGTTTTCAGCAGAAGATACCTTGAAAATTGCCCAAACCCTATACGAGCAAAAAGTAATTACCTACCCCAGAGTAGATACCACCTTTTTACCGAACGATATTTATCCAAAAGTAACGGGCATTTTACAAAAACTGACTAATTATGCTACTTTAACCCAACCGCTTTTAGGAAAAAAGATAAAAAAATCGCCCAAGGTTTTTAACGATAAAAAAGTAACCGATCACCATGCCATTATTCCAACGGGCATGCAAAGTAATTTGCCCTACAGCCAACAACAGGTGTACGATATTATTGTAAAGCGTTTTATTGCGGTGTTTTATGATGATTGTGATGTATCCAACACTACCGTTATTGGAAAAGCAGCCGACGTATCATTAAAGACCACAGGAAAAGAAATATTGAAAAAAGGCTGGCGTGTGGTGTTTGAAGACCCAAACGCTAAAGAAAAAGAACCCGATTTATTGCCAACCTTTGTAAAGGGCGAAAAGGGACCACATGAGCCTTCGTTTTTGGAAAAGGAAACCAAACCACCCAATCAGTTTACAGAGGCTTCTTTGCTTCGGGCTATGGAAACCGCAGGTAAAGAAGTAGACGATGAAGAATTGCGCGATTTGATGAAGGAAAACGGTATTGGACGTCCTTCTACAAGGGCGAACATTATTGAAACCCTTTTTAAGCGTAAATACATTGTTAGAAATAAAAAACAAGTGTTGCCAACCCAAACGGGCATTCAGTTGATAGATACTATTCAGAACGATTTGTTGAAATCAGCAGAACTAACGGGCTCATGGGAAAAGCAATTAAAGGATATTGAGAAAGGCGCGTTTACCGCTAGTGCCTTTATAAACAACATGAAACGCATGGTAGATGCTTTGGTGTACGAAGTGTGTAGTGAAACCACACGTGCTAACATATCGCATGCGGCCACGGTTCAAAAAAGGCAAGCCAAAGCAGAGAAAAAGAAAGCAGCAGGTATTTTGGCCGAAGAGTGTCCTAAATGCAAAAAGGCCACCATTATAAAAGGGAAATCGGCTTACGGTTGTGGTAATTACAAAGCAGGCTGCGATTTTGTGTTGCCGTTTACCTATGCAGATAAAAAAATATCGGAGAAGCAATACATTAGGTTGCTTAAAAAAGGTTCTACGGTGAATTTAAAGGACTTTAAAATAAGTACGGGTACTGTGGAGGGGTTGTTGCGTTTTGATGAAAATTTCAAGCTTAAGTTTGAGCCAAAGCGAAAAGCGGAAAAGCCCAAGGAAATTCCTGATGAATTGATCTGTCCCAAGTGTGAGAAAGGTACCGTAATAAAAGGAAAGACGGCTTATGGGTGCAGTAACTATAAATCAGGATGCGACTTTAAAGTAACTTTTGATACCGTAAGAGAAAAAATAAACGGACAGAAACCAACCAAGGAATTGGTTTTTAGTATTTTGAAAGCAGCTAAATAATGTAAGACCTCACAGGTTTTAAAAACCTGTGAGGTCTTGTTTAAGCCTAAAAAGGAATTTCTACTATTGTATAAATATACACTATGCACAGACACTTCATCATCTACAAGCCATATGGCGTTTTAAGTCAGTTTGGAAGTAATGATAGCAAGCAGCAATCTAAAAAGTTTTTGGGTTTGTTACACGATTTTCCTGAAGGGATCATGCCTATTGGTAGGTTGGATGAAAAATCGGAAGGTTTGTTATTGCTTACTACCGATGGTAAAATGAGTGATTTTGTGAACAGCCAAAAAGTTGAAAAGGAATATTATGCTTTGGTAAATGGCGCTATAACAAGTGAGGCTATGGCTCAATTATCAAAAGGGGTAGAGATTGGTTTTGATGGCAGAAAATACCAAACCAAACCATGTAAAGTCTTTAAGCTGGATGCCGCACCGAACTTGCCAGAGCGGTCCAAAAAAATACGGGATGCTAGACATGGACCAACATCATGGATTTCGATAACCTTAAGCGAAGGAAAGTTTCGGCAGGTGCGTAAAATGACCTCGGCAGTGGGGTTTCCTACCTTGCGTTTAGTGCGTGTTCGGGTGGAAAATATCCATTTGAACACGATGCAGGTTGGTGATGTGGTTGAGTTTGTAGATTTTAGGTTGGTTTAAAAAAGTATCAAGCCTACGTTTACTAGAATTTGTAAAAGGGTCGCGATGAAAAGAGTACTTAATGGATTTGAATAATGTGATGCTGAAACGAGTTCAGCATGACGGTATGTGTTAGGTTTAAGCTTTTAGCTTTTAGCTGCGAAATGGGTGCGTTAGGGGTTGAAACGGCATACTTTTGTTTTTCTTTGTTAATGGAAATTACTTTTAATAGACACTACTTACTTGAATAGTGGATTCCTGCCTTCGCAGGAATGACAAAAAAACAAAAGATATAGTTGAAAACCCGACCCAGTTCCTGAACTTGTTTCAGGATATGGGGAGCGCCCAAATAGTTTAAACTTCCAGTTTTTTTAATTCTTTGTAGTTTTGGTTGAGCCTTTTTAGTAAAATACCGTAAATAAGCCAATAAAACAAGAGTAAAATACCTATGGCTGCTGCTAAAACCAATACGGTTGCGATGATAAAAACCGCGTAGAATTTAAGTATTTCACCATCGGCGGCGGCCAGTTGCGCTTTGTTTATGACCAATTGGTCTCTGTCCAATTCCAAAAACAATACCACTACAGTTGAAGCTACCAGATAGACTAAATTAAATGCGACATAATACTTAACCGTTTTTCTGGTTTTTAAGATATTTTCCATTAAAACTTTTGTGCTATCGGTAGCTGAAATGGTTTTATAGTTTTTAAAGAACAGGTAGAAAAAGTACGCTAAAACAATATAGCCTATTACCATAAGGGGGATGAAAATGGCTTCGGCGTTGTACTGTTCGAAGCGTTTCATGCTTTCGGAATCTTTTAAGGATAGAGAAAGGGCCGTCCAGAAAATAAATTCCAATACGCTTATAATGAATATCCATTTTACGATAGAGGATGATTTCTTTAAAATCATCTTGTAGATTTCGTTGTATGTAAGCTTGGGATACTTATTGGCATCCTTATTCCAGTCTTTTTTAAGTAACTCTAATTCGTCCATAGCCTTAGGGGTTTAGTATGGTTTTAAGTTTTGTTTTAATTCTGTTCATTTTCACTCGGGCATTCACTTCACTAATTCCCATGGTTTCGCTAATTTCTCTATAATCTTTATCTTCTAAGTATAAAAATATAAGCGCTTTTTCAATGTCGTTTAATTGGTGTACGGCTTTGTATAATATTTTGAGTTGTTGTTCCTCGGTGTCGTCATAAGCATCTGCGGTCATTTTAAACGCAACGCCTTCAAAATCTTGTGTATTTATGGTACGTTTCGATTTTCTATAAAGCGTAATGGCGGTGTTTAACCCTACACGATACATCCAGGTGCTAAATTTAGCATCGCCACGAAACTTTGGATATGCTTTCCAAAGCTGAATGGTTATTTCCTGAAATAAATCGTTATGCGCATCATAATTGTTGGTATACAAACGGCATACCTTATGTATGATATTTTGATGCGCTTCTAGCAATTCAACAAAACTATGTTCTAATTCTTTATTCAAGTTGATGGTTTGGTTACTATGTAAGTAGCTTTAGGTTTTAAAATGTTACACCAATATAAAATTAAATTTAAAAATAGTTTTTAAACCTGATGCATGGTATCTTTGCAAAAAAAATAAAATTTATTTCTTTTTCAATGAATATTCCCCAAGTAAGCGTTCCTAGAGTTGTAATAATTGGCGGTGGTTTTGCCGGTATTAATTTAGCAAAAACATTAGGTAATAAGCCAGTACAAGTTGTGTTGATTGACAAGCGAAACTACCATACATTCCAACCTTTATTGTATCAAGTGTCGTCGGCAGGTTTGGAGCCGGATTCTATTGCATATCCGCTTCGAAAAATTATAAAGCGTTATAACAATATGTATTTTCGAATGACGAAAGTGCGAAATATTGATGCTGATGCCAATGAAATCCATACAGATATTGGGGTGATTGGTTACGATTATTTGGTGATTGCCACAGGAACCAAAACAAATTACTTCGGTAATAAGGCCATTGAAACCTTTAGCATGCCCATGAAAAAAGTACCTCAGGCTTTAAATATACGAAGCTTGATTTTGCAAAACTTTGAAGAAGCCGCTATAACAAGTGATAGAGCCACCCGAAAGGCTTTATTGAATTTTGTAATTGTAGGAGGCGGACCAACTGGGGTAGAGCTTGCAGGAGCGATTGCAGAACTTAAAAACTATATTTTACCTCGGGATTATAAAGATTTGATTGCAGCGGATATGCAAATTTATTTATTGGAAGGTAGTTCTAGAGTGTTGCCAACTATGAGTGAAGAAGCTTCAAAAAAAGCGGCACGATTTTTAACTAAGTTAGGGGTTCTTGTACATTGCAATACTTTTGTAAAAGACTTCGATGGTAAAAAAGTAACGACTAATTTAAGTCTGGAATTAGAGTCTGATACCCTAATTTGGGCAGCAGGTGTTACGGGAGATTTGGTAAAAGGATTGAAAGCTGAAGCCTTAATGGAGCGCGCCAATCGATACAAAGTAAACGCCTATAATCAGGTGGAAGGATACAGCAATATTTTTGCTCTTGGAGACATTGCTTTAATGGCTTCAGAAGAGTATCCGAATGGGCATCCGCAGGTGGCACAACCAGCCATTCAGCAAGGGCAACTTTTGGGTAAAAATATCATCAAATTAATAGAAGGAAAACCGCTTAAAAAATTCAAATATATAGACAAAGGATCGATGGCAACTGTGGGTAGAAACAAGGCGGTTGTAGATTTGAAACACTATAAATTTGGTGGCTTTTTTGCGTGGTTTGTTTGGATGTTTGTACACCTTATGGCCTTGGTAGGTTTTCGTAATAGAGTGGTGGTTTTCTTTAATTGGTGCTATAATTATATCAATTTTGATAAGGCAGCACGACTTATTATACGTCCGTTTAATAAATTAAAGTAATAGTTTACTATAATTATTTTAAGTAATTGATTTTTAAATTTTTGAACATATAGTATAGATTTTGTCTATTATAGCTTTTTAAGCCTTAAAACGATAAAAAAAGGGTGTGTTTCGTTCGACAATGGTCTTAAGATACTGGCAAGTAGAAAAAGCGTGTAAAGTTTATTTAAGGTTAATAAACTGCTCGAAAATTATAAAAAAAATAATGGCTAAAAAATAAAAATGCTACCTTATTTTTAAAACGCTTCTTTGGTTTAAAAGCATAAAAATGAACATCGTTCAAATGGCAAGAATCTATTCAATTTTGAAAGGAAAAAATCGCTCAAATTATCTTTCAAATACGATGAGAATTACTTGCCAAAAAAATGATGAAATAGTTGTTTGAAAAGCGGTCTTTTTTATTCCTTTTTTCTTCTTTAAAAAGATAAAAAACACATGGTCTTATTCGTTAAAAAATCATCCTAAAATCATTAAAAATAACATCAAATTTGGGTTGCCATATTTGATTTGTCTGAAGTTGGCTTCAGTTTTATTTAACAAAGTTATATGACAAAAGTCATAGTTAATGCCATCGATATTCAGTAATTTTAGTATAATAAATTCTAAGTGTCATGTTATCTGGTAAAAAAAATCCGGAACTAGAAATTGGCAGAAACAGTAGTTTGTATTTTGCCATGGGTTTAAATCTGATGTTGTTTTTTTCTTGGCAAGCTTTAGAGTATAAAACTTATGAGAAAAACGAGGTTGATATTGGTGTTATAACTATGGAAGCGCAACCAGAGGAAGAAATACCCATTGTGAATTACAATCCGCCACCACCTGCTGCTGTTCCCGTAGCAATAAGTGAAAATATTCAAATAGTTGACGATATAAAAGAGGTCGAAGAAACTGTTATGATAAGCAGTGAAACAGACCAAAGTGAAGCTATTTCAAACTACAAAGGAGAAGTAGGTGGTGTAGGGGTAAGTGATGTTAAGGTAGCTGTAATTGAAGAAGATGTTGATGTGCCTTTTGCCGTTATTGAAGATGTGCCTGTGTTTCCAGGTTGCGAAGGCCTATCGAAAAGTAAAACGAAGGAATGTTTTCAAAAAAAAATACAAGAGCATGTAATTAAGAATTTTAATTACCCGGAAACAGCAATGGAGCTTGGTATTCAAGGGCGTGTATCGGTAGTATTTATTATAGATTCCAAAGGGAATACTAGTGGAATACGTTCTAGAGGCCCAGACAAGATTTTAGAAAAAGAGGCTGAGCGAATTATTGGCCTATTGCCAAAAATGCAACCAGGCAAACAACGCGGAAGACCCGTTAGAGTAGCTTATGCTGTGCCTATTTATTTTAAATATGAACAATAGTGGTTTTGTTTAACAACCATATTTAAAAAATCAAAAGATGTTATGTCTTTTGATTTTTTTTATGCCTAAAATTATAGTACATGACAAAAATAAAAATACATTGAGTTGTGTTAGTCTGAGCGCAGTTGAAGATATTGGAAATATCGTTTTTAATAGCATTTCGACTGAGCTCAATGTGACACGCTTCATTTTTGTCTGTACTAAAGCCTAATATAGAAGGTATTTTTAAAAATTACATTCCATCCATAAAAAATAACAGTTGGGTAAGTCGTGTTTTAAAAACCAGTTAAGATGTTTGATATTTGTATCATAATTAATAAAAAAACCATCATGAAGAATCTAATAAAAATAACCTGCCTATCGCTTTTCAGTGTTATAGCTTTAAATGCGCAGGAATCTAACCAAAACGATATAACAGTTGTTATTTCAAACATTAAAAGTAATAATGGAAAAGTATTTGCGGCACTTTACAATTCAGAATCCACTTTTTTAGGTAAGGGAATAAAGGGTAATATTGAAAATATTGAAAACAACAGTTGCACCGTAACTTTTAAAAATATTCCTAACGGTACTTATGCTGTATCTATGTTTCATGATGAAAATGATAATAATAAAATGGATACTAATTTTATGGGCATTCCTAAAGAAGATTATGGATGTTCCAACAATGCTAAAGGTTTTATGGGGCCTCCAAAATGGGAAGATGCCAAATTTGAAATAAAAAACGAATCAATCATTCAGCATATAAAACTTTAAAACTAAAACTCGTATAGAGGTGATGCCATTATTGTTGACGGAGTGTGTATAAAAGATTTTAAAGCGTGGTTGGAGTAAACACACAGAAACCAAGTGGCTACTTTTTAAGTAATTTTATAGTTTCAACGTTATCTTTACTAACAATTTGAAGTATATAGAGTCCATTTTGCAATGTGCTTAAATTTATAGTTTCAACGTCATTTTTTATACCATCTTTTAAGTAAATCAGCTTGCCATTAGTATCCGAAATTTTAATTTTAAAAGTATCTATTAGATTGTTAGGTTTAATATGTAAACTATTTTCAATAGGGTTTGGATAAACGGAAAAAAGGTTTTTTGAAAAATCGTTTTCAAATCCCAAAGACTCAGTGACTTCAATATTAATCTGAAAAGGTTGACTATTCCCTTGTCCATCATTAACAACAAGATTTATACTAAGAGAGCCTAAAAAACCCAAATCTGGCGTGATTGTATTATTTACAACAGTATAATTTTCTCCATCTAAAACGGTAAGTACAAAATCATCAGGGAAAGCATTGTCAGGATCTTCTATTGTTAAATCTGTAACCGAAATAAGTTTAGGGGTATCTTGAGGTGTTGTTAAATTCTCAATAGTTCCAGTAACTATTGGTGCGTTATCATCAATAAATAAAGCGCCTTTTTTTATGGCTCCAGTTGCTTTTATTTCTAAATCTGCTATGACTAAAAACATCCGCTTATCTATATTTATTATACCTCTACCTCCCATTAGTTTAACATCATTTTCAATAGAAAAATTATTGTCTTTATTACCGTTAAAATCAATTTTTGCCAAAGAAAAAGGTGTAGATGCAGCATCATAATAATTAAATATAAACGAATCTTCCATGTAGCTAATTCCTATTCCATATCTGCTTGCTTCAGCGAAGTTGGAGTTAAGGTTGTCTAAAAATTCCGTATCAAGACTGCCGTTAATACCTAATTTATAAATTTGAAGGTTACTGCTCAAATTATTGAAGCCTCCACTGTTAACAGTAGGATCATCTGCAAGAGCTTTAGGATCATAAGCCCTGACAATAATTTCATCATTTTGTAATACATAGACGCCTCTTATACGGGTATCGGGATTAGGGCCATCACCAATGTCAAATGACTCATCTACATTACCGTCTGGGAGGACTCTTACCAAACCGTTTGCAGGAATGTTATTAACTTCGGTGAAAATATTTCCACTAATTATTTTTCCAGAAGATTGTAAGTCCAGTCCGACGGCCGTACTACTGCCTCCGGCTGTTTTTTGATATGCGAAATTTGTGTCTTGACTGCCATCAGAGTTCAATAAATAAACGCCATTGGGACCAGCTGTTACTATTTTTTCATTTTCATAAAGCTGAAATTTACTAGCAAAATAAGTATCGTTATAAACACTGTTAGGCTTGATTAATTCAGTTGGTGTATTAAAACCATTTACAAGGTTCCCTGTGTTGTCTAATTTTAACAGCTTATTTCCTTGCGCAACAAAAATCTGGTCATTATCTTTAATCTTTACATCTCCAGTTCTGTATGGTACAATATCACGAGTTACGGTAAAATTTGAATCAACTACTCCAGTAATATCTATCTTTCCTATTTGGTAAGTATTGTGGTCATTAAGTGCATAGAAATCCCCCGTGAGAACAATACTCCCATTAAAGTAAGTTGCATTTTCAAAAAAACCAATACTTGAAATTGGTGGAGAAAATTCACTTATCAAAACACCTTCAGAAGAATATTTTGTAAATCCCAAATTATAAAGTATTGAACCAGTTAAAATACTATTGTCTGCCATTAATGCCATTTCATCACTATTAGTATCAACCATATTAAATGAATTGTCAAGTGAACCATCATTATTTAACCTTATTAATTTACGTGTCGCAAATTCACTATTTAAATATGCCACTAATAATATTTTATCATTTTGAAATAAAGCAGTACCTAATCCATTTCCAACGGATGCTGCTAGAGCATAGCTAGAATCCATGGCACCATTTACTTCTAGCCTGGTTTTACCTTTGTTAATGATGATTTTTCCATCATTTTGAACCATTAGACTAGAAATAGAACTTGTTGTATAATTAGTTTCAAATGTATTATCAGAATTACCGTCAGTATCAAATCTTGCGATAAAATTTTTGGTAAAACCGTTTACTTCAGTAAAGCTTCCTCCAACTAAAATATTATCTCCTTGAATGGCAACAGCATTTGCATTACCACCAGCAAAGACATTATCTTGTTTAAAAACAGCATCTAGATTGAGATTTGAATTATATTTTTTAAAACCAAAAGCTTCAGAAACAGCATAAATGTTATCATCTTTAATAACAATACTTATAAAAGGTTCAATTTTTATAGATTTGATGATTATACCAGATGAACTTATTTTATAAATAGAATCATTATTTACACCTATTATTTCTCCGGTAGATAGAAAGTCGATGTCATTTAATATGCTTTCACAATTAGAGTTAAAACTTGGGTCTAAATTACCATCAGAGTTTAATCTAATTAGATTGGGTTGCTTAATGCCATCATAAAAATCAATTTTTCCCGATAGTAGAATTCTGTTTTCAGCATCAACTTTTATAGTATTAAGAAAAACAGTGGTAATTGGGGTTGGCATTTCAAAACTTTTAACTAATCGTTGTGCGTTGCTTTTAAAAGTTGTGAATAATAGAATAAGGAGAGTAATGTAAAGTAGCTTGGTTTTCATATAGTAGAATAAAAGGTCAGTATAAAATAATTAAATATAATAGGTAAAATCTAAGCAATGTTAATCAGTTTTTCTTACAAAAACGATTAAACAATTGTTTTTTCGTTAACCTGCTTTTTTAATGATACTTAAATATTTGCTCAATGTGCAGGTTCTTTGTAAAACAATGAGTTTTGCAATTAGAGCTAAGTGTTTTTGTAAATAAAGCCAAACATTTTTAACGACGATGAGGTCATTGTTGCCCGCGATCGCGTGAAAGATTACAAAGTGTGGTTAAAGTAGGGTTTCCATTGAGTAAAGTTTCTCAATAGATTTACTTTCTTAAAATCTTTTCCATTTTACGCCCTTTTGCCAATTCATCAACCAATTTATCCAAATATCTTACTTGTTTGGTTAATGTGTTTTCAATGTCTTCTATACGGTAACCGCAAATAACGCCTTTAATTAAATGGGCGTTGGGGTTTAAATTTGCTTGTTCAAAAAAGGTTTTAAACGTTGCTTTTTCATTTATAAGTGTCTGTACTTGTTTTTTGTTAAAACCTGTTAACCATTCAATAACTTGTTGTAATTCGTCCTCTGTTCTGCCCTTCTTTTCAACTTTAGTCACGTAATGTGGATAGACAGAAGCAAATGTCATGGTCGCCATACGGTTGTTGTGTTCTGGTGTTGGTTTCATGTTTAAAAAAATTAAGCTTTTATTAGGGGTTGAGGTAGGTTCTTTTAATGTTTATTTATACGGAAGTAAACAAACAAGCAACTAACATTGATTTAGCTAAAACTAGCAATTTTTTATATATGTTGTACGCTGTGATTTATTTTAAGGCTATCTTTTACATGAATTTTCTTCTCGAAAAATGTTTTATAGCTAATAATACTATCTATAGTTTGTCCGTTTTCGTCCTTTTCAAATGGTCCGTAGGAGTATTGCTCATAAAAACCGCGAATTGTTTTATCGCCGGTTGTATCAAAATATTTTCCAATTACTACAAGCTGGTTAAAGTTCGCTCCTTCAAACCATTTTTGGTTTATTGTATTAATTGTTAGGTCGTAGAAAGTATCTAATTTAACTTGTTTTGTGTTTGAAAAATCATAATTATAGTTTTTGTCTTCTGTTGCTATACATGCTCTTACATGATAATTTGGATAGTGTCTTAAAACTCTTGTTCCTATTTCAATATAACCCCTTATAGGTTCGTTTAATTTAATAGTGTCTCGATTAAAATAGACAATGTCGTAATTAGTATTTCTAAAATATGTTGTGTCATTAATAAATTCTTTTTGTTTATATATTGAATCTTGATATCTCAAAGCAAGAGTATCACCTTTTTCACTTAGATGCCAAACACGATTAGCCCTTGACTTTCCATTTATCGTAAACCATTCTCTAATTTCACGTAAGTTTGAGTTTCGGTCATATAATTTCCAAATTCCGATTTTTTGGTTTTCTTTAAATTGCTTGCCTTTTTTAAACAGAATGCCGTTGTCATAAAAGTAATAAACACTATCAAAGTCTGTCAGGTTTACAGTTTTCTTGAAGATTAGGTTAGGTTTGTTTGGGTAATATTCAACAGTTTCGTTGCTTTCAAATTCAGATGATTTTTCTTTACAAGCTATAATTATAATTACAAAAACAAATATTGTTAGTAGGTTTTTCATCATTGCGTACAACTAGATGATATGAAATCATTTTAATTTTTATAACTAAAGTCAAACGAATTTAGTTGAAATTTTCTACAAAGTCAATAGTGAATTTCAAATAATAAAAAAATCCTGATAAACTTATCAGGATTCTAAATATATAATTTTAAATTTAGTTTATTTCTTCCGCAACTCAAACAAATCTTTACGTCTGTCACGCAAGTTTCTAACGCTACCAAACTGGTTTAATTCGCGAAGCATATCAATATCTACATCGGCAATTAAAATCATTTCGGTATTGGTAGTGGCTTCCGCTTTAATACCGTTTGCAGGAAACGCAAAATCGCAAGGGGTAAACACCATAGATTGCGCAAATTGTATATCCATATTATGTACTTTGGGCAAGTTGCCAACGCTGCCCGCAATGGCTACGTAACATTCGTTTTCAATGGCACGTGCTTGGGCGCAATGACGTACTCTGGAATAGCCGTTTTGGGTATCGGTTAAAAACGGTACAAATAGGATGTCCATGCCTTCATCGGCAAGTATTCTGCTCAATTCAGGAAACTCAGAATCGTAACAAATTAAAATACCAATTTTTCCGCAATCGGTATCAAAGGTTTTTAATTCGTTACCACCTTGCATGCCCCAAATTTTGGCTTCATCGGGTGTGATATGTAGTTTTTCGTAGCGCTCGGTATTCCCATCACGCTTGCATAAATACCCCACATTGTATAACAAATCGCCTCTTAACTCAGGCATACTGCCCGTAATAATGTTGATGTTGTATGAAATGGCAAATTCCGAAAACTTTTGAACAATAGTTGGCGTGTGTGCTGCCAATTCCCGTATAGCCTGACTTTCGGGCATGTGGTTGTGGTCTGCCATTAAAGGTGCATTAAAAAATTCTGGAAACAAGGCAAAATCTGAACGGTATGCCGACACCGAATCTATAAAAAACTCCGCTTGCTGCATCAGTTCTTCCATGTCTTTATACAAACGCATTTGCCATTGTATCAAACCAAGGCGCACCACTTTTTTCTTGGTAATGGCTTTGTTGGTTTTCTTTTCGTAGTAGATGTTGTCCCATTCTAAAAGTACCGCAAATTCTCCCGAAGCCGTATCGCCTTCCAAATAGCCTTTTAATATTTTAGATGGGTGGAAATCGTTCGATATTTGAAAGTTCAAAACCGGGTCGTGAATTTCCTTTCTTCTAACCTTATCAATATATTCTTTAGGGCTCATTTGCTCAGCGTACTTATGGTAATTAGGTATTCTACCACCAAATGCAATGCCTCTAAGGTTTAATTTTTCCGTCAATTCTTTTCGGTAATCGTATAAACGTCTACCAAGGCGTAAACCTCGGTATTCCTTTTTTATAAACACATCAATACCATACAGCACATCGCCTCTATCGGTATGTGTGCTGAATGTGAAATTCCCCGTAATATCTTCATAGGTGTGGTGGTCGTCAAATTGGTTGTAATCTAAAATAATAGATAGGGCGCAACCTGCCAATTGCCCATTAACTTTAATAACTACTTGCCCTTCCGGGAATTTTTCAATCAAAGATTTTATATGGTATTTCCTCCAGTAAGACCCCGGCATACTCTCATAGGCCTCAATCATCACCTCTTTAAGTTGTTGGTAGTCTTGTAAAGTTAAATACTGTAATTCTATGTTTTCAATATTACGTATCATGTATAAATTAAATGCTTTTAATATAAATAATTATTTGGGCGTTACCGCAAGGGTCGGGCTTTCCACTACAAGTCCTCGTTCGTGCCTCACTGTGGGCTTTCCGCTTCAATCCCTAACGCAAAACCAAGTAAATTTAATAAAATTACAAGGACAAAAACAGGTTTACTGTTTTTTCATAAACTGGCGCATGGCCACCCATTGTTTTAGCATATCTCTGGCATCTTGCGCCGGATATCCTAAAACGGTTTTTCCAGCTTCCACATCGCCTACAACACCAGAACCAGCCCCCACGGTAGCACCAGAATGAATGGTGGTATGGTCTTTAATAGAAGCACTGCCACCAATAATAACACCATCGCCCAAAGTTACCGAACCTGCAAGTCCGCTATGTCCGGCCATAATGCATGAGCGCCCCATAATACTGTTATGCGCTATTTGTACCAGGTTGTCAATTTTACAACCATCGCCTATAATAGTCGAACTAAATTTGGCCCTATCTACACAGGAATTTGCACCAATCTCAACATAATGCCCAATGATAACGTTACCAATTTGCGGTATTTTAACAAGTCCTCGTCCATCATCACTTGGTCTGTAACCAAAACCATCTGCACCAATACTTACATTGGTATGGAAAATACAGTTACTACCAATAATACAACGCTCACGAATAACCGTACCAGACCATACTACCGTATTGTTGCCAATAGTGGTTTCATCAAACACACATACATTAGGATATAAAACAACAGCGTCTCCTAATTCAACATCTTTACCAACATAGCAATTGGCACCAATTTTACAACCATTTCCAATTTTTGCGGTTTCATGTATTACAGCAGTAGGGTGGATGTCGGTGTCAAAAACCGGTGGCGGCGGATTGAAAAGTTCCAATATTTTAGCCATGGCTAAGTCGGCATTTTTCACTTTTATTAACGCCCTATTTTCACCAGGTTCTAATTTTAAATTATCGTTTATTACGGCAGCACAGGCTTTTGATTCGGCCCAATATTTAGTGTATTTTACACTTCCTATAAAGGAAATATGGTTGCTTTTAGCATTTTGTAATTGTTCAGGGCCTTCAATAGTTTGCGTAGTGTTTCCTATTAACTCGCCATTTAAAATGCTATTAATTTCCTCAATGGAGTACGATTTCTTCAAAATATAAGTTGGGTTTTATTTGTTAGTAAGAAGTATTTGTAAATTTAATGAAAAAATTGAGACTTTAAATTATTATTCCTCAATTCTGTTTTCATCAAAAGCCGATGGTAATAATTTAGGGATAAATTTTACTACCAAAGGCAATAATAAAGCGCCTCCAGGTAACAGGAAAATAGCAAGACTTGGTATGGATTTAAAAATATCCAACAACTGTTCTTGTACTTTTTTCTGTTCAATAGGTGTTAAATCGCGTTGGGTAGACTTGGTTAGCAACACCATAAGCTCTTTACTGTCCTTTAACTCTTGGTATAGGCGTTTGCTATTTCTGGTAATCAGTTTTTTTACCATTTTACTGGAGTTGTTGTAAAAACTCTGCGCCATGTTGCTGGAACTCAATAAAGCAATTTCGTCTCTATGTACGTTGTAAAAGGTGTTTACCGTTTTCATGGATTGCTTTATATGTATAGCGTCTACCTGTAAATTGTTGCTTAACTGATTTAAAAATTGTTGTTCTTGCTTATCAATGTTTTTGTCGCTCCAAGTTGCCATACATGCCAAGTCTAGAATATAATATTTTTCTAGCGGGGTTTTTATGTTTTTAATGGCATCGTGGTAGTTGATGGGGGTGTTGTTATGATAGCGCAACGACGATTCAAACAGTTTTATTAAACTCTCGTCGTATTTGTTTTTTGAAGCTTTTGAGTTTAAAGCACCTAGAGAAATAGCTTCAATAGAAGATTCTAGGTTTTTCACGTATTCAATAGAGATGGTTTCTTTTTTTAAGTATTCATTATATGCCAAAACATCTACATATAGTAGAGCGTTAATAATAAAATAATTAAAGTTCTTGGTGATGAAGTTGTCATCAATTTGAATACGCTTGTGTATTATTTTTTCTAATTGTTCGTTAGATTTTTTTTCACCAAGTAACCCTAAGAAAAATGAGGTTTTAAGTTCATTTATCTCAGTATAGAAATTAATAACACTATCAACAAAAGGTGTTTCAACCTCGGCATTTTTGTGCGTGTACAGCAATGCTAAACACAAATTCGTTTTTGAAAGCTCCTCATCTGTAAAGTCTTTATTGGCAAAAATATTGCAAACAACATCAAAATTACTTCCATATATAAAGCCACAATCTCTTAAAGCATTGTAAAAGGTTTCGCTTTCAACATTTAAAAACGAATTGTTTTTTGCAATTTCTTTAAGCAGTTTTTTTATCCAGCCGTTAGCTGATGGGTTCATAGCACTTTTGTTTATGCATACAAAAGTAATGCTTTACCTGAATTAATAGCAAATATTTTCATTAACAAAATTTTAACAAAACCGCTCTTTAAGTTTTTCCGTAGGTATGTGTGAGAGTAAAATAAATAACTAATAATTAAATCTCAAAACGTATGAAAAATTTAAAGAAAATTTTAGGAATTGGAGTTTTAGCGGTAGCTAGTTACTTCGTAATTGCGGCAGACCACATCGATGCACCAGCGGTGCAAGGTGGTACCAGTGATATTACAGATTTTTATGCCTTCCAAGGTGAAAGCACAAGTAATTTGGTATTTGTTGCTAACGTGCAGGGACTATTAAGTCCTGAAAACACTATAACTGCAGCTTTTGACGAGAGCGTTATGGTTGAGTTTAATATCGATAACACTGGCGACAATGTTGAAGACTTAGTAATTCAGGCCATTGCCAAAAACGGAAGGATGTATGTGATTGGACCAAAAAAACCTGGATCAACTGGCGTAATGAGCGTTTTAAATGCTAATGGAGCCAAAGACGCTGTATCTGTAGATATTACACCTTATGGAATGGATGCTATTACTGCAACCAAAGGTGGTATAAGTGTTTTTGCCGGTCCACGCGACGATCCTTTCTTTATGGATTTTGCACAGTACAGTGCTATTATAGGGGGTAATGCAAGCAGCTTTAATAATCCAGGTAGCGACACTTTTGCAGGATCAAATGTACTATCTATTGTTGTTGAAGTACCAAAATCAATGATTGGTGGTTCGGGAACAATAAATACATGGGTAGAATCTAAAAGAAAGCAATAAAATAAATTAAGAATTTAATAATGATAATTATGAAAAATATAAAAACAATTTTAGGAGTAGTATTAAGTTCTCTTATGCTAGTTAACTGTGATACAGATGGCTCAGGGAAAAGCCAATTGGGCATTCCAGATTTAGCAGGAACCTATATGCAAGAAGATCAAATGGGTAGACCAGCAGTAAACACGGTATTTGTATCGGCTGCAAGTAAAGATATGTTTAATGTTACCAAACCCAGTGCTCAAAGTGCAGCGTTTCAAAGCATGTTCCAAAGCAATTTATTGGCTTTAAGTCCAGCATATGCTAATGGGGGTAAAAATGCTTTAGGTCAAGATGCAGCAGCATTTACAGGGCTTTTAGCTACCGATGTGTTAAATGTGTCGTTAGATACCAAAACCACATTTTTTGATGGTACTAATATATTAACAGGTAGAGCCTTGGCTGATGATGTAATTACTGTAGAGTTATTGTTGATTTTTGGTGGTGAAGATTTTTCTGAAAACCCAGGATTGTCTAACGATAATGTTGATGCTAACGATAAACCTTTTCTTGCCTCATTTCCATATCTAGCTTCTCCTTGGTAGAAGCATAACTTTTAATTCTGGAGCAAGTAAAACATCGTCTCTCCTTGTTCCAGAATTTATTTTAACAAAAACCTAAAACCTAAACACAATGAAATTACAATTTATAATGATGTTTTGTGTACTTGCATCCGTGTTAAGTTGTACAAATTCAACATCTTCAAAAAAAATAACAGATACCAATGCATATAATGTTTATTTGGAATCTTCAAATGCTACAGCATTGCAAAATGCCCAAAGCGAATTGGTGTTTTGGCAACAAAAGTTAGAAAAGCAACCCAACCAATTTCCATATTTGGCAAAAATGGCGGGAGCTTACGGTCATTTATTCGCAATAACAGGTAATATAGAATACCTTAAGAATGCTGAAAATGCTTATTTAGAATTGAATAGCATTACAAATTATAGCAACAGTTCTTATTTAAAAGGATTGGCTTCCAATTATATATCACAACACAAATTTAGAAAAGCCTTGAAATTATTAACCAAAGCGGAATCTCACGGCGATAAGTTAGAAGGCACTCAAAAAATGATGTTCGATGTGCATTTAGAGTTGGGCAATTATCAATTAGCAAAAAACTATTTAGATAAGTTTAGCGATGATAGCGATTTCGATTATTTAATACGTGTAGCCAAATGGAGCGATCACCGAGGTAATTTAGATGCGGCTATCAAATATTTGGAAAAAGCCAGAGATAAAGCAGAGTTAGCAAACACACCGCAATTAAAGCAATGGATTTATACTAATTTAGGCGATTTTTATGGGCATCACGGAAATATTGAAGCCTCATATAATCACTTTTTAAAAGCCTTGGAGTTGTTTCCTAATGATGCTTACGCCAAAAAAGGTATTGCTTGGATTGTGTATTCTTACGAGAAAAACCCAGATGAAGCCCTTCGCATTTTAAATACGGTTACCAAAACATACCATGCACCCGATTATCATTTATTGAAAGCTGAAATTGCAGAATATAAAGGAGATGCCATCATGTATAACAAAGAATTGGCATTATATAAAGCAGCTGTTAAAAACGAATCTTATGGCGATATGTACAATACCTATAACGCACAGTTGTATGCAGATGCCTCTGAAAATTTAGATGAAGCTTTGACTTTAGCTAAAATAGAAATAGCCAATAGGCCAACCCCACAGTCTTACGATTTGTTGGCGTGGGTATATTTCAAACAAGGACAAATCAAGGAAGCTTTAAATATTATGGAGCAATATGTGTCTGGTAAAACCGAAGAACCACATACCTTATTTCATTTAGCCCAAGTTTATAAAGCGAATGGTAAATTAAAAGAAGCCAAAAATTTGAAAAAAGAATTATTGGAAAGTACTTTTGAGCTCGGTCCGTTAATGGAAGTTGAAATCAACAAAATTTAAAAAGACATGAAATTTAACCTACTTTTTTTCTTATTAGTATTTGTAACTGTTTCATCAGCGCAACAAATAAAAGGTGTTATAGTTAATGAAGCTAATCAACCTTTAGAGGCGGCTTATATTTACAATCTAAAATCAAAAAGTCATGCGCATTCATCAGAAAACGGGGTGTTTGTTTTGGAAAATAATGCGGTTGGAGACTCAATAAGAATTGGGCTTTTAGGGTTTCATAATAAAACGATTGCTTTGAATACTTCAGATTTTCAAACTAAACTAACCGTTTCATTAAAAGAAAAATCATTTCAATTAGATGAATTGGTTATTACTGAAACATTAAATCCTGTTAGCACTATTACTAGATTGGATATCAACACCAATCCTGTGAATTCCTCTCAAGAAATTCTACGTAAAGTTCCTGGTCTAATTATAGGTCAACATGCAGGTGGCGGTAAAGCTGAACAAATATTTTTACGTGGTTTTGATATAGATCATGGTACCGATATTTCGCTTTCGGTTGATGGGATGCCCATAAATATGGTATCGCATGCACATGGGCAGGGATACAGTGATTTACATTTTGTAATACCAGAAACGGTTAATAAAATAGACTTTGGTATAGGGTCGTACTATGCCAACCACGGTGATTTTGCAACTGCAGGGTATGTTGATTTTTCCACTAAAGATTATTTAAAAGAAAGCTCGGTAGCCTTATCTGTTGGTCAATTTAACAGCCTGCGTACCCTTGGCTTGTTTAATTTATTAGAGAATACAAAAAATCAAAATGCCTATTTAGCTACAGAGTATATTGCCAATGATGGTCCTTATGAGTCGCCACAAAATTTTAACAGACTGAATTTGTTTGGGAAATATGTAAGCTTTTCACCCAATAACGATAAACTTTCATTAACCTTATCGCATTTTACAAGTAGGTGGGATGCTTCTGGTCAAATCCCGCAACGGGAAGTGGATAATGGAAACACAACCCGTTTTGGTGCTATTGATGATACCGAGGGCGGTAATACGGAGCGTACCAATTTTAATGTAGAATTCAACAAGTATATTTCTGATAATTCCATCTTAAAAAACAATGCGTTTTATTCGCATTATGGCTTCGAACTATATTCAAATTTTACATTTTTTTTAGAAGATGCTGTGAATGGCGACCAAATTAAACAAAAGGAAAACCGAAGCATATTAGGTTTTAATACGGCTATAACCAACGAATCGCGATTGGGTACTACCGAGGTTACCACCACATGGGGCATTAGCCTTAGGCATGATATTGTAAATGATATTGAGTTATCGCACACCTTAAACCGCAGTACGACTTTAGAACAAATTCAGTTGGGCGATTTAAACCAAACCAACCTGAGTGCGTTTACCAATGTGCAGTTCAATTTTGGTAAATTTAAAATAGCTCCAGCATTACGTTTGGATTATTTTAAGTTTTTATATAATGATAAGTTGCAAACAAACTACACATCGCAAGCAGAAACAAAAACTATTTTAAGCCCGAAACTTAACTTTTATTATGATGCAGCCTCCAATTTACAACTGTATTTAAAATCGGGCATGGGCTTTCATTCCAACGATACCCGAGTGGTGGTGAGCCAACAAGGAAAAGAAGTATTACCACGCTCTTATGGTTTAGATTTAGGAACTGTTTGGAAACCGGTGCCTAAACTTATTGTGAATTCGGCATTGTGGTATTTGTTTTTAGAACAAGAGTTTGTATACGTAGGCGATGCAGGCATTGTAGAACCTAGCGGTAAAACAGCCCGTTATGGAGCCGATTTAGGATTGCGTTACCAATTAACCAATTGGTTGTTCTTTGATACCGATGCTACTTATACACATGCCCGTAGTACTGAAGATCCAAACGGACAAAATTACATTCCGTTGGCACCCGATTTTACCATGGCAGGAGGTATTTCAGTTAATAACTTAAATGGTTTTTCTGGAGGTATCCGATACAGATATGTAGATGATAGACCAGCAAACGAAGATAATAGTATTGTGGCTACTGGTTATTTTGTAACCGATTTTAATGCCAATTACAAGTTTAACAACATCACTTTAGGTGTGGTTATTGAAAACCTATTTGATACCGAATGGAATGAAACCCAATTCGCCACCGAATCGAGGCTTCAGAATGAAGCACAATCTGTTGAAGAAATTCACTTTACACCAGGAACACCATTTTTTATAAAAGGAAGCATTACCTACACGTTTTAAAATATAAAAAGAGGGATACTTTTAATTGAGGGATTCATTAAAAAGGAAATATAAGTTACTAACAGATGAAAAAGGAAAATTATTTTTAAAAAACCAGATTTGAAGGTTTGGTTTTTTGGTTTTTTTGTTAGGGAAGCGACCCGATTATAGCAATATAGTTGGGCGCTTTTTTATTTGATGTTTATCGTACCGTTTCTATACAAATCCAAAGCCTTGTTCAGTAATAGTTCTACGGTATATATCGGGATATCTACATTTGGGTTTACCCTAAATATTTTCATGCGATTCCGATTCCCTGTTTCTAATTTTGGATGTTCCAGGTGCTGCCCTTCAACAAATAATATATAAGGCTCATTTGATTTTTTGTCAATCCATAAATAACAGAACATTTTCTTCTTATAGCAAAAACAAGGCATTCCGTATTTAATAGTTTCACTTATTAGCTCATCTTGCTTTAAGATAATACTACGTAAAGTAAGCAAACAGCTTTTGTTAGGTTCGTCTTTATTGAAATAAAAAGTGTCTAAATCTGTTGCCATTTGCTCTATACTAGATTGTTAAAATAAACTCATAGAAGTCTTATTGTTTTTTGCTTGAAAAATTTATTTAATTTGAAACCATTACTTTATTATAGTATTTTTTCCGTAACCAAAATGAAACCCTCACTAGTAATATAAGCGCTGGTACCTCTACTAAAGGTCCTATAACCCCAGTAAAAGCTTGCCCAGAATTCAAGCCAAAAACAGCTATGGCAACGGCTATAGCCAATTCAAAATTATTACCAGCTGCAGTAAATGCTACAGCTGTTGTTTTATCGTAGGTTGCTCCTGAAGCTTTGGTCATAAAAAAGCCGATAATAAACATGATGGTGAAATATAGTAGCAAAGGTATGGCAATGATTAAAACATCGAATGGAATTTTTACAATTAACTCGCCTTTTAATGAAAACATCACAATAATGGTAAGCAACAGTGCAATTAATGTAATTGGCGAAATATTTGGGATAAATTTAGTATTGTACCATGTTTCTCCATATAGTTTAGCCAAAATCAATCTGCTTAAAATTCCCATTAAAAAGGGGATTCCCAAGTAAATAGCAACACTTTCGGCAATGGTGGCAATGGAAATATCTACAATAGCACCTTCAAAACCGAAATAGGGAGGCAGTACGGTAATAAATATCCAAGCGTAAAAACTATAGGCAAATACCTGAAAAATACTATTTAAAGCCACTAAACCGGCACCGTATTCGCTACTACCCTCGGCAAGGTCGTTCCAAACCAATACCATGGCAATACAACGTGCCAATCCAATCAAAATAAGTCCAACCATATATTCAGGGTAATCCCTTAAAAAGGTAATTGCCAAAATAAACATTAAAACAGGTCCTATGATCCAATTGAGTATCAAGGATATCGATAATACTTTTGTGTTGCTAAACACTTTTGGCAATAAGGCAAAATTTACTTTTGCTAGTGGTGGATACATCATCAAAATCAATCCTATTGCAATGGGTATGTTTGTGGTCCCACTGCTTAAACCGTTTATTACATTGGGGAACGAGGGAATAAAATACCCCAAACCAACGCCTATGGCCATGGCTATAAATATCCAAAGTGTTAAATAGCTATCTATAAAACTTAGTTTTTTTTGAGTAGCCATGTGTTAAGAGTTTATTTGAGAAAACACATAACCCAGTTCGGTAGCAATTTGTAAACTGCGTTCACTGTATTTTTCGGCCTGTTCTGGGGTGTTGTCAAAGGCTTTTGGGTCTTCAAACGTAATAGATACACGTCTTTCGGCACCAGCAATAAACGGACAGCCACCATCGGCTTGAGAGCAGGTCATAACCGCTGCAAAAGCACTTTCAGGATTAAAGGCATCGTCATAAGTTTTAGAAAAACCAATAATAGGATGTTCGTTTTCGGCATATTTAATGCTGTAAACAGGGTTGTTGCCTTCTGATAGCGTTTTAATTTGAAACCCTTGATTGCTTAAGGTTTTTGCTACCATTGGAAATAGCGCTGTTGCCTCAGTACCACCCGAATAACAAAACACATTTTTAATGTTGAAATGTTTCGCCATAACCTGTGCCCATACCTGCGATAAGTGGCTGCGGCGTGAGTTGTGGGTACAAATAAAGTTAATACGAATGTCTTCTTGGGTGTTTACTTTACTTTTAATAAAATCAATTAAGGGCTGAAGCGTTTTTTTTCGTTCTGTGGTAACACTTTCTAGCGGCAAACCAGCAATGGTAGTTTGTATTGGGTTTAATAATGCCATTTTCAGATATTTTAGGTTGTTTTATTAGCAACAATTGCCATCAGGAGCGCAACAAG
This sequence comes from Mariniflexile sp. HNIBRBA6329, assembly GCF_043558645.1. Classification (NCBI taxonomy): domain Bacteria; kingdom Pseudomonadati; phylum Bacteroidota; class Flavobacteriia; order Flavobacteriales; family Flavobacteriaceae; genus Mariniflexile; species Mariniflexile sp. HNIBRBA6329. Next base: position 947 of record NZ_JBIFXS010000013.1, on the reverse strand, counting down.
GCTCATCGTTTAAATCGGATAATCTTAGTTTTGGTTTTTCTACAGGAATACCACATTGGTCTTTTGCCAAACAATCGGTTTGTTTTGTTGCTAGTATAAATTTGCTACCGTCAAACTCCAAACCAAATTTTTCAATGGTGGTGCCTTGGTATTCTACTTCAATATCCAAATCTTCAATACCTAATACTTTTTCTGAAAGGTTTATAATACTCAATAACTTTTCGGGGTGTAAACGGTGGTTGTAGTCGTTGGCATTCCAAAGCTGAAAGTTTACAACGGTTTCGTTTCTTACTGTACCGCCACAATCTATAAAGTGTTTGGTTATTTTACCCACTTCGGTAACGTGAAAATGACTGGGTACTAAACTGCCATCTGGTAGTTTAAACGCGATGCTGCTTAATTGGCTTAGGTGATTTTTAATTTCTGAAAGTTTCATAGTTTTATTGTAATATTACGATTAATATATCTAAATTTTTTTAGCAACAACTACTGTCGTTAGACGGTTTTTGACTTAAAAACGCGTTGAAAAGTTGTGCTATAGGTGCCCATTTATCTTGGTTAATGCAATAGCAAATACTGGTACCTTCAATGGTGCCTTGTATAAGACCTACTTGCTTTAGTTCTTTTAAATGCTGGGAAATGGTGGGTTGTGCCAAACCAATTTCATCTACCAAATCGCCACAAATACAGGTGTTTGTTTTAAACAAATGCTGTAAAATAGCCACACGTGCAGGGTGACCCATGGCTTTGGCTATTAAAGCAATTTCGTTTTGTTGATCTGTAAATATTTCAGTTTTGGTAAGTCCCATTTCAAGTCAATACTATTATATTGCAATATTACGATTAATAACTTAGCTACCAAAACTATTTTTTGTTTTTTATTTCAGTCTAAAAAACCACCGTCTTTGACGGTGGTCATGTTTTAAAGGCTTCGCCATTTTTTAGGT
>NZ_JBIFXS010000012.1:0-118877 GCF_043558645.1 Mariniflexile sp. HNIBRBA6329 | reverse complement strand
CATCATGAATGAGCCTAATGCCCCTTTGGGGCTAATCTGAAAATCAAAGCCTCCGTTTTTAACGGAGGTTTTTTACTTATAAGATTGCTTCACTTTGTTCGCAATGACGTTAGAGTGGTTATGAATAATTTTTATTGGTTGAAGTGCAGAGGTTTTTTGGGCGAATTGTGGGTGTTATGTCGTACAATAATTGTACTTGTAATAGAAATAAAAAATCCGTAATATATTGATTTAGATATAGTTACGGATTTTTTGCGGAGAAAGAGGGATTCGAACCCCCGGAGGTGTGACCCTCAACAGTTTTCAAGACTGCCGCATTCGACCACTCTGCCATTTCTCCAGTTTCGGTCTCATCAGGTATTCCCTGAATGCGGGTGCAAATATAGAACCCTTTTTTAATTCTTTCAAATAAAATTCTATTTTTTTAAAAATAAATTTTCATGCTTTTACTATTAGCTTATTTTTGTAAAAATTAAAATTCATCAATGAATATTATAAAGCAACTTAAATGGCGTTATGCCACCAAAAAGTTCGATGCAACTAAAAAATTATCATCAGATAAATTAGATGTTTTAAAACAAGCATTCAATTTAACGGCAACATCATTCGGCTTGCAAACCATAAAATTGGTAATAGTAGAGAGTGAAACCATAAGACAGCCATTAGTAGCTCATGCCTACAACCAAAAACAAGTATTGGACGCATCACATTTATTGGTTATTTGTGTACAAGAAGATATATTGGATACAGATATTATCTCCTATTACAATAACATCAAAAGCACAAGAAATACTTCAGAAACCATCTTAAAACCATATCGGGAAGACCTTGTAAAGATGATGCAAAAAATGTCCAAAAACGAGCGCCAACAATGGTCCAGAAACCAAGCCTATATAGCCTTGGGCAATTTAATGACCGTGTGTGCCATAGAAGGCATCGATTCCTGTCCCATGGAGGGTTTTATCCCAAGTGCCATCGACAACGCCTTACAACTAAACCATAAAGGACTCAAGTCCGTACTGCTCTTGCCTGTAGGTTACAGAGACGAAACCGATATGTTTGCAGCATTCGCAAAAGTAAGAAAATCAATAAACGACGCAGTCATAGAACTATAGATACAACCCATTTGGGCGTTACCTTTATCCTGAAACAAGTTCAGGAAACAGGTCGGGCTTTCGGCAGTCGCTCTCTGCGAGGAGCTCCAACAATGCCTCAATCCCTAACGCAAACCAACCAGTAAAAAACATACATTATGCCAGGATTTGAATTATTTGGAGAATTAGAACGAAAAGAAGTAAACGATGTATTGGAAAATGGCGTACTCATGCGCTACGGTTTCGATGGCATGCGAAATGGCCATTGGAAAGCCAAAGAACTGGAAAAAGCCTTAGAAAACACCTTTCAAGTAAACCACGCCCAATTAGTATCAAGCGGTACTGCAGCCATATCAGTAGCATTGGCAGCAGCAGGTGTAGGGGCAGGAGACGAGGTTATTTTACCAACTTTTACCTTTGTAGCCAGTTTTGAAGCCGTTATGATGCTTGGAGCCATCCCTGTTTTGGTAGATATAGACGACACCTTAACCCTTAGCCCACAAGCCGTAGAAAAAGCCATCACCCCAAAAACAAAAGCCATTATGGTCGTCCATATGTGTGGCAGTATGGCAAATATGGATGCAATTCAAAACATTTGTAGTAAACACAGTCTGTTATTAATTGAAGATGCCTGTCAAGCGATTGGAGCAACCTATAAAAACAAACCATTAGGAAGTATTGGAGATTTAGGCTGTTTTTCATTCGATTTTGTAAAAACTATTACCTGTGGCGAAGGTGGTGCAGTCATAACAAACAACAAAGATTATTACATAAATTCCGACCATTATTCCGACCACGGTCACGACCACGTTGGAAACGATAGAGGAGCAGAATCACATCCTTTTTTAGGGTACAACTTCCGTATTTCAGAACTTCATGCAGCAGTAGGTTTAGCGCAAATAAAACGTTTGCCTGAGATTTTAAAAATTCAAAAGAAGAATTATTCCATTTTAAGGGACGCTTTATCGCAAATTCCAGAAGTAACGTTTAGAACAGTTCCCGAAGGTGGTGAAGAAAATTATAGCTTTTTAAACTTCTTTCTACCAGATTTAGAAACATCACTTAAAGTTTCAGAAGCGTTTAAAAACCAAGGAGTAGACGCTTGTTTTCAGTACTATAATAACAATTGGCATTACATTCGTAAATGGGATCATTTAAAAGAATTAAAATCACTTTTCCCAATTCCAGCAGAAGTAAAAACCGGATTGGAGTATCTTAAAACTAAAGAATTTCCACAATCCGATCATTTTATTGGTAGAAATATTTCCTGTTTAATAAAACTGTCGTGGACAGAAGAACAGGTTAAGGAACGTGCCAATAAAATGGTTGCAATTATTAAATATATTTTATTAAATTCATATTAAATTTAATATTGTATGAAAAATCACTTCCTTATATTTTTACTTGTAGCCTTTAATATTATTCAAGTTGGTTCGCAGAATATGCATGAAAAATTTTGGGAAGCGCTTTTAAAAAACGATAGAGCTTTAGCTGAAAAAAATCTAAAATCAGAGAAAAATAAAAATATAGAGTCTTTAATTGCAAATGAAATTTTGCGAGAAGAAATGGGCAAATTTGTAGAGCATCTGGTGTTTACAAGTTCGTTTTTACAGCAACCCGATTTTGAATATTATTTATATGGTTTATGGAATAAATCTTATTTGTTTGATGTTTATTTAGAAACAGGTTTTGATAAAAGAAATAAGGATGTTCTTGAAGCTGTTTCTCAAGTTTCTATTAAAAATCAAGATGTAAAAGATGCTTTAAGCTATTTAAATTCTGTAGTAAGTAGAGAAAATAATGTTTGGGATAAATATTTCGCCTTAAACGATTCCATTCAAGCCATTAAAAATTGGCAATATTGCGGAGTTTTCGAGAATTTAAACAAAAGTGGTTTAGACAAATATTACGGGCCAGAGTCTATAGCATATTCAAAAACACCTTTTGATGCTAAAAGTAATGGCCTTGTTAATTGGTACACGCCAAAAAACACAAGAGAAGCTTATCAGTTTTTCACAAATCATGAATCTTATGGTGCAGGTGTAAATTATGCGCAAACATTTATTTCCGCCAACGAAGAACAGCGAGCTATTATCAGGATTGGTTGTGGTTCATCTTTTAAACTATGGCTTAATGATGTTTTAGTTTTTCAGAATAATGAAGACGTTACTACCGATTTGAATGCCTACAAGGTTATGGTAACAATTCCAAAGGGTGAAAATAGATTGTTGTTAAAATTAGCAGAGAGTGGTTATGGCAGTTATTTTATTACTAGCATTTTAAACGAAGACGGTAGTACAAACACAAATTTATCATACAGTTCAGAATTTAAACCGTATAATATTTCAACTTTAAATGATATAAATCCTAAAATAATTGAGAATGATTTTGAAGTTTATTTCAAAAATAAAGTAAAGGAAAATCCATCTAATTTTCTTTATAGTTACTGCTTGGTAAACACGTATTTAAGAAATTCAAAATACGAAGAAGCAAAAAATGTTTTAAAGCCATTCTATGACAAGTATCCTAAAAGTTCTTTAATAAGAAAAATGCTGATTCAAGCTTATTCAGTAGAAGGTGACGCTACATCTTTTAATGAATTGAAAAAGAATATGGAATTGGATGATCCAGATTATTATTTACCACTTGTTTATAAAGTTATAGATTTTAGCGAGTTAAACAGAATGACTTTAACTGAGCTGAAAAGCTTTTTAGAAAAGTTTAAAAATTCAGTAGATAATAAAGTGCTTGCACACATGTCGGACTTTGTATATAATTCAAGGAAAGAAGATTTGGAGGCATTAAAACAAAATTTAGAAGACTTACTTATAGTCTCTAAAGATAATGTGAGGATGTTATTACGTTGCGCCCCATTATTCGGGTCTCTTTTAAATGAAGATGATAAAACAGTAAAACTACTTGAAGAAATAAACTCTAATTATTTTAATTATTCAGGGATAACTACCTTATCAAAATATTACGCCAATAGAAAGGAGAAGGATAAATCTTTAAAAATTATTTCAAAAGATATAGAGAATTTGTCTTTTGATAATACTTATATCATTCCAATAATTGAAAAACTACACACGTATCAAAAATACTCAGAGTCCTTAGAATATATAAATATGGGTCTAGAAAATTTCCCATATTCATTTAAACTAATGGAATTAAAGGGTGATGCTCTTTTAAAATTAGATGATAAAAAAAGCGCCTTGTTAGCCTATGAAAACTCATTAAAACATGATAGTGCCAATAGTACGCTAAGAAATAAGATTAGAGATTTAAAAAATGAAAGCAATGTTTTAAACGAAATTTCTTTTAAAGATGCCTACAATTTCATCAAATCTAACAGAGGGAAAATATCAACTAATAATTACGGCTATAATATTTTAAGTGACGATTCTAATTTAGAGTTGTTTAACGAGGGCGGGGGGAAATTTCGTTTTATTTACCTGTACGAAGTTACCTCAAATAGCGGTATAGAGTTTTTTAAAGAATATGATTTAGGTCTATCGGGTAACTACCATTTTATAAAATCTGAATTAGTTAAAACAGATGGTAGCATTGTACCTGCCGATAAAAGTGGTTCGAATTTGGTGTTTAAAGGATTGTCTATTGGAGACGTTGTTTATATAGATTACGAAGGATCATTTTCCAGTACAGGACGTTTTTATAAAGATTATACTGATAGTTTTATGTTCGATTCGTTCCACCCAATATTACAATCTTCATTAAAAATTATAGTGCCAAAAAACCACAAGCTGTTTTACAAGTCAGTTAATGGTAAGTTAGATCCAAAAATTTCCAAGTTGGAAAATTATGACTTGTATGAATGGAAAGTAGAAAATTTACCAGAAATACCACAAGAAGAATATTATATGCCAAATACGGTTGACGTTGCTAAATATTTACATATTAGCACCATTCCTAGTTGGAATGATATATCTATTTGGTATTCCGATTTGGTAAGATCTAATATAGAGGTAGATACAAGAGTTAAAGATGTTTTTGAGACATTGTTTCCAAAAGGCTATAAGCACCTAAAAGATGAAGAAAAAGCCAAAATAATTTATAATTACATAAAAAACAATTTCACTTATAGCTCAGTGAGTTTTAGGCAAAGTGGCTATGTACCACAAAAACCTTCTAAAACAATTAAAACTGGTTTGGGTGATTGTAAAGACTTTTCAACTTTGTATGTAACCTTGGCAAATATGGCAGAGCTTAAGGCTAACTTGGTGCTTGTATTGACTTCGGATTATGGTAGAAATGAAATGGTGTTGCCAAATACAGATTTCAACCATTGCATTGCTAAAGTTGAAATTGATGGAAAAGAACAGTTTTTAGAACTTACTGATAAATATTTACCATTTAAGTCGTTGCCTGTATCGTTACGAGGTGCATCTGTTTTAGAAATTCCATTTAATTTTGATGAAAACAAAAAATACGATTTATTTAAGTTAGATAATGTACTTAGAGAACCATCTGTATTTACTAATGATGTTACAATCAATATAAATAATGATAAAGTTACAATGGGCATCAACACTAAATTTACGGGTCATATTAACTCATATTATGCAAGTGTTTTTGATGAACCAAACTTAGAAGTTGTAAAAAAATCTATTCATGACGATTTAAAAAATCAAATTAAAGATGATTTTATTTTAGACGAATTGATAAACATAGAAAGATTGGACAATGACAAAATTATTCAGTACACCTCTAATATTTCATTGGATAAGAAGATAAATAAAATTGGTTCTATAAATATCTTTCAATTGCCTGTAGTTTCTCATCCATATACAAGTGATATTGTAAGTTTAGAAAATAGAAAATATCCAATAGAGTATATCCAATACGAAAATTTAGACGAGTATTTTAATACCTATAATTTGTTTATAAATGAAGGAATGAGTTTTGTTGAAATTCCAAAAAATCAAAAATTTACTTTCAAAGAACATCTATATGAAATATCTTATTCTAAAGTAAAAGAAAACCATTTGCAAATAAACATGCATGCAAAACCATCTTTAGAAGAAGTTAATATTGAAGAATATCCAGCGTTCAAAACATATGTGAAGTCAATTTTAGATGCTGAAAATGAGTTTATTGGGTATAAGTAGTATGACAATTAAACGAAGTTTATAAATCTTTAAATCATCTAAATCTGGATGCAAATATCAAATCTTTTGAATGATTTAAATGTTTATTGGTAAAAATATTTCCTGTTTAATAAAACTATCTTGGACAGAAGAGCATCTAAAAGAACGGACAAGCAAGATGGTTTCCATTATAGAATCATTAGTAATTTCGTAATTAACAATTTTTATTACCTTTAAAGGAGTAAATTGTTTGTTAATGAGTCGATTAAAAATATTATTTTTTTTTCTTTTGCCAATAGTTGTTTATTCGCAAACTGGTAAAAAACAATTTGCTTTTGGATCACTTAGCATAAAAGAAGGACTTTCTCAAAATAGTGTTATAAGTATAGCCCAAGATAGTATAGGTTATTTATGGTTGGCAACACAAGATGGATTAAATAAATATAATGGTAAGAGTTTTACAGTTTTTAATAAGCAGTTTGAAGATATAACCAGACCTACCTTTAGTAAGTTGGGGAAAGTTTATATAGACAAGAAAAACCAACTTTGGATTGTAAGTAATTCGGGAGTTTTAGAGTATTTTAACGTTGAGTCAAAGAACTTTATAAAAGTATTGGGTATACAAAATGCCAGTACTGTTTTTCAAGACAAGCAATTAAATCATTATATAGGAACTTACAATAAAGGGCTCTTCAAAATTAATGCTGTTTCAAAAGATACTATACAGGTGTTTAGAGGAGAGGACCGAAACAAAACTGTTTACGATTTTTTAGAACATAACGATACGTTATATGTTGCTTGTTCCGAAACTATTTTTGCATTTTCTAAAAACACAGATTATAAAAAAGTAAAAATCCATAATGCTAAAAACGTTAATTTTAGTTGTTTGGAACAATCAAAAAATGGAACGCTTTGGGTTGGAACTTATGGTCATGGGCTATTTTTTAAAACCAAAAACAGCAAAGGTTTTAAGCCAATTTCAAATAGTGGTTTACCTTCAAATTTAAATATTGAGGATTTACTTGTAGATAGTAAAAATCGTCTTTGGATTGCAACCTACGGCAACGGTGTTTATCTGTATGACCTTAAAACAGGTGTAGTTTCAAACTTTTTAGCAAATAAAGAAAACCCCTTTGATTTACATTACAATGATATATTAACTCTATTTGAAGATAATACGGGGGTTATTTGGATTGGATCTGATGGGGCAGGAGCTAGTTATTACGACGAGCATCTTATTAAATTCAATGTATTAACAAACAAGCAGTTGTCTAAAAATGTTAATGTAGATGTGGTAAGAAGTATTACCTCTAACAATGAAAATCTGGTTTGGGTTGGTACATCTGGAAAAGGACTTACCTATATGGATATTGCGTCGCAAACCTATAAGACATTTACTGAAAGTAATGTTATTGGTTTAAATAGTAACCGTATAGTAAGTCTAAACTTTTTTAATCAATCTTTATGGATTGGGCACCAAGGTTTTGGACTCAATATTTTTGAAAATGGGATTTATAAAAATTATCCAGAAATTTCTGATTATACTATTTGGCGAATAATAAAAGCTTCAGATACTTCAAGTTGGTTATGTACAGAACGTAATGGTTTAGTGCTTTTTGATAAAGAAAAGGGTATTTTAAAACAATTTAACAATAGTAATTCTAAGCTTACCTCAAATAACATTAGGGCTATGGTAAAGGGTGAAAATGGAACACTTTGGATTGGCACTGAAAATAACGGACTTTTTAAATTGCAAACAGATACTGGTTTGATTATTAAGATTAACGAAATAGCAGACCCTATTAAATCTTTATTATACCATAAGGGTGTACTTTGGGTTGGAACATACGGTAAGGGGCTTAAAAAGTATGATTTAGCATCGCAAACAACAAAAACTTATACTGTTGAAGATGGCATGCCAAACAATGTTATTTATGGCATTCTGTGTGATAATGAAGAGAATTTATGGTTAAGTTCAAATTACGGGCTAAGTAAGTTTAATACCAAAGCAGCTTCAAAACCTGTTATAAAAAATTATACCGATGCCGATGGTTTGCAAAATTTAGAGTTTAATACTGGAGCTTATTATCAAGATGCGAATGGCATTATTTATTTTGGAGGATTGGATGGAATTAATTGGTTCGACCCAAATCAATTAACATTTAATTCAACAAAACCTAAAACCGTAATATCTAAGTTCGAAGTTTTTTCAAAACCATATGAATTAAAGGAAAATCAAACATTGAATTTTAACGAAAATACAGTTACTTTTACCTTTTCATCTTTACTTTTTTCAGCACCTGATCGAAATCAGTTTAAATACCAATTGGTAAATCACGATTCTACTTGGGTTGATGCGGGAAATAAACATATGGCACATTATACCAATTTACCTTCAAACAAATACACGTTTAAAGTTCTTTCCAGCAATTATGATGGCGTTTGGGCTGATGTTCCTGCAACCTACCACTTTACTATTTTAAAGCCTTGGTACAAAACCAATACAGCTTTGACGCTATATTTAATTGGTTTTATAGGTTCTTTTGTTTTATTGTATAGATATCTTAAATGGCGCTGGCACTTAAAAAACCAATTAAGATTAGAACACGAAGAAACTATACGTTTAAAAAAGCTGGATGAATTTAAAACAAAACTATACACCAATATTTCACATGAAATTAGAACGCCTTTAACATTAATTCTGGGGCCCGTTGAAAACCAATTAAATAAAAAAAATATTTCAAAAGAAGATACCAAAGAATTATTGTTGGTTAAGCAAAATGCCAATAGGTTATTAAATTTGGTAAATCAAATGTTAGATTTATCAATAATAGATTCTGGTCAAAAACGCCTTAAAATATCAAAAGGAAGTTTAACAATGCTGTTAAAGCAAATTGTTGAAGCATTCCAATATAAAGCTAGCGAGAAGAATATTGCAATCCAACCAGCCATCACACCATTAGAAAATGTGTGGTTTGATACCGATATTATAGAAAAAGTAGTTTCAAATTTGTTGTCTAATGCTGTAAAGTATGCGCCAAATTCAAGTAAAATAATATTTGATGTTCAAAAAACTAATGGAACTATGGTTGTTTCAGTAATTAATAAAACAAACCAAACAACCGTTTCTAATCTTAATAATTTATTTAACCGTTTTTATAGAGATAATGAAGGTTCCGATGGCGTAGGAGTAGGTCTGGCATTGGTAAGAGAGTTGGTTACCCTTTCTAAAGGGAACATAATAGCCAATAATTTAGGTGTAGATAAAATACAATTTACGGTTACATTACCCATTGAAAAAACAGCTTTTAATGAAGATGAATTGGTTATAGAAACCAAAAAAGAAGTCCAGGAAAGTAAAGTTAATGCAAACGTTGATAAAACAACAGAAAAACCACTGGTGTTAATTGTTGAAGATGATCCCGAAATTCGAAATTTTATAGTTTCTATTTTCAAAGACACTTATAAAATTATAGAAGCAGAAGATGGTCAAGAAGGGTTGAGTAAAATATTAAAAGCATTGCCCGATTTGATAGTAAGTGATGTAATGATGCCTAATAAAAGTGGTATAGAACTTTGTAATGATATTAAAACCAATACGCTTACCAGTCATATTCCAGTGGTTTTGTTAACAGCAAAAGTGGGCGAACAAAACGAGATAGAAGGCTATAAAACAGGTGCCGATGCTTATGTTACTAAACCTTTTAGCAACGAAAAACTCAAGTTAATAGTTGAGAAACTTTTAGAAACCCGACAAAAACTGAAAATACATTTTAGTAAAACTTTTAGTATTAATCCAGAATTGGCTATAACATCTACTGAAAACGATTTTTTAAAACGCGTGCAAACGGTTTTAGATGAACATATTACCAATGCAACATTTACAAGTGAAGCTTTTGGTGAATTAATGGGTATGAGCCGAACTCAACTTCATAGAAAACTACATGCCATTGTAGGCATGTCTACAAGCGAATTTATACGGTCGCAACGGTTGAAGTTAGCAGTTAAGATTTTAGAAACTACAGATATTACCATTGCTGAAATAGCCTATAGTGTTGGTTTCAATACACCTTCTTATTTCAACAAATGTTTTAAAGAAACTTACGGTTGTACACCTAACGAATACCTCTTAAAAGATACATAATCTCATATCTTTTCACTCAGTAACATATGTTTTATGATTTGAAACATTTGTGATATACTTCAAAAAATAAGTAATCTACTTTTATAAAAGCTAAAATAAAAACAGCTTTTTATGGATCCCCTTTCTAAAGAAAATCCAGAAAAAAACAAAATATTTTTAAGTGTAGATCATTTAAAAACAGGAATTTACGAGCTTAATATACTTTTAAAAAATAAAGTAATAAAAACGGTGAAATTAAAAAAGAAATAATTTTTAGACAATATTAAAAACGCTATTAATCAATGTAAAAGGGAAGACCAAATAGTTATTTGTAACTTAAAAGTCTTCCTTTTTTTTTTAAACTAAGGCCATGAATTTAAAGCTTTTATTAATTGGGATGTGTTGTGTTTTTATTACCGTACCTACTCAAGCACAACTACTTAAAAAACTTAAACAAAAAGCGGGAGAAGCTGCCGAACGTACTCTACTACGTAAAACCGACGAGGTTGTAACCAAAAAAACAGAAAAAACCATAGACGATGCCACAACACCAAAAGGCAAATCTAAAGAGGAAAATGAAAATGGGGAGAATCAGGATGAGGAGTTAAGCGAATCTTCAAACTCGGCTTTAAATATTCATACAGAAGCCAAAAAAGCGTTCTTCAAAGAAGATGTTGTGATTAAAATTCATGAAAACGGTAACCATAACCAAACGCAGTATTTTGACGCAGACCAAGTGGCTGTAAGATTAGACCAAGCGACAGAACCTAAACCAGGCTACATAGATAGCGAAGGGTTTATGTATGGCTATAATGAAAGAGAGGGAATGTATAACAAATCATCACTTGTAGCATTACAAAGCCAAGGAATGATGGTGCCTACTATGTTGATTGAAGGCTATAAGTTGCCTCCAGAACCTTTTATGGCAAATTTACAAAAACAACAAGATTTAGGTGTAACTGCCAATCCGTTTAACGGCATTGTAGAATTTGCTTTTGTATATGAACCAGAACATTTTAGATATGAAGATTTTAAAGAAGTGAAAAGAAACATTAAAGGTAAAAGCTATACTAAATTCGAGTTTCTAAACGAACCAGGATATGAAGGCAGTTATGTACTTTTTGATGATAAAGATAGATTGGTAGAAATATATACAAATAAAACTAAGACAAGTCAGCCAACCAATGGTTTTCAAATGGATATGATGCCTCCTGGAGAAAGTCAATTTGTTTACGATTACAAACCTGTTGATGTAAAGTTGCCTCCTGCAATTGAAAAAAAAGCAGCAGGTCAAGATATGATGGCTATGGTTTTTGGGTCTTTTAAAAAGGATAAAAACCCAGAAGATATTGATGAAGACGATTATGATACTAGCAATTCTAAAGGGCAAGTAAAATCTGTTAGAAACGCAATAAATAATCATAAAGTATCTGCTGCAGATTTGCCTAATACCTATGAATTTGATTGGATATATGAAACAGAGATGTTAATTGGCGACAAAAAGAAAGATAAAATAGGCATGAATTTTTTAATAAAAAAAGGGGTCACTTATCAAGCAACACAAATGGTTGATGAAAAATCTAAAGACATGGGGAACATGACTATGTTGTTTGATACTGATCTAAACACCATGGTAATGTTTACAGATGGGCAAGGGCAAAAATTTATACAAACGTATCCAATTCCAGAAGTAAAGAACAAAAGCGAAAAAGTGGATTTCAAAATCTCTGAGCTTTCGCCAAAAGAAATATTGAATTTCAACTGTAATGGACTTCAAATGGAAGATGACAGATATATTATAAAAGTATACCATACATCTGAAGCACCAATAACGTTGAACAATTTTATGAACTTCGGTGGAGCAAAAAACATGGAAATACCAGATATAGACCCAAGAGTACTATCTCAATTTTCAAATGGATTAATCATGGAAATGCACATGGAAGATAAAAAGAAATCAAAAAACAATATGGTCATTACTGCAAAAAACTTAACAAAGCAGCCTACGATTATAAAACCAAAAGACTACCAAAGTATGAATTTATTTTCTGGTGCAGGGATGTTGAAAAATTAATATAGACTAATCTTAATCAATTTTTAATCATGAAAAAAAAATATACTGTTAATAAGTGTTCTTATGATTAGTGTTCAAGCTGTAGGAGGTGCTTCAAACTCCACTTTCAAGATAAGGTGAAAATTTATCCCAACCCAGTTTCAAACACTTTAAATATTTCAACGGTAAGGCAAATTGAATCTGTAAAAATGTATGATATTTTAGGGAAACTAGTATTTTAAAGTGCCGCAATCAATCAAATACATGTAAGATAATTCCAATCAGGAATATACATTTTAAAAATTTTATATGATAATAAAAATACAACACGAAAAATGATTATTGAATGATACAATTATAATTAATGCGATTAACCAAATAAATTTTTTAAACTATGGATAACAAAATAATAATAATACTTATTTTAATAGTAAGTTCTGTTTTCTTTTTTAACTGTAAAAACGAAAAAAAAGCCGAAGCTGTTGAAGAAACAACAGAAATTAAAAATCCCTTAAAAGTTATAAATATTGTAACCCGAAGTATGGAATTTCAAATGCAAGACACTATTGCTTCTGGTTGGAATACCTTTAAATATGATAATCTGGCTAACGAAACCCATTTTTTTAGATTTGTAAAACTCCCAGAAGGTATAACTATAAAGAATTTTATTGAAGAGGCCGATCCTGTTTTTGAGGAAGGTATGGATTTAATTAATGCCGGTAAACCAGAAGAAGGATTTGCGGCTTTTGGAAAAATGCCAGAGTGGTTTAGCAAAGCGGTTCCTAGTGGCGGTTCAGGATTAATTGCACCTAAATCATCAGCAATTTCTACCCTTTACTTAGAACCTGGTCTTCATAGTGTTGAATGTTATGTTAAGATGCCTAACGGAAAATTTCATTCCACTATGGGTATGGTTAAAGAGGTCTATGTTACAGTGGCTAAAAGTGAGCAAAAGCCTCCAATAGCTTCAGATACTATTACTATCAAAGAAGATGGATTCCATTATAATCCAGATATTAGAACTGGCAAGCATACGTTTATGGTCAACATTGAAAGTCAGAAACTTCACGAAAATTTTGCAACCACCGATGTTCATCTTGTTAAGTTGAGTGAAAATTCAAATATGGATAAACTGGAAGCTTGGATGGTTTGGTACGATCCAAAAGGATTTATTACACCTGTTCCAGCTGGCTTAACTTTTATGGGCGGTTATAATGATGACAATGAAGGAAGTGTTGGTTATTTTGAGGTTGATTTAAAGCTAGGGAATTATGCATTAGTTGCAGAAGTGCCTAATGCAAAATCTAAGGGCTTATTAAAAACTTTTGAGGTTATTGATTAGTATTTTACATAATCTACTATTTCTAAGCCATAACCAATAAGACCAACACGTTTGGTTTGTTCGGTATTAGAAATTAAACGCAGTTTGTGTATGTTTAAATCGTGTAATATTTGTGCACCAATACCAAAATCGCGCGCATCCATATCTACTTTTGGAGCTTTGTATACGGTATTCGGTTGTTGGTTTTCTTTTAAAACAGCTAATCTGCTTAATATGTTCATAGATTGTGTTTCTTGATTAATAAAGATGATAGCACCTTTACCTTCGCTATTAATCACCTTAAACATATTATCTAATTGGGCATCAACATTATTGGTTAGTGTACCTAAAATATCATTGTTTATTAAAGTGGAGTTTATTCTGGTAAGCACCTCTTCATTATCTTTCCAAGTACCTTTTGTTAAGGCTATATGTATTTGATTATTAGTGGTTTGTTTGTAAGCCCTTAATCTAAATCTTCCAAAACGGGTTTCGATTTCAAAATCTTCTTTTTTCTCAATCAAAGAGTCGTGTTGCATTCTGTAAGCTACTAAATCTTCAATAGAAACTATTTTCATGTTCAATTTTTTGGCAACTTTCATCAGTTCTGGTAAACGCGCCATGGTACCATCTTCATTCATAATTTCCACAATAACACCCGCAGGTTTTAAACCAGCAAGTCTTGCAAAATCTATGGCAGCTTCAGTGTGTCCTGTACGTCTTAATACACCACCTTCTTTGGCAACTAGAGGGAAAATATGTCCTGGTCTAGCTAAATCGAATGATTTGATATTTGGATCTGTTAATGCTTTTACGGTTTTAGCTCTATCACTGGCCGAAATTCCTGTTGATACACCTTGCCCTCTTAAATCTACCGAAACTGTAAAGGCTGTTTCCATGTGGTCGGTATTATTGCGTACCATCATGCCTAATTCCAATTCTTTACAGCGGGTTTCGGTAAGTGGGGCACATATTAAGCCTCTACCTTTGGTAGCCATAAAGTTTATCATTTCAGGCGTTACTTTATCGGCAGCAGCTACAAAATCACCTTCATTTTCACGGTTTTCATCATCTACAACTATAATAACTTCACCATTTCTAATGGCTTCAATAGCATCGTGAATGGTATCAAGTTTAATCTCGGTATTTGTATTTTGTGTCATGGTATCATTAATCATTGTGCAAAGATATTGCTTATTTTAAAGATTCTAAACAATTTTGCTTTAAGTCTTTGCTCATTTTATCGTTTAGGAATAGGTGTGCAATAAAATATAAAGGGATTCCTGTCATTATGAGAAATAGGTTCGGCTTTTTCTCAATTTTGTTGATGTGGTTGTAAAAATGGAACGAGTTAATCAGTGATTTCACATAGTAAATTAAGTATAGGGCGAGTGATACGATACTAAGTTGTATAGAAGCTGAAGCTAACGAAGGCATTTTGTTATTCTTAAAAACAAAGTGGAGAACAAGCAAAACAATACCAATGCCATACAGAGTTATGGCAAACTTTGAATGGTCTCTATAGTTCTTTGTTATAAACTCAGAATCACTATAATTGGTATTTATATGCAAACCTTCTTCACGCAATTGGTTGGTGCTTATACCACGTTCGTTTAATATGTTTATGGCTTCATAACGACAATCTTCAGAAAGACCAAGGGTTTCGTAGTTATTGATAACATCTAGCAGCCTTTCATTTTTATAAGATGAGAGAAACTTATAATCAACATCATCTTTCTCTTTTATGTTGAATACTTTTTTAATGGGCTCAATAAGACCATCAAAATCAAACAATCCTTTATCTGCAGTTGCACGTCTAGTTAAAAAGATACCAAGTGGCAGCATAATAAGTGTTGAAAACCAAGCTGCCAATACGGGGTTGAAACTTCCGGTTTTTGCACTGTTTGTGGCAAAAATACCAATAAAGTGGTAGGTTAAAAATAGCACAATAGCAATAACCATGGGCAGTCCAATACCTCCTTTACGTATTAAGGCACCAAGAGGAGCACCCACAAAAAACAGGATTATACAGGCAAAACCTAAAGCAAACTTTTCATGCAGAGAAATGATGTGTTTATTGAGCCATTCTTTAGAAAGTTTTCCAGTAGCTTGATTGGTAACAATAAGCTGTTTTGTGCTGGACATTGTTTTTAATGAAGCATCAACTACTTCTAGTTTTTGCTTTGTGTTTAGCACATCTAAAATAGGTTCTAAGTATGTGGAATCGGTGGTTACTTGGTTTCCTATTTTTTTATATGGTATGACGTTGGAACGTTGAAATAAATTTTTAGCTTGAATTTCTTTTGTAGTAATTTCTTTTTTAGACAAAGAATCGATGGTTTTGTGCAAACCAACAACATTTAGCATGTTGTATTTATCGGTTTGTGATTGTTCATCAAAATCAACGTTGTTCATTTGGGATAAATCGATGTTTATCGTGTATTTTTCGAAAGTACTTTTAGCAAAGGGTTTTTTGTTTCTGGATTTTATACTGTTTGGATTAATATCGGTATAATAATTGCCATCAAATAGGATAAGCTTTAAGACATTGGAGTTTTCTTCACTGGCAAGTTCTCCGCTTTTAGCCTTAATAGTGGTAGCATTTGTTCTTCCGTCGTTGCCTCTTACGTGTATGGTTACGTTATCTAAATATTGGTCTTGATCACCATGTTTATTATCAAATTTAATATTATAATCGGTTCCTTGAATTTCATTAAATTGTCCTTTGGCAAGTAACATGGCAGGTTTGGATTTTGCTATGTTGGTTCTAAGGTTAAAAGATTTTAATTCTGCCCAAGGAATCACGTTATTGGAAAAGAAAAAGGTAACGATACCCAATATGACTATGAAAATACTAAGTCCCGACATAGCACGTTGAAGTGAAATACCTGTAGATTTCATGGCAGCAAACTCGTAGTTTTCAGCAAAACTACCAAATACCATAATAGATGCCAAAAGGATGGTTAGCGGTAATACTAACGGTATAAGTTTAGGCATGAAATAAAACAAAAACTTAAAGATGACACCTATGTCTAAATCTTTTCCTGAGAGCTCTCTAATGTATAGCCAAATGGTTTGTAAAACAAAAATCAGCATGAGTATGATAAACACGCTGAAAAAAGTTTTAAGGTAAGTGGTTAGTATGTATCGGTCTAGTATTTTCACCCTTTAAATTTCAATAATATAATTACTACCTTATTTGAAATTTTAACCAACTTAATTAAAGTTTGTTAATGTAGTAATCTTTGTATTTATTGGCGTCAAAGGTAAATAAGCTTTTTGATAAAGGCTCATTTGTTTTGAAAGAATTAACGGTAAGGGTTGTTTTTGTACCGTTTTTACCAATTTGCATTAAATTATAAATGTGTTTTGTTTGAACATCAACACCTAAAAGAATGTATTTTATCTCAGATTTTGAGTCTATTGGAGTTAGTTTTACCAACTGTATTTTTCTACCGTTTATATTTTGCTCTAAGTCCATAGCATAGGTATAACCATCTTCATAAAAAGATAACATTTTACTAGGGGTTATAGCGCCTTCTTCGTCGTTTGTTTCAGTAGAAATGGTTACTTCTTCATCTTCACTACTAATGCTGTACAGTTTTTTACCATCAAAAAGACGTGTAACACCAAGGATGTTTAGTTTATACTTTTCGCCTTGCATGATAACATCGCCTTTGGTTTCTTGTTTTATTTTTTCGGCAGTATTTTCTAAAACATATTTAAATTCAATAGAAATATTGTTATAACTTTTTACTTTTTGGGATACTTGATTTAATAGTGTTTTGGCTTTGTTTTGAGCAAAACCGGTAAGTGATGTTGTTATTACTAATGCTAATATGATGTTTTTAATTCTCATTTTGTTTTTGTTATAAAGTTTCATTTTCTAGATGTTTGTCTAAAGCTGTTAGGTCGGTTATTAGTACTTGTCTGGCTTTACTGCCTTCAAACGGCCCAACAATACCCGCAGCTTCTAATTGGTCTATTAACCTGCCGGCTCTATTGTAGCCTAATTTTAATTTTCGTTGCAGTAAAGAAGCAGAACCTTGTTGTGCTGTCACTATAACTTCAGCAGCTTCTCTAAATAATTTATCGCGGTCTTCTATGTCTATATCAAGACTTGTGCCACTTTCCTCACCAACATATTCAGGCAACAAATAAGCATCTGGATAGGCTTTTTGGGAACCAATATAGTCGGTTATTTTTTCAACTTCAGGGGTGTCAACAAAGGCACATTGTACACGAATTAAATCGTTTCCTTGTGTAAAAAGCATATCACCACGACCTATAAGTTGGTCGGCACCTGAGCCATCTAAAATAGTTCTAGAATCAATTTTGGAAGTTACCCTAAATGCAATACGCGCTGGGAAGTTGGCTTTAATAATACCGGTTATTACGTTAACTGACGGGCGTTGTGTAGCAATAATCAAATGGATACCAATAGCACGTGCCAATTGAGCTAATCGGGCAATAGGTGTTTCTACCTCTTTACCGGCAGTCATAATTAAATCGGCAAACTCGTCAACCACCAAAACAATATAAGGTAAAAATTGGTGGCCGTCGTTAGGGTTTAACTTACGTGCTTTAAACTTAACGTTGTACTCGGCAATGTTTCTACAAAGTGCATTTTTTAACAACTCGTAGCGGTTATCCATTTCAATACAAAGTGAATTTAATGTATTGATTACTTTGTTGTTATCAGTAATAATAGCATCTTCACTATCGGGTAATTTTGCTAAATAGTGGCGTTCAATTTTATTAAAAAGGGTTAACTCCACTTTTTTCGGGTCTACTAAAACAAACTTAACCTCAGCAGGATGTTTTTTATAAAGTAATGAAGTTAAAACGGCATTCAATCCTACCGATTTACCTTGTCCTGTAGCACCTGCCATAAGTAAGTGGGGCATTTTAGCCAAATCTACCACAAAAGTTTCGTTGCTAATGGTTTTACCTAAGGCTATAGGTAATTGCATATCGGACGTTTGAAACTTTTTAGAAGCAATTACAGAACGCATCGATACGATGGTAGAATTTTTATTGGGCACCTCAATACCAATAGTACCTTTCCCAGGAATGGGCGCAATAATACGAATACCAAGTGCAGAAAGCGATAACGCAATATCGTCTTCTAGATTTTTAATTTTTGAAATACGAATACCAGCATCTGGCACAATTTCATAAAGTGTTACTGTTGGCCCAATAGTAGCTTTTATACTGGCAATGCCAATATTGTAGTTTTTTAGGGTATCTACAATTCTATTTTTATTTTCTTCTAATTCTTCTTGGTTGATGGTAATGCCTTCAGAATCATATTTTTTAAGAAGATCTAACGGTGGAAATTGGTATTTTGACAATTCTAAAGTCGGGTCGAATTGTCCAAAATCTTCCACCAATTTATTGGATAAATTGTCGCTTTCCGATTGTTCCTCGGCTACCTTTTCAACTTCAATTTCTATATTATCTTCTTCAATTTCTTCTTTCACAGGTGTTTTTACAACCAACGGCGCCGCTTCAACAACAGGTTTGGTTACCTTTTCTACAACAGGTTCTTTGTTTTCTAATGTGATATCGAAAGCAGATTTTATGGCTGCTGCTTCTTCCGATAGGTTGTTGTCGAAAGCCACAATAGGTTCGTCATCCGGATTATTGAAATCGTCTTTAATATTGCTTTTAGCAGATTTGAATATGTTAGCAATGTTTTCGAAAGTAAGTTTAAATCGAACTGCTAAATAGGTAATTAAACCAAATAGAAGTAGGAGTGATGTGCCTATTTTACCTATATAATCTTGAAGGTACATATTCACTTCAAAACCAATGGTGCCCCCAAGAATACCATAAGAATTTCCAAAAAAACCAAATAATATGGATAGCCAAATAACAATAAGCATACCCCAAAACCAATGTGTTCTCAGTTTGGCCTTGCTAAGATTCATTAACACATAAATACCAGACAGAAATATAAGTCCAGCAATTATAAAGGAGGATACACCAAAGCCGCGTTGAATAAAAAAGTCGCTTAACCAAGCTCCGGATTTGCTTACCCAATTTTCGGTTTTTACATCGCGTGATGCAAAATCGGAGACACCGCTTTGATCGGCTTCACCAGTAAAAAAGAATGAAAGAAATGCCATAAAAAGGATGAACCCAAATATGACTAAAAAGCTGCCAAAAACCAGCTTTTGCTGATTGGACAACTTAAAACTTGGCATTTTAAATTGTTTTCTAGGAGATTTGTTGGTGTCGTTTTTTTTCTTCGCCATTAATGCGCTGTTAGTTTAAACAAAAATACAAATTACTAACGTTTAATTTATAAGTTATAGTATTAAAAAAATGGTTTATATAGTGTGTTGTGTAGTCTTTATTTTGTGAATTTATTATATAATTTCGTATAGTTCTTTGAAAAATGAATATCTGTTTTTTTCTTTAGCTGTTTATGAACTACGGCATAAATCCGTAAAGTGTCATTTCCTTTTTTTGTCCACCAAGAATAAATTTTAAAATCAGAATCTTTTGGAAAATCTTCAACTCGTTCTTTAATTTCTGGTCCATTAAAATTTAAGTGGTCAAGTCTGCTATCAAAAATGATATTTTCAAATTCAAATCTTGCATTATCAACCAAGTCGGATTCCTCAATTTTACAAGAGAAAAATATCAAAAAAATTAATGTAATTTTAAATTTCATTTAGTTTTTATATTGCACATATCGTCTCGGCTATGAGTAGTAGCGTGGGTTAGCACTTAACTTTGCAAGTACATACCAAGCTGATAATCCGAAAGGATTTTCAGAAGTAGGAGTGTAGAAGCAATTACTTGTCATTGTTGTTCCTCGTTTATTCGAAAATACATTCATTTCTTACTTTCACTCCTTTCGTTTCTAATCTCTTTTTCATTTCCAACCAAGTTTTGTCTCTTAATGTTCCTGCTGGATAAAGTTTATTTCTAAAATCATTTGTTATAACTCTAATACAGTTTGGTTGTTTTCCTTGTGTTTCGAAAACAACCTCTTTTATATCAGAAAAACTATAAACTTTCATTTTCCAAATAAAAATGTGATTGCGAATTATTAAGAAATTTTTTGTTAGTTCAAAATAGTGCATTAACCAAGAATGCAATATAAACCAAAAAGTACCAAAAAGACTAAAAAATATTACACCTCCTAATTTCATACTTGTTTCTTTGCCAATGAATAGAATAGTAAAAAATCCTATTAGTCCCCAAAGCGAAATTCCCCTCAAACTTGTCAACTGATTTCCTTTAAATACTTCTGTGTTTTCAAATCGAAATTCACTACTGTTAACTTTCTTAGGTGTGTTTATTTTAAATTCTTGCTTGTTAATAATAACTTGTTCAAGAAATGATTTCACTTCGTAACTATTCGCATACATATCATCGAACAAAATTTTATCCCTACCATCTTTAAATAAAATTGCCATTCCTTCCATTGGAAAGTTTATTATAAAGCGAAAAGGCATTTTGCCTGTTAATATTACGTCTTTAATACTGCTTAATCTAAATGTCCCATTTCCAATTTTTAAATTATTCTTGTCAATAGTAATTTTTGGTGAATTTTTCCAATATGAATAGACCATCCAAATCGCTAAAAGACAAACTAAACTACCAAAAATTGGCATAATAATATGTTTGCTTTCAGCTTGTTCATTTGATTCATTATCTAAACCAATAAAAATCATGAATGAACCTAATGCAAATAAAAAAAGAAATCCAAATGCTAATGTAGCATAGAATTTTAATGGATGTTTTTGGGTTTCAATTATATTCATTCGTTTTTTTAAATGAATTACAACTTAGGAATATAAATAATAAGTCCAATAATAATGGCAAAAATAGAAGCAAAAAACACTGCACCTGCTGCAATATCTTTTATTAAACCAATTTTATTGTGATGTTCAGGATGAATAAAATTAGCTATTTCTTCAACAGCAGTGTTGATGCCTTCCATACTCATAACCATTCCAATGGCTAAAAGTTGAATGGTCCATTCGGTTGAAGAAATGTTAAAAAAGAATCCTGCGGCTGTAACCAACAGCGCCATTGTAAATTGAACCTTTACACTGGCTTCCTTCTTTAAAAGAATGATAGCCCCTTTAAAGGCATAACCTATACTTCTTATTCGGTTAACAACGAAAGATTCTTTTTTCATTTATAATAATGGATTAAGCGTGCAGAGCCTCTAACGCCGCTTTATAGTTTGGTTCTTCACTTACTTCTTCTACTTGTTCTGTATATATTATTTTGCCGTTTTCATCTAAAATAATAATAGCACGGGATAGCAGGCCTTTTATTGCACCATCCGTATAAAGCAAATTATAATCTTTTCCAAATTGACCATCCACATAATCAGATAGCATTTCAAGGTTTTTAATGCCTTCAGCATCACAAAAACGGGTCATGGCAAAAGGAAGGTCTTTAGAAATACATAATATTTTAGTGTTTTCCAATTCACTTGCTTCAATATTAAATTGTCTTGCAGATGCGATGCAAGTTCCAGTGTCTATACTATGAAAAATGTTTAATATCACCCTAGAACCCTTATAATCATTTAAAGTTACCGTGGATAAATCTGTTTTAACAAGCTCAAAGCCTGGTGCGGTTGTTCCTACTTTAGGTAATTCTCCTAGAGTATGTATTTTGTTTCCTTTTAATGTTACTGTTGCCATGGTATTGTTTTTTAAATTATCGGATAAAAATAGTAATTATTACCTGTTAAGTTGAGATTGAAGTTATAATTTTTTAAGCTATTTGTTAATATTTTGTTAAAGGATTGATTTTTGAAAACCGTCCTTCTTTAAGATTCGTTTGTAGGGTATAAACAAATAAAAAAATATAATCATGAAAGAATCAAATCTATTTACTGCTACCGTTTTTGCAATCACACTTTTTGTTGGTCAAGGTTTAACTGCCCAAAATAAAATGATGAAAGAAGATACTAAAATGGTAGGAGGTGCTGCCATGTACCCAAGTAAAAACATTGTTGAAAATGCCGTAAACTCTAAAGACCATACCACCTTGGTTGCTGCTGTTAAAGCTGCCGAATTAGTAGATGTTTTAATGGGTGAAGGTCCGTTTACCGTATTTGCACCAACAAACTCCGCTTTTGATAAATTACCTATGGGAACCGTAGAAAATTTATTAAAGCCAGAAAACAAGAAAACCTTGCAGACTGTTTTGACCTACCATGTGGTTTCGGGAAAATGGAATGCTAAAGATGTTTTAAAAATGATTAAGGATGGAAACGGAAAAGCCAACATTAAAACCGTAAGTGGTGGCACTATTACAGCATGGTTAAAAGGTAAAGATGTATATATAACAGATGAAAACGGAAATTCAGCTATGGTTACTATTGCCGATGTAAATCAGTCAAATGGCGTAATACACGTTATTGATACGGTGTTGTTACCAAAATCTTAAAAATTCATAATTTGTTTGGTTAGGTTGTTAAAAGGCTGCTTCATGTATTTGAAGTGGCTTTTTTATGTTTTTATAGGATTTGTAATTTTTTGAAATAAATTTTATCAATTATTACATAATATATATAAATGGAGTTGTGATATTTTTTAAATAGTAATTCTTAACTTTAGGGTATTCAGAAAAACATATTAAAAATTTAAATAATGGAAAACAGTAATCACTCAAGTACATCGGGAGGAAAGTGCCCATTTTCGGGAGCAGCTCCAAAGCAGACATCAGGCGGCGGAACCAAAAACCACGATTGGTGGCCCAATAGGTTAAAGTTGAATATTCTACGTCAACACTCATCTTTAACGAACCCTATGGGAGATGATTTTAATTATGCAGAAGAGTTTAAAAAATTAGACTTAAAAGCGGTAAAACAAGATTTAACAGCTTTAATGACCGATTCACAAGATTGGTGGCCAGCAGATTTTGGTCACTATGGTGGCTTGTTCATTCGTTTGGCATGGCATAGTGCAGGTACGTATCGTATTGGTGATGGTAGAGGTGGTGCCGGAGCAGGCCAACAACGTTTTGCACCGCTTAACAGTTGGCCAGATAACGCTAGTTTAGATAAAGCACGTAGGTTGTTATGGCCTATAAAACAGAAATATGGTAAAAAATTATCGTGGGCAGATTTGATGGTGCTTTCGGGTAATGTTGCCTTAGAATCCATGGGTTTTAAAACGTATGGTTTTGCAGGAGGTAGAGAAGATGTTTGGGAACCAGAAGAAGATGTGTATTGGGGTTCTGAAACAAATTGGTTAGAAGATAAACGTTATTCAGGTGAACGTGATTTGGAAGATCCATTAGCTGCGGTGGTTATGGGATTAATTTATGTGAATCCTGAAGGACCAAACGGAAATGGCGACCCCATTTCGGCTGCTGTAGATATTAGAGAAACATTCAAGCGTATGGCAATGGATGATGAAGAAACTGTTGCGCTTATAGCTGGTGGGCATACTTTTGGTAAAACGCATGGTGCCGCAGATCCTGGAAAATATGTAGGAGTAGAACCAGAAGCAGCATCTATTGAAGAGCAAGGTTTTGGTTGGAAAAATAGCTTTGGGACTGGAGCTGGTGCCGATACTATTACAGGAGGTCCTGAAGTTATCTGGACGCAAACACCTACGAAGTGGAGTAATCTTTTCTTTGAAAATTTATTTGGTTACGAATGGGAACAAACCAAAAGCCCTGCTGGAGCTATACAGTGGGTTGCCAAAGATGCGGAAGCAACCATTCCAGATGCTTACAATGCGTCAAAAAAGCACCGTCCAACGATGTTGACTACTGATTTATCGTTGCGTTTTGACCCTGAATATGAAAAAATATCAAGACGTTTTTATGAAAATCCAGATGAATTTGCGGATGCTTTTTCCAAAGCTTGGTATAAATTAACCCATCGTGATATGGGACCAATAGCACGCTATTTGGGGCCAGAAGTGCCAAAAGAAGAACTTATTTGGCAAGATCCTATTCCTGCTGTAAACCATAAATTGGTAGATAAGAACGATGTTTCAGCGTTAAAAACTAAAATATTGGATTCAGGTTTATCCGTATCTGAGTTGGTGTCTACGGCATGGGCGTCTGCATCAACATTTCGTGGGTCTGATAAACGAGGGGGCGCTAATGGTGCACGTATCCGTTTGGTGCCGCAAAAGGACTGGGAAGTAAACAACCCACCACAATTGGCAAAAGTTTTAAGCGTGCTTGAAGGCATTCAAAAAGGATTCAACCAAGGTGATAAAAAAATATCCTTAGCCGATTTAATCGTATTGGCAGGTTGTGCGGGTGTTGAAAAAGCTGCTAAAAGCGCAGGACATCCTATAGAAGTGCCATTTACACCTGGCCGTATGGATGCTTCGCAAGAACAAACGGAAGTAGACTCCTTTAAATATTTAGAACCTTATGCTGATGGTTTTAGAAATTATAGAAAAACAAAATTTGATGTTTCAACCGAAGCCTTGTTGGTGGATAAGGCCCAATTACTAACCTTAACAGCACCCGAAATGACCGTTCTGGTTGGTGGTATGCGTGTATTGGGCGCAAACTACAACCAAGATAAACATGGTGTATTTACTTATAACCCAGAAACGCTTACAAACGATTTCTTTGTGAATTTATTAAGTATGGGTACCGAATGGAAAAAAGCATCGGATTCGGATGAAGTTTTTGAAGGACGTGATAGAAAAACGGGAACACTTAAATGGACAGGTACACGCGCCGATTTAATTTTTGGTTCAAATTCTGAGTTACGTGCCCTTGCAGAAGTTTATGCTTGTGAAGATTCAAAAGAAAAATTTGTAAACGATTTTGTTACTGCTTGGAATAAAGTTATGAATTTAGATAGGTTTGATTTGAATTAAAAAAAATTGATTGCCCGTAATTACAAATTAGGGACAATCATAAAACTCATTTTTAAGCATAAAAAAGCCACTTTTCTTAATCTGAAAAGGGGCTTTTTTATATAAAGTAATTTGATTATTTATCAATAGAACCTAAAACCCTGCTCATAAAATTATTTAAAGCTTCTTTTTTAGGTGTACCTTCTTTTATCATTTTATTTACTTCGACAGCGCCATACATATTGGAAATAAGTTCTCCAATAACATCCAATTCTTCATCTTTTAACGATGGAACTTCGGTTAAGGCTTCTAAAGTTTCAATGGTTTCGATTACAAAATCTTCATCATTGTCTTCAATAAATTGTGTTAAATGTTTAATTACTGGTAACTTCATCAACTAATTCTTTTAAAACTTCAAATTTATTTGTTTGAACCTGATTTACAAAGGCACCGTTTTTAAAAGTAGCAAACGTAGGTAAGTTGTCTACCGTTGCTAATTTTCTAGATTCCGGAAACTTTTCGGCATCGGCCATAACAAACGTAATGGTTTCGTTTTCTGTTGCTAACTTTTTGAATTTTGGTTTCATAATACGGCAATTACCGCACCAGCTAGCAGAATACTGAACAACTACCGTATCGTTACTTGATACTAATTCTGTTAAGTTATCTTGTTCTAATTCTTTTACCATAATATTTTTTTTAGATTCCAGAGAGGAAAACCCCAAATCCCAATTGGGATAAAACCACTATCGGAATTTGGAATTTAAGATTTGGTTTTATTTTAATTCAAATGAGCTTTTAAGTACTCAGCAGTTCCTTTAGCATTCGCTTGCATTGCTTGTTTACCTTCTTCCCAGTTAGCTGGACAAACTTCACCTTTTTCTTGAACATGCGTTAAAGCATCGATGATACGTAAATATTCATTAACGTTTCTACCAAGTGGCATGTTGTTGATGCTTTCGTGTTGTACAGTACCTTCTTCGTCAATAATATAAGTAGCTCTGTAAGTTACATTGTCACCTTCAACAGTAACTACGCCAGTTTCTTCGTTGTATTGCTCGTTTGTGATATCTAAAATACCTAAAGTAGAAGCTAGGTTTCTGTTAGAATCTGCTAATAATGGGTAAGTAACACCTTCTATACCACCATTATCTTTTGCAGTGCTTAACCATGCAAAGTGAACTTCAGCAGTATCACAAGAAGCGCCAATAACTACAGTGTTTCTTTTTTCAAACTCACCTAAAGCAGCTTGAAACGCGTGCAACTCTGTTGGACAAACAAAAGTGAAATCTTTTGGGAACCAAAATAAAACTACTTTTTTCTTATTGTTAACTGCTTCTTCTAAAACGTTTACTTTAAAAGTATCGCCTAAATCGTTCATTGCGTTAACGCTTAAATTTGGAAATTTTTTTCCTACAAATGCCATATGTTAAATTTTAATAATTAATAATTTATTTGATGCAAATTTAAGCGTAGTTTTCGCATTTAAAAGTGTTTGTCAATTAATAAAACTTATAGAGTAATAGCCTTTAGAAATGGATTCAAAATTGTAGGCCGTTTTTTGTTAATTTGGTAAAATTAATAATCAAATTATATCAACTTGACAAAATATTGGGAAATAGTATGAGTTTAGTAAATTACTTTTTTTGCCAATTCTTTTATTTTTATTCCAAGGGCAGCAAAAAGTAATGTTGTAAACGGGCTTAACCAGTTAAAGACGGCATAACCCGCATAATGAAGCGTGTCTACACCCAACACACCACTTTGGTAAGCGCCACAGGTATTCCAAGGGATTAATACAGAGGTAACCGTACCTGAATCTTCTAAGGTTCTACTTAAGTTTTCAGGAGCTAAATCTCGATCTTCATAAGCTTTTTTAAACATTTTACCTGGTATTACAATGGCTAAATATTGATCGGATGCAATGGCATTTAATCCCAAACAACTTATTACGGTACTTGCAAAGAGTCCGAAAATGGTAGTGGCCACAGAAAGTAAGGCTTTGGTTATTCTAGCTAAAGCACCAATACCGTCCATGATACCTCCAAAAATCATAGCACAAATAATTAAATAAATGGTCCATAACATGCCTTCCATTCCTCCAGCGGAAAAGAGGTCGTTTAATTTTTCGTTATCAGTGGTTATTTGTGTGTCGGTAAGTATAGAGGATGTTATGGATTTTAATTTTGAATCGGATAGATGTGCTAAAATTTCCGGTTGAAATATAAAAGCAAAAACAGCAGCCAATAAAACGCCTGTACCCAAAGCAATTAAGGGTTTTGTTTTCAAAAGAATTAATGCAATCACCACTAAAGGCACTATGAAAAGCCAAGGTGAAATGTGAAATGTTGTGTTTATGGTTGATAGTAGGTTACTTAAATCGGCACTGCCCGATGTTTCAATATTCATGCTTATGATGCTAAAAACAATCAACGTTACCACTAGCGTGGGTATCGTTGTAAGTGTCATGTATCGGATATGTGTGAATAAATCGGTACCAGCCATGGCTGGCGCTAAGTTGGTTGTATCGCTTAAAGGCGACATTTTATCACCAAAATAAGCTCCAGAAATTACGGCGCCTGCAATCATGCCGGTATTTATTCCTAAAGCGGTGCCAATACCAACCAGTGCAATACCTACCGTTGCCGATGTGGTCCAAGAACTGCCAGTAGCAATGGAGATAACAGCACAAATAATAACCGAAGCCGGTAAAAATATAGTAGGGCTTAAAACCTGTAAACCATAATACACCATAGCGGGAATAACGCCACTAATTAACCAAGTACCTGCCAATGCGCCAACTAAAAATAAAATCATGATGGGAATAAAAACACTTTTTAGGTTTTCCCAAATTTCTTGTAACATGCGTTCTATAGTCACTTTATTAAAAAGGCCTAGGGTTGTAGCAACCAATCCACCAAGAAGTAAAATAATTTGGTTGGTGTAAGTTCCAAACCATTCTTGACCTTCCACAAAAAAGATATTGTAAGCCAACATGCACATTAAAATAACAACTGGAATTAAAGCTTCCCAAATGTTCAGCTCGATGTTTTCAATAATATTTTGGTTTTCAATTTCTATTTTGGAAATATTCTTGTCGTCTTGCATTGTGCGGAATTAGTTTTGTAATGTTACGATTTTACAAGAATTTATGCAAATGGATTTAATGTGTACTTTTGTTTTTTCAATTTAAAAAAAGAATGGATTCATTAACACAAATTGTTCTTGGTGCTGCTTGTGGAGAAGCGGTTTTAGGAAAAAAAATAGGCAATAAAGCGTTGTTGTTTGGAGCTATTGGTGGCACCATTCCAGATTTAGATGTTTTTATTGGAAACATTATTTACAACCACGAAATTGATGCTATGTTGTTCCATAGAGGTTTTATGCACTCCATTTTGTTTTCAATTTTAGCTGCTTTTATATTGGGTTGGGGTGTTTATAAATTGTATAATTCTGGAAAACGATTGGAGACTACCACCCAAAAAGATTGGATGCTATTGTTTTTCTGGTCCCTATTCACGCATCCTATTTTAGATTGTTTTACACCTTACGGAACACAGCTTTTTGCACCATTTAGCCATTATAGAGTGGCTTTTAATAACATAGCTGTTGTAGACCCCGTTTACACACTGCCATTTTTGATTTGTATGATTGTAGTGATGTTTTTCAAAAGAAAAGACCATAGAAGGCGATTTTGGTTGAAATTAGGCATCGGCATCAGTTCTGTTTATATGGTTTTAACGGTAGTAAATAAACTTTATGTTGATGCGCTTTTTAGGAAATCTATTGCTGAAAGTAATATACACATTAAAAGATTCAGTTCACAACCATCCATTTTTAATAATATTTTGTGGTACGCTATAGCTGAAGCTGATTCATCCTATTATGTTTCGTATTATTCGTTGTTGGATACTGAACATAGATTTAAAAATTTTAAGGAATTGCCTAAACAGCGTGATTTAAGTCCTGAAGAATTTAATGACATCAAAGATTTAGCATGGTTTAGCAGTCAGTATTACAGTGTTTACAAAATAGGAGACAACAAATACCAATATAACGATTTGAGGTATCCTATTTTAGATGAAAACAACCCAAACTCTTCGGTGTTTAGCATGACGCTTTTTAAAGAAAATGGACGCTTGAACATGAAACCTTTTGAAACTAGAAGTGATAATTTCAATGCAGCCATGTCTAATCTTTGGATGCGTTTAAAAGGGATTTGATATTTATAGAATACCAAGCTCTTTCATACAACCATGCATC
Source organism: Mariniflexile sp. HNIBRBA6329 (assembly GCF_043558645.1). Taxonomy (NCBI): domain Bacteria; kingdom Pseudomonadati; phylum Bacteroidota; class Flavobacteriia; order Flavobacteriales; family Flavobacteriaceae; genus Mariniflexile; species Mariniflexile sp. HNIBRBA6329. The sequence continues at coordinate 89,102 of NZ_JBIFXS010000012.1, read as the reverse complement.
ATTTGATAGGTGCGTTCAATATCATCATCCAACCCTATAGAAAAACGGATTAAACCATCGCTCAGTCCCATGGCTTTTTGTTCATCTTCAGGAATTTCAGAAGATGTTGATGTTCCTGGAGCGCTAAACAAGGTTTTATAGAACCCTAAACTAACGGCCAGATAGCCCAAATTTCGGTTTTGCATATGTTCCATGAGTTCATTGGCTTTTTCTAAAGTTCCCACATCTATAGTAAGCATACCCCCAAAACCATATTGGGAGTTCATCATACTTTTAAAAAGCTCGTGGGATGGATGCGATTTTAGTCCAGGGTAAACGGTTTTCAATCCATCAGCTTCAAATTTTTGTGCTAGAAACAATCCGTTTTTGCTATGTTGTAGCATTCTTATGTGCAGCGTTCTTAGGTTTTTTAGAATAGAGGCAGCTCTTAAACTATCCATAGTAGAGCCTAATAGCATGGAAGCACCGTTGTTCACGTTCCGTAAATTATTTATAAATTCCTGAGTGCCACAAACCACACCGCCCACAGTATCGCTAGAACCGTTAATAAATTTGGTTAAACTGTGAATCACCACATCGGCACCCAAAATTGCAGGAGAAATGGATAGCGGAGAAAACGTATTATCAACCACCAATTTTAAATGGTGTTTTTTAGCTAAAGTGGCTAGTTTTTTAATATCAGCAACTTCTAAAAGCGGGTTACTTACCGATTCGCAATATAAAACCTTGGTGTTTTTTGTGATGGCAGCTTCAATCGTATCTAGTTTTGTAATGTCTACAAACGATGTTTCAATTTGAAAACGCGGTAAAAAGTTTTTCAAAAAGGCATATGTGCCTCCATAAATAGTTCGGCTAGACACAATATGGTCGCCAAAGCCACATAATTGCATTAAAACGGATGTAATGGCACCCATACCCGAAGCAGAAACGTTAGCGGTTTCGGTACCTTCCATGGCCGCTAAAGCTTCACCTAAATATAAATTGGAAGGCGAGGAGTGGCGCGAGTATAAATAGCACCCTTCAGCATTACCTTCAAACGTATCAAACATGGTTTTGGCAGATAAAAAGGTGTATGTTGAAGAATCTGAAATGGAAGGATTGACGCCTCCAAATTCACCAAAATATTGTAAATCCTGTATGTTATTTGCGGGTTTGAATTTCATAATGTGCATGTTGGGTATATAACAAATTTCAACATTTATAGATAATAAAACAATGCATGCTTATTTATTTAGATAATAAAACTAATATATATTGATATTTTAGAAAATATAATTGTAACTTTCTGAAAAGTTGGTATTTCAACGAAAAATTTTCAATTATGATATTTGATGACATTGATAAAAAACTGTTGACTTATTTGCAAACGGACAGTAAACAAACCAATAAAGAACTTTCAAATAAGTTGAATTTATCTGTTACAGCCGTTTATGAACGTATTAAAAAACTTGAAAGAGATGGAGTTATAAATAAATATGTGGCGTTGGTTGATAAGCAGCAGGTTGATAAATCGTTTGTAGCCTTTTGCCATATTAAGCTTATTCAACATACCCAAGATTATGTGGTAAAGTTTGAAAATGAAGTAGCCAATTTAACCGAAGTCTTGGAGTGTTACCACATAAGTGGTGATTATGATTATTTACTTAAAATCATGGTAAAAGATATGGCTGCTTTTAGAGAATTTTTGGTAAAAAAGTTAACATCTATCAACCATATTGGCAGTACACATAGTATGTTTGTAATTAATGAAGTGAAGCATACTACAGCACTTAGTATTTAATACATTTAGTTTATGGTTAACCACAACTTGTATGAGGTGTAAGATATGTTTTTCAACATAGTTGTCAGGTGTTCTTACATTTTAAATCTTTTTTACTACTTTTAAACGGCTATTATTAACTAACTAAATTTATAATATGAAAAACATAATCTACCTCATTCTAGGAGCAATTATTGGTGCGTTGGCAACTTACTATTTTTGTCCGAGACTAATAGATGATAACCTGACGAAAATTGTTAAACCTAGCGGTGTTATTTCGGTTGAACAAGCCAAAGAATTAAATGCTAATTGGACATTGCATAGAAAAGCGGCAGTAGATTCGGCGGCACAAAAACAGGGAAGAGCGCAGGATGACAGATCAACCTATTGGTCTTTAGATGAAATTGAAAATTATTTGGGCTACGCAAAAAATCAGGCTGATAGTTTGGGTTATAATATGACAGGAATTCGTGTTTATTTAGGTGTTTACGGAAAAAATGCAGGACAAACCAAAAAGGATTTAACTACTATGTTTATAGTGCCTACAGGCAAGCAAAAAAAGTCTCATGCTAGTAGTGTAAATTTATTTAATTTTCAAGATGTAGATGTACCACCATTGAATAGAGGTACAGGAGGTGATAGAGGATATCCCCAATAAAAAATGAACGAATTTTTGCTAGAATATAAAAATACACTAACGTTTAGTGTAGAAATATTAGCAGCTGTTACAGGTTTATTACTTTATAAAAAGTACAAACTAACAGCTGCTAAATATTTTATATGGTTTTTGGTGTATCTATCTATTTGCGATTTTTTAGGGAGTTATGTAAAATATATTAAAAATGATGGGTTTTTAAGTTTTTTAAAAGATACTGTTTTTGTTAGAAATTATTGGTGGGCAACACTATTTTGGGTAATTGGCGCTATATTGTTTTTTGTTTTTTATTACAGCAAGATTCTAAAAACCATAATATTTAAAAACTTTATAAAATATAGCGGTTATACTTTTTTTATCTTTTCATTTACATATATCGTTTTTAATTGGGACGATTATTTTAAGCGCTATTTTCTTGTTTTAGATGTTTTGGGAGCTACCATTATTTTTCTGTGCAGTATATTTTATTTTATAGAAACGTTACAAAGCGATAAAATATTAACTTTTTATAAATCCCTTAATTTTTATATTAGCTCCGCAATATTTATTTGGTGGCTCATTACAACACCTTTGGTGTTTTATGATGTTTATAATTCAAATTCCGATTGGAATTTTATATTTCTGAAATGGCAAGTTTATTTGTTTGCCAATATACTCATGTATTTAACCTTTACATTCGCATTAATATGGTGCAAACCGGAGAACGATTAGCTAGTACAGCATCAGAAAGATATTTATTAGTGTATATGATTGCTGTTTTGGTAATTATAACATCACTTGTGATACTGTTTTTTGTGGTTTTTTTGAAACGCAAAAACAAGTTGTTATTAGATAAAATAGAACAGCAACAAGCTTTTGAATCAGAAATAGCACAAGCACAAACGGAAACTCAGGAGCAAACGTTAAAAAATATTGGTTGGGAGTTGCACGATAATATAGGGCAATTGCTATCATTTGCTAATATGCAATTAAGTATTTTAAAAATGCAAGTGGCAGACGATGTGAAAGAAAAATTTAAAGACACATCCGATGCACTTAAAGAAAGTTTGGCAGAAGTACGGGCACTTTCAAAAACATTAAATAATGAAGTACTGCTTAATGTAGGTTTTGAAAAATCAATTACCAATGAATTAAACCGTTTGAAGAAAATGAAATTTGAATCGGCTGAACTTCAAATAATAGGTGATAAAGTAGATTTTAAAGACCGTAAGCATGAAATTATTATTTTTAGAATTCTTCAGGAATTTTTGTCAAATTCCGTTAAATATTCCGAAGCAAAAAACATACATATTATCTTAAATTATCAAACAAATAGTTTAATAATAACCGCAAAAGATGATGGAAAAGGTTTTGATGTAACAAATGCGGAAAAGGGTTCAGGATTGCTTAACATGAAAAGTAGAGCGTCTTTAATAAACGCTAATTTAGAATTAATATCTAGACCAAATGAAGGTGTAGAACTAGAATTAAATTACCAATATAATACTGTTATTAAGTAAAGAAAAAAAAAATTTTTTTTGAGAGTTGAAAAATGATTTTTATAACGAAAGCGTACTACCAATGCTATCCAAAATGTTTTTCATAAAGACATGGAACATTCTTGATTTATAATACTAAACAATTTAAAAAAAAAAAGAAAATAGAGAAGAGAGAAAAGAATCTAGAGGCTTAGAAACTTTGAATCTTTGCAACTCTGAAACTTTTAACCATTGCAAGCATCCCAAACAGGATCATTTGGTAAAGGTGCTGTAATATTTATAGGTTCGTTCTTTACGGGGTGAATAAATGTGATGTGTCTTGCATGTAGATGAATACTGCCGTCAGGATTGCTTCTGTCAAAGCCATATTTTAAATCGCCTTTAATGGGGCAGCCCATAGTAGAAAGTTGAGAACGGATTTGGTGGTGTCTACCCGTTTCTAAATTAACTTCAAGTAGAAAATAATTGTCTAACTTTTTTAGTAGTTTATAATGAAGAACGGCTTTTTTACTATCTTTTACTTCTTTTATATATGCAGAAGATTTATTGTTTTTCGGATTCTTTTTTAACCAATGTGTTAATGAATCCTCCGTTTTGGGAGGCGTGTTTTTCACAATGGCCCAATAGGTTTTATCAATATCCTTTGAAACAAAAAGGGCATTTAAACGCGGCAATACTTTGCTTGTTTTCGCAAAAATAACTAGTCCGGTTGTGGGTCTGTCTAACCGATGCACCACACCTAAATATACATTTCCAGGTTTATTGTATTTGTCCTTTATATAACTTTTTACAACTTCACTTAATGGTTTATCACCCGTTTTGTCTCCTTGTACAATATCGCCAGCACGTTTGTTTACTATGATGATATGATTATCTTCAAATAAGATTTGAAGGTTGTTTTTATTGGAAAGTATTTTTTCTGCCACTAATTCACGAATATTATTTTGCCTAATGCCTAATGCCTATATTAATATTGCTCAGAATCATTAGGAAAATCTATTGTTTTTACATCATCTACATATTTAGAAATAGCATTGGTCATTTCTTCATATAAATTCATATAGCGACGTAAAAAACGAGGATGAAACTCATGTGTCATTCCCAGCATATCGTGTAGTACTAAAACTTGTCCATCAACACCATTACCGGCACCAATTCCAATAATGGGGATGCTAACACTTTCGGCGACTTCTTTGGCAAGTTTAGCTGGTATTTTTTCAAGAACAATGGCGAAACAACCAATACGTTCAAGTAATTTGGCATCTTCAATTAAATTGGCAGCTTCTTGTTCTTCTTTGGCACGAACTGTATAAGTGCCAAATTTATATATAGATTGTGGTGTTAAGCCCAAATGCCCCATCACAGGGATGCCTGCATTCAGAATTCGTTTTATAGATTCTTTAATTTCTTTTCCGCCTTCCAATTTTACAGCATGCCCACCACTTTCTTTCATAATTCTAATGGCAGAACGCAGTGCTTCTTTAGGGTCGCTTTGGTAGCTTCCAAAAGGTAAGTCTACAACAACTAAAGCACGGTCTATGGCACGAACTACCGAGGACGCATGGTATATCATTTGGTCTAAAGTAATTGGCAAGGTGGTTTCGTGTCCAGCCATTACGTTGCTTGCTGAATCGCCTACCAAAATAACATCTATACCAGCACCATCAACTATTTTTGCCATGGTATAATCGTAAGCAGTTAGCATTGATATTTTTTCACCATTGGCTTTCATGTCAACCAAGGTTTTTACGGTAATGCGCTTATATTCTTTTTTTGCAGTAGACATATTTTGTTTTTTCTGATAGTAAGCAAAAGTAGTAAAACAAATTCGGAAGATGTAAAAATGAAATTTACAATGTGCTAAACCTTTTTACCGAATTATAATTATTTGATTAATTCACCATTTACTTCAACATTATTAAAAGTAACGCCATCAATAATACTCTTGTCAAAAGTTCCATCTTTAGCTTCAATTTTTAAATTTTCGAATGTGAAGTTTGAAAGTTTGTCATATTCTGTTATTTTCATATCATAAAAAACATCACATTTTAAGTCAATATTTTTCATGGTAATATGATTTGAATATGATAATGGGACATCTTTTCTGCCTTTTAAGTCGAAAAATTGTGTCCATGGTTTAATATAAATAAAGCTATGTGCTTCCCCTGTAATGTTTTCAACGGTAATGTATTCGTAATTTTGTGCTGTATCTGGGCGCATTTTAAGCCATAACAAGCGCTTAGCTTCTTTTACAACACAATTACGCATCAATATGTTTTTGTTATGTATAGCTTCACTTCCGTTAGTTAATGCGGCATGACAAAAACCGAATTCACAGTCTTCAATGATAATATTGGTGTTTTCGCCATTGCTGGCATCTTTGTCTGCCCATGGTCCTTTACCTCCTTTAAGAGCAATGGCATCATCGTTAACAGCCATATAGCAACCTTTAATTAGCATATTATTACATACATCAATATCAATAGCATCGGTGCTTGGGGCTTTTATTGGTTGATGTGGTGAAGTAATGCGTAAATCTAAAATTTTCACATTATTACATTGGTAATAGTGACTGCTCCAAAAACCAGAGTTTCTCAAATGTACATCTTGAACTTGCACATTATTACATTTCCAAATAAATACCAAACGCGGTCTTGATACTTCTAAATTGGTACACTTTGGGTTTTCTTCGCGTCTATGCCAGAAAGCTTTCCAAAATTCCAAGCCATTACCATCAATAATTCCTTTACCTGTAATAGTAAATCCATCAACAGCGGTTGCATTTACTAAAGCAGCAAAATACTCAATACTTTGTCCTTCAATTCTAGAAGGAATAAAAGGATAATCATCAATATTATTAGAACCTTTTAAAACACCGCCTTCAGCTACATGTAGATGTGTATTCGGTTTGAAAAACAGGGCACCACTTAAAAAAGTACCCTTAGGAATTACAACAACACCGCCTCCATTTCTGTAAGCTTCGTTTATGGTTTTCTGTATAGCTTCAGTTTGTACTAAGGTGCTATCATTCGTTACTCCATAATCTGTAATGGTATAAAAAGTACCTAAATCGGCAGGGTTTATTTTAGAATAGTCTAAAAACCAATCAGGAATTTTAGTTCCGTCAGGAAAAAAATTGGTTTCAACAATTTTAGCTTCTTGATTGCAGGATAATAGTAGTGCTGTAATAATTAGTAAATAAATGTTTTTCATTGCTTTTATTAATTTGTCGGTATTATTAAGAATGAAAATGAATATATACATTTTCAAGTTTGGTAAAAGTAATAAATAACTAATTAGCGGTGAATTTTTCCTAAGATAGATTATAAATCATCACTAAAACTGACACTGTGTCAGCATTTCTTTATTGGCATAATCATTGACTTTTACATATCGAATTTAAAAATGAATTTTCAAAACAAATAAAAAATATATTATGAGTAAAATTATTGGAATCGATTTAGGAACAACCAACTCTTGCGTTTCGGTGATGGAAGGTAATGAGCCAGTAGTTATTCCTAATGCAGAAGGAAAAAGAACAACGCCATCTGTTATTGCTTTTGTTGAAGGAGGCGAAATTAAAGTTGGTGATCCAGCGAAAAGACAAGCAGTAACGAACCCTACAAAAACGGTTTATTCGATTAAACGTTTTATGGGAAATAAATTTTCTGAATCTAAAAAAGAAGCGGATCGTGTACCTTACAAAGTAGTAAAAGGTGATAATGATACACCACGTGTAGATATTGATGGTCGTTTATATACACCACAAGAATTATCGGCTATGATTCTTCAAAAAATGAAGAAAACTGCTGAAGATTATTTAGGAACTACAGTAACTGAAGCGGTTATTACAGTGCCAGCATATTTTAATGACAGTCAACGTCAAGCTACTAAAGAAGCGGGTGAGATTGCTGGTTTAAAAGTTCGTAGAATTATAAACGAGCCTACTGCGGCGGCTTTAGCATATGGTTTAGACAAAAAAGGAAAAGACCAAAAAATTGTGGTATTTGACTTTGGTGGAGGAACACATGATGTATCTATCTTAGAATTAGGAGATGGTGTATTTGAAGTATTATCAACAGATGGTGATACACACTTAGGTGGTGATGATGTTGATGAAAAAATCATAAATTGGTTAGCAGATGAGTTTAACGCTGAAGAAGGCATGGATTTAAGAAAAGATCCTATGTCTTTACAACGTTTAAAAGAAGCTGCTGAAAAAGCGAAGATCGAGTTATCATCTTCTGCTCAAACAGAAATTAACTTACCATATATTACAGCTACTGCAAGTGGACCAAAACATTTAGTACGTACTTTAACAAAATCTAAATTCGAGCAATTAATTGACGATTTAGTAAAACGTACTATTGCACCATGTCAAACAGCTTTAAAAGCTGCTGGTTTAACAATTAAAGATATTGACGAAGTCATATTAGTAGGTGGATCTACACGTATTCCTGCTGTACAAGCAGCCGTTGAGAAATTCTTTGGAAAAGCGCCAAGTAAAGGTGTGAATCCAGATGAAGTAGTATCGTTAGGTGCTGGTATTCAAGGAGGTGTGTTAACGGGAGATGTTAAAGATGTATTGTTATTAGACGTTACACCATTATCGTTAGGTATTGAAACTATGGGTAATGTCATGACGAAGTTGATTGAAGCCAATACTACGATTCCTACCAAGAAATCGCAAGTATTCTCAACAGCTGCCGATAACCAACCATCTGTAGAAATTCACGTATTACAAGGTGAAAGAGCCATGGCTGCCGATAACAAAACCATTGGACGTTTCCACTTAGATGGTATTCCTCCAGCAAGAAGAGGAACACCTCAAATTGAAGTAACGTTTGATATTGACGCGAATGGTATCATTCACGTAACAGCAACAGATAAAGCTACAAACAAAACACAAGATATTCGTATTGAGGCATCTTCTGGTTTAACTGAGGAGGAAATCCAAAAAATGAAAGCTGATGCAGAAGCAAATGCTGAAGCAGATAAAGTAGCAAAAGAAAAAGCTGAAAAATTAAACGCTGCTGATGCTATGATTTTCCAAACTGAAAGTCAGTTGAAAGAATTTGGTGAAAAATTATCAGATGATAAAAAGAAACCAATTGAAGAAGCATTAGAAGAACTTAAGAAAGCTTACGAAACTAAAGATATCGCGGTTATTGACCCAGCTTTAGAAAAAATAAACGAAGCTTGGAAAGTAGCTAGTGAAGAAATGTACAAAGCACAAGCTGAAGCACAACAAGGTGAAGCTGCTCCTGGACCTGATGCAAGTCAAAACGGACAGTCCACTGAAAGTAGTGATGTTGAAGATGTAGACTTCGAGGAAGTGAAATAATTTTATCTGCTACACTAATTTAGTTTTAGCAATTTATTAAATAGTAAAAAAATGCAATCGTATAGATTGCATTTTTTTATTTACTCATTTTCTACTTAAAACATATAATGATATCACATCGTAAATTATTTTTTATAGTGTATTATTTTGAGTTAATAAATTATTAAATTAGTAAAAACTATTAAATCGACTGATTATGAGAGCTTTAAATCTTTATTGTTTGATGAGCATTCTATTTTTGGCTATGGGATGTTCAAATGATGATAATTCTGTATCATCTACTGATGATTTGTTAATTACTGATGATTTTTTAATTGGTGATTGGTTTGTTACCAATGTGTCTGTGCAAGGGAAAGTATCTGCTTTAGAAAAAAATTCTGAATACTGGGGGTGGGTCTTTTATCCTTATCCTATTCCAGTGACTTCATCAAAATTTGAAACAGAAAACTATGCAGTTAATTTTTCGAATTCACCTAAGCAATTAACATCTATTGGTAGATTAAAAACGACTTACGTTTTAAATGTTCATGATTATTTGAACAATGATGTAATTTCTAAGGTTATTGAAGATGTTGATTTTTTAAAGCAGGGGAATTGGCATTTAAATAATACTACTATTATGGTGAATAACAGTGACCAAAATGAAAACTATTATATTAAAAAGGTTTCAGATAGTGAAATCATGCTATTAAAATTATTAAAAGATGGTATTACTTTAAACAGTTTTGATGGAGAAGTTAAATGTGAAGCCGATTTAGATATGTGGGTTACATTACAAAAGAAATAAAAACAATGTTAAAGAGTGACTAAACCAGTAAGCTTTTTTTATTATCTGTAACAAGTTTTAATTATTTGAAAAGGCATGTCTAATATTTATTATATTTAGAGAAATCAATTTAAGCATGCATAAAAAACTTACTCAGGTTTTAGATATTAAACATCCGATTATTTTAGCACCAATGTTTTTGGTTTCTAATACAACCATGGTTATTGAAGCTATGAAGGAAGGCATTGCCGGATGTATTCCTGCACTTAATTACCGAACTTTAGAAGAATTAAAAGCGGCTATTTTAGAGTTAAAAGAAGCTAAAGTTGAAGGAGGGTCTTTTGGTTTTAATTTAATAGTAAACAAATCGAACATAAAATATAAAGAACAATTGCGTGTACTTTGTGAGGAAGGTTGCGATTTTATAATCACATCATTAGGAAGTCCAGAGGAAACCATCAATTTAGCTCATAAAACTGGTATAAAAGTGTTTTGTGATGTGGTCGATTTAAAGTTTGCTCAAAAAGTAGAAGCTTTAGGAGCCGATGCTGTTATTGCAGTGAATAATCAAGCAGGAGGCCATAGAGGAAATCTTTCACCGGAAGCATTGATTAAAGAGTTGGTATCTCATTGTAATATTCCTGTTATTTCAGCTGGTGGTGTTGGTATTAAAGCTGATGTTGATAAAATGTTAAGTTATGGTGCCGATGGTGTTTCAGTAGGAAGTCCGTTTATAGCATCGTTTGAAGCCAATGTAACTGACGAATATAAACAAGCTTGTGTGGACTATGGTGCTGAAGATATTGTAATGACCAATCGAATTTCCGGTACCCCATGTACCGTTATCAATACACCATATGTTCAGAAAATAGGTACTAAAACCACTTGGTTAGAATCTGTTTTAAATAAGCATAAAAAACTGAAAAAATGGGTTAAAATGATTCGTTTTTCAATTGGAATGAACGCCACAAAAAATGCAGCAACTAAAGCCACTTATAAAACGGTTTGGGTTGCAGGACCTAGTATTCAGCATACGGATAAAATTCTTCCCACAAAGAAAATTATTGAACGTTTGGTGAAATAAATTCACCCTTTTTTCTTAAAAATGATGTAAACAGTTTGTTGTTTAACTGATTTTTTGCGCTTTTAATCTTTTTGTTTAACAAAAAATATAAAAAATTAAACAAAAATCATTATGTTTGAATTATTCTAATAATCGTTAAACAAAAAATCAAAATGAAATCACAAATCAGTACATCGAAACCCCAAATTTCATTCTTTAAATTACCTATGTTACTTTTATTTGCCCTATCTACCATGATATTTTCATGTAATACGCAAGATGCAGATATTATTGACAATGAAGGATTCCAACCTTCTATTGTTGAAGTGTTAGAATCTTATGGTTCGGAATCTGGAAGTACTGTATCTAAATCTGTTGATTCTAAAGTTAAAAAGCCAACTTTTAAAACCTTAAGTGTAGCTTTGGCTCAAACCCGTTTAGCAGGAACAGTATCTTCTAACATGCTTACAGTGTTTGCACCAACAGATGCGGCCTTTGCTAAATATGGTCTAAACCAAAAAAACGTTAGCGCTTTTCCAGGAATTGTTGATATTTTGTTATACCATGTTGTAGCAGGCAAAGTATTTAGCACAGATTTATCAAATAGTTTTGTAACAACTTTAAATGGAGCTGCTGTACAAGTGAACTTGGAGTCTGGAGTTATGATTAATACATCAAATGTTGTTATTGCAGATGTAGAAGCTCGTAATGGTGTTATTCATGCTATTGATGATATTCTATTTCCACCAACCCAAGATTTAGTGACTTTAGCAAGTAGTTTTGATCCTGAGTTTTCAGTGCTTTTAGCAGCAGCTACAAAAGCTGGTTTAGCAGAAACCCTAATGAACGATGGCCCTTTTACAGTTTTTGCTCCAACCAATCAAGCATTTATAAACTTCTTAGAAGTGGCTGATGTTGATGCAGCTATTGCGGCTGTTAATGGACTGCCAGCAGAAGCGTTAGCTCCTATATTATTATATCATGTGGTGTCTGGACGTGTATATTCAAGCGATTTATCAAGTGGTCCTGTAACTACATTAGATGGCGATTTTGAACTGGATTTGGCTACATTGACAATTGATGGAAACGCGCAACTAATTCCTAGTTTACTAAATGTACAGGCTACTAACGGTGTTATACACGTTATTAGCGAAGTATTGGTACCCTAATGGATAAACAATTATAAAGTAATTAAGCATGACATTAAACTATAATGTCATGCTTTTTTTATAGTATTTGTATTGATTTAAAAAAAATCAGTAGAACGCAATTATAATACTTAAAACCATTTTGTAATGCCAGTATCATAATTTTTATATTATAGGTTATAATGCTAAAGTTATACTAAATTGGCTAATAGAGTAATTCTTAGTATAATTATATTTTTCATTCTTTTAAGAAATAAACAAAAACTGGCAAAGTTAATTCTTCATTATGCTTTTTTAAGCACACAAGTAGTTCCATATTTTTGGTAATGTGAATTATAACAATTTAAAATTGTTATATCTTCGTTTTTTTAATATTTAAATGTTAAAGTAAGTTTTTGAGGTGATTTACACCCTATAAATTTTCAATTGAAAGATGATGAAAAACAGAAAATTAGGAGTTAGCGGATTTGTTGTAAGTGAAGTCGGTTTAGGTTGTTGGCAATTAGGAGCCGATTGGGGTAAAGATATTTCAAAACAAACCGCTTTTGATATTTTAAGCGAAGCAGTTAAAAGTGGTATTACTTTTTTTGATACAGCCGATGTTTATGGAAATGGTAAAAGTGAAACCATTATTGGAGAATTTTTAAAAACTTGTGAAGTTCCTATTCGTGTAGCAACAAAATTTGGTAGGGCAGGAGATGCATTTCCAGATAAATATTCAAAAGAAGTTTTAAGAAAATCGGTTGAAGGTTCTTTACAGCGTTTAGGGGTTGATTCGCTAGATCTGTTACAACTTCATTGTATTCCAACTCATTACTTAAAAAAGGGTCATGTTTTTGATTGGTTACGCGATTTACAGCAAGAAGGACTTATCAAGCATTTTGGAGCCAGTGTAGAAACAGTAGAAGAAGGTTTAATCTGTATAGAACAAGAAGGTTTACTATCACTTCAAGTCATTTTTAATATTTTCAGACAAAAATTAGTTACCGAATTATTTCCGCAAGCGGAAGCAAAAGGCGTTGGTATTATTGTGCGTTTACCTTTAGCAAGTGGATTGCTATCAGGAAAGTTTAATAACAAAACTACTTTTCCAGAAAACGACCACAGAAACTATAATAGAAACGGAGACGCCTTTAATGTAGGTGAAACTTTTGCAGGTTTACCATTTGAAAAAGGTTTGGAATTTGTAGATATTATTAAAAATACCATATTGCCAGATAATTTGACCATGGTACAACTGGCTTTACGTTGGATTCTAGATCACCAAGCCGTTAGTTGTATCATTCCAGGTGCTAGCAGTACAAAACAAGTAGTTTCAAATGCTCAAGTTTCTAACATTAAATCCCTATCAAATGAAGCACATAAAGCTTTGATTGATTTATATAAAAATGTAATTCATAAAGAAATACGCGGAGGTTATTAAGTTATAAGCAAAAATTTAAAATGAGAGTAAAAACGTTATTTTATCTAATTGTGCTATTTATAACTTTAGGTTGTAATAAAGCACAACCATTAATCGAAGTAGGTTTGTATCGCACGTTCGAACACGCTATAGAAAACAAAAATACTTATGCTAATAAGTTTAACGATGTTCAGTTAAATACAACTTTCATTTCTCCATCAGGAAAAAAGACTAAGTTTTTCGGATTTTATGATGGTGATGGAAAAGGTGGAGGCGACTTAGCAACCGGTACTATTTGGAAAATGCGTTTTATACCAAATGAAGTTGGAAAATGGACATATGCATACACTTGGAGTGATAATGCTAAAGGGGGAGAAGGTATTTTTGAATGTACTGAAGCTAATGCAGGAAAAGGCATCTTACAAGCCTATAAAGAAAATCCGCGTTGGTTTGCATATAACGGAACAGAACCTGTTTGGTTAAAATCGTATTATGAAAGTGGTCATGGGTCTATTGCACAACCTTTTGATTGGGTAAAGGAAAACGTATATCAGCCAATTATCAATAGAGGGTATAACCATTTACAAGTTAATTGGTTATTGTCCTTGTGTTGTTTTGAGCAATATTATCATGATGGACCAAAACCTTCTACGCAAGATTTAACCTTGTATACGGAAGGTAAAGCTTCAAGTACCATGCGATTGGATGTTTGGCAAATGATGGAAACTCATGTAGATTGGCTTAACACTAAAAATATTGGATTGCATATGTTTCTTGGTTTTGATGGTAGTCAAAACGATGGTCCTAAATGGACAAGTTTAAGTGAAACCGAAAAAGATTTTTACGTGCGTTATGTGGTTGCTCGATTAGCGCCTTATGCAAACATTGCAGGTTGGAGCTTTGTTTGGGAGGTTCCGGGAGATAGACAAGATAACGAACTTGGTTGGGCACAATTAGTTAAAAAATACGATGTGTTTAGTCATTTAAGAACTTATGAAGATGAATATCCCATTGATAATGAATACCACCGTGAAGCATATAATTTCGCTGCCATAGAAAACCATTATATATTTTCTGAAGAAAGGGATTTAGATAGACCATATTGGAAAGAAGCTTGGACGCATCACGAAGCCTGTTTAGCAGCTTATGTACCAGGTAAACCTGTATACATGATTGAAGGTAATGCACTTTGGAGGCGTTTTTGGCAAAAAAGAACTCAAGCGACATTAGATGATTTACGTCAATCTGCCTGGGCTTGTGTAACTGCTGGTGCTTCATTTAATTGGTGCGGACAAGCAGGTGAAGATGAATTGGTAGCTTTTGGACCAGAAGGTTTGCCATTTTTTGAATCGGATAATCCGTATTTAGCTTCATCCAAGGAAATGGATATTTTAAGTGATGTTATGACGAAAGAAGTTACTTTTCACAGTATGATTCCAACCGATAATTTACTCTCAAATCATGACAACAAAAAAGTGTGGTGTTTATCTGAAAAAGGGAAGCAATACTTAGTGTTTTCTTCAAACGGAAATGCTTTTGAATTACAATTGGCAGCAGGCAATTACATAAATAATAAATGGCTTAATGCAAAAACGGGAGAAATTCAAGAAATACCAGAAATTACGCTTATTGATAATCATGTAAGGAAGTTTAGTCCACCAACTAAAGATACCGATTGGGTTTTGTTAGTAACTGGCAAGTAATTTAATATATTAACTATTGGTTTTTTTAGTAAGAAAATTCTAATTTCGCTTATCGTATGATATAAAACATTAAAACGATTTTATATCATATAGTTAGGAGCTACTTTACCGACACCCTACATTGACAGCCAAACTACTTGACTTTAACGACAACTTTTCCTTTGGCGCGACCACTTGAAACATAGGACATTGCTTCGTTCATTTGTTCAAACGAAAACACTTTATCAACTACAGGACGAATGACACCTGTTTCAATAAGCTTTCCGATTTCAGACAACTGCTTTCCGTTGGCTTGCATATAAAGAAACGAATAATCAACACCGAGTTTTTTTGCTTGACTTCTTACTTTCCTACTCAAAAAGAAAATTGCTGTTTTCATAAACCACGACAAACCAACTTCTTTTGCAAATGCAGGATCGGGCGGACTTGAAATAGAAACGACTTTTCCGCCTGACTTCAATATTTTCATGGATTTCTCAAGCGTTTTTTCGTCCTGATTATTAAGCACCAAGTCGTAATCTTTTAGTATCGTTTCAAAATCTTGTGTTTTGTAATCAATCACAATATCGGCACCCAAACTTTTCACCAAATAAAAATTACCGGCACTTGCTGTTGTGGCAACAGTCGCACCCAAATGTTTTGCCAACTGAATAGCAATCGTCCCGACACCACCTGAACCTGCTTGTATAAAAACTTTCTGACCTTTTTTGAGTTTTGCTTTTTCAACAAACGCTTGCCAGACCGTTAAAGCAACCAATGGAATGGAAGCCGCTTTTTCCATTGAAATGTTTTTTGGTTTCAAAGCGGCATCGTTTTCATTGATAGTAATGTATTCCGCAAACGCACCGATTTTGAAATCGGCAGGACGAGCAAAAATTTCATCACCAACTTTGAAGCGACTAACTTTTGAACCCACTTTTGTAATGATTCCTGCGACATCGTGTCCTAAAATCAACGGAAATTTATATGGAAGTAACAACTTAAACTCACCACTTTTCAGTTTGACATCTAACGGATTTATACTTGCTGAATGGACTTGAACCAATACCTCATTTTCCTTAACAACTGGTTCGGTAACTTCTACAAGTTGCAATTTATCTTCCTTGCTGTAACGATTTATTGTATATGCTTTCATTTCTTATTTTTTAAATTTATTTATATTTTTTATGATGGAATTTTCAAAGGTTTTAAATGAAAAATATTGTATAGCAGGGAATAACGAAGACCCCTTGCCTACGGGATTGTTAAATTTGGGACTTTCATTTTCAACCAATTTCAACAGCGTTTCAACAACGGCAGTTGGCTCTTCGGATTTTGATAATAAATCTTTTGTATAATCTTCAAGTGTTGTTCGATATTCATCATAATCACTTATTTTGTTTTCTGCAACTTTCGAGTTAGTGACTATATTGGTTTTAGACCACATTGGTTCTACCATACTTACTTTTATATTAAATTCATTCAGTTCAAAACGAAGGGCTTTGAAATAACCTTCTAAAGCATGCTTGGATGCAGCATAATACGCCCCGCCTGGAAGACTGATTAAACCCATAATTGAACCTACTGTAACTATCTTACCAAAACGCTGGTTTCTAAAATAAGGTAACAGTTCATTGGTTAGCATAACAGTTCCCCAAAAGTTGGTTTCAAATTGTTGTTTGCCTTGAGTTATGGTAGTTTCTTCGGCAAGTCCAGACAAATAAAATCCTGCATTATTTATCAAAACATCTAATTGTTTTATTTCGGTAAAAAGTTGTTTTCTAAAAGATTTGATTGATTTATCATCAGTAATATCCAATGCTAACATTTTGAACGGCAATGAAGACTGATTTTTATCAGGGTTGCGGCTTGTGCCAATTACATTGTAACCCCTTTTGTGTAGCTCTTTTGCGAGTAACAAACCAAAGCCCGAAGATGCTCCTGTTACTAAAATTTTCTTTTTCATTTTTACTTATTTTGTTCTTTTATTTGTAAATTTGCTTGCAAATTGCAAGTACAAATATACAAACAACTTTCATAATGCAAGTTGTTTTTTAATTTATTTTATGAAAACAAGTAAAAAAAGATCAGACTGCCCATTGAGTTGTTCACTTGACATATTTGGCGACAAGTGGTCATTACTCATTATTAGAGACTTAATATTCGGAAATAAGTGTACCTACAACGACTTTTTAAAATCAGCAGAAGGTGTTGCAACCAATATTTTAGCAACAAGACTGAAAGACCTTGAAGAAAATGGTATAATTGAAAAATCTGCACACCCAGACAGTAAGGCAAAAAAATTGTACCGATTGACACCAAAAGGAATGGATTTATTGCCTATACTTATGGAAGTGTACGTTTGGTCTGAAAAATATTATGAAGTGCCAGCTGACCTAAAAGCAACAATCAAAGAAGCCAAGAAGGACAAAGACAAATTTATAAAACAAGTAATGAAAGAATTGAAATCAAAATGACGAGAAAAAGCAGCAGCTATCAATGGGTATAAAACATAGGGCGGATAGTGGTTTTCGCAAGTTTGGGGTTTTTAGTAAGCATAGTCTCGGTGAACAAGTACGCAGCTCCGAAATGCCCTTCGTTTCATATCTGAGACCGATAAGCATAACCCTAAAACCCTCCAAAAACATTCCGTTTAATACCATCCCACTCATCTTTCAAAATCCCATAACAACAGGTGCTTCGTTTAAAACCACCAAGCATTAACGTGTCTTTTCGTAAAATACCTTCTAGTTTTGCGCCTAATTTCTCTACCGCTTTTCTTGAGATTATATTACGTTCATCAACTCGAAATTCTACTTTATCAAAATTTAACGTTTCAAAAGCATATTCTAGCATTAAAAACTTCATGTGTTTATTAAGTCCGGTACCTTGAAATTGGGTCCCAATCCAAGTCCAGCCTATATGTAGCACCTTGTTTTTCCAATTAATCAATCCAAAACGTGTAGAACCCGCATAAGTATTGGTCTGCTTATCAAAAATAATAAAAGGAATAGCCGTTTTATGGTAAAAACAGTTTACGGCATCTTCTGTATATTCCTTTAAATCATCGGGGGTATCAATTTTACTCGGCGAGTACTGTACCAAATTAGGTTGCCTTGCAATATCCAATAAGTGTTTATAATTGCTCAAATCTAAAATAGATAGTTTAACTCGCTGGTTTTCTAAGGTTGTTATTTGCATATTTTTTTGTTGTGTTTGAGTAGAAATCTTTTTAATTGAAACCATTTTTTTATAGTCTTTCCATACGTATTTTGTACTTTTACCTACGCGATTAAAAATACACTATTTCTATGCAATTATCTAGAGAAGTTATGTTGGAAAAGTTTAGCGACATGGCAAAAAACACCTTGTTGGAAACCTTGCAAATAGAGTTGGTTGACTTTGGTGATGACTTTTTAATATTGAAAATGCCGGTAACTTCTAAAGTACATCAGCCAGACGGTGTGTTGCATGGTGGCGCAACTGTGGCTTTGGCCGAAACTACCGGAAGTTTTGCCGCTGAGTTGTTATTGGATACAAAACAATTTTTTGTGCGCGGAATAGAAATTTCTGCAAACCATGTTAAAAGTGTAAGAACGGGTAATGTGTTTGCTAAGGCAACTTTTATTCATAAAGGACGTACCACCCAATTATTTGAAATTAAAGTGACAGATGATAGCGATAACCTCATTTCGTTATGTAAGTTAACTACCATTTCACTTCCAAGAACAAAATAAAATATGACTTTGGAAGATTTTTTTACCCGTATTGAAACCCAATACAAAAACAAATTACCTTTTGCAGCTTATAGAAAGCCTCGTGAAATCAAGTTAAGCGCATTATTACAAGAAAGCAACCATTTGCATATTGTTAACGATTTTACCGAAAAAGGCTTTGTTTTTGCCCCGTTTGATGATTCTGAAACTTCGGTACTGATACCTTTTGAGGGTTCGGAGTTTGTTTCTTTATCGGTTGAAGTGTCAAATCCGATTGAGACTTCTAGGCATAATAGTATTATGAATGTAGAAGAGAAGCTTCAGCATAAAAATCTTGTAAATAAAGGTGTTGAGGCTATAAAAAAAAATGAATTTGAAAAGGTAGTGTTATCAAGAAAAGAGCAGGTTTCAATACAAGAAAACAATCCCATAATTATCTTTAAAAAGCTTTTAAACACATATTCTTCATCCTTTATTTATTGTTGGTATCACCCCAAAGTGGGTTTATGGTTAGGTGCAACGCCCGAAACGCTTATAAAAATTGAAGGGACTCAATTTTCCATCATGGCATTAGCAGGAACGCAGGTTTACAAAGGGAATTTAGATGTTACTTGGCAAGACAAAGAAATAGAAGAACAAAAATTTGTAACCGATTTTATTGTTGATAGTTTGCAATCATCGGTGGATAGTTTGAATATTTCGGATACTGAAACCGTAAAAGCTGGGAATTTAGTACATTTAAAAACCATGATTTCGGCTCGATTAAAATCCGATTTAAAACTAAAAGAAGTTATTGGTAAATTACATCCAACACCAGCTGTTTGTGGCGTGCCAAAAGAAGCATCAAAACAGTTTATTTTAAATAATGAAAGCTATAAACGTGAGTTTTACACTGGTTTTTTAGGTGAATTAAATTTTGAAACCAAAACAGCACCACGTTCCGGTAGAAGAAATATAGAAAATAGGGCATATGGCATCACCAAAAAAAGCACACAATTGTATGTAAATTTGCGGTGTATGCAGATAAAAAAAAATACAGCAATTATATATGTTGGTGGGGGTATTACCGCTAACTCAAACCCTGAAAGTGAATGGGAAGAAACTGTATCAAAATCTTTAATTATTAAAAATGTGCTGTAATTAGCTTATATTAAGCCCTATTTATTACTTTTACATATCGATTTGAATTATATGATTTACCCAAAAATCCCTCTCGCACAAACAGTTATAGAGCTTTTTAAAGCAAAAGGAATAAAACATATTGTTATCTCACCGGGTAGTAGGAATGCCCCGTTAACCATTGGTTTTACTAATAATCCGTTTTTCACATGTTACAGCATTGTAGATGAGCGTAGTGCAGCTTTTTTTGCACTAGGTATAGCACAGCAATTAAAAGTACCAACAGCGGTTGTGTGTACTTCAGGAAGTGCCTTGGTTAACTATTATCCAGCAGTTACCGAAGCTTTTTATAGCGATATTCCGTTGGTGGTTGTTTCGGCAGATAGACCAAAACACTTAATAGGAATAGGAGATGGGCAAACCATCAATCAAAAAAACATTTTTGAAAACCATATTTTGTATTCCGTAAACTTAAAGTTGGATATAAAAGATGAAAATAACATTCCGGAAAACGAAGAACTTCCCATGTTAAAAAACTTAGAGGGCAAGTTGGAACGCTTTTTAGGACTACAAAAAGACATTCAAACGCATAACGAAGAAGAAATAAACGAAGCGTTAAATTTTGCGTTAGTAAAGAAAGGTCCTGTTCATATTAATATTCCATTTGATGAACCTCTTTACGAAACCGTTGAAAAATTACGGGTAAATCCTAAAGCCACTAAACCGGTTTTGAAAACAAAAGTTATTGAAGATTATGTTTTGAATGAGTGTTTGGAAGATTGGAATTCGGCTTCAAAAAAAATGATACTTGTAGGTGTTAACCACCCTAATGAAATTGATCAAAAGTGGTTGAATGAATTGGCAGAAGATGATAGCGTTGTAGTATTTACCGAGTCTACATCAAATTTATACCATGAAAGTTTTTTCCCATCCATAGATCAAATTATTGAACCTTTAACTATTGAAGAAAAAAAAGCGCTTCAACCAGAAATCCTACTCACTTTTGGAGGGTTGATTGTTTCCAAAAAAGTAAAAACATTTTTACGTAAATTTCAACCTAAATATCATTGGCATGTTGATGAAAAAATGGCTAATGATACATTTTTCTGTTTAAGCAATCATATAGATGTAACTCCAAATCAGTTCTTTTCAACCTTTTTACCTAAAATCACCCATTATGTAAAGAGTAATTATAATGCCAATTGGACTGCCGTAAAAAACAATCGTTTAAAGAAGCATGATGACTATTTAAAAACCATTCCTTTTTCCGATTTAAAAGTGTTTGACATCTTGTTTAAAAACATTCCTAGCGATAATGTTTTACAAATAGGTAATAGTTCGGCAATTCGTTATTCCCAATTGTTCAGTATTAATAAAAACCATACGGTATTTTGCAATAGAGGTACTAGCGGGATAGATGGAAGCACATCTACCGCCATAGGTAGTGCTTTGGTGAATGGCAAACCTACCACACTTATAACAGGCGATTTAAGTTTTCTATATGATAGTAACGCACTTTGGAACAACTACATTCCTAAAAATTTCAGAATTATTGTAATTAATAACCAAGGTGGTGGCATTTTTAGAATTCTTCCGGGTCATAAAAACACAAAGAATTTTGAAACTTTTTTTGAAACCACCCACAACTTAGATGCAAGACATTTATGTAGAATGTATGGCTTCTCATACAAAAGCGTTTCAAAAGAAAAGCCTTTAGAATATTACTTAAAAGAGTTTTTTGTAGATGATGATCGTCCTAAACTATTGGAAATTTTTACGCCAAAAGATATAAACGACGAAGTGCTATTAAACTATTTTGAATATTTGAAGTAAGGTGCTTTGTGACTTTCTTTTTTTAATTGTGTCTAAAAAAATAGCTATATTTAGACAGTTATCAATTTAAGTATTTTATAAACACATTAAAAACAAGAATTTATTATGAGTAAACGTGATGAACTTATTGCAAAGTATGCTGCCGATTTAAAAGAAAAATGTGGTGTAACAGCAGATATGGATTTATTAACCAAAGTAACCATTGGTTGTGGTCCTTCAATTTACAATGCAGACGCTTCTACGGTTTCCGGATCGGATGAAGCTGAACTTGCGACTGTAAAAAACAATTTCTTAATTAAAAAACTAGGATTAAAAGACAGTGCCGATCTAGATAAAGGAATTGAAGCTGTTATTGAGCAATATGGTAAATCTAACCGCAATAAATACAGAGCGGTTGTTTATTATTTACTAACAAAACATTTTAAAAAAGAGTCTGTTTATAAGTAAAAACAGATTTAATGATAATTAAGCGTTACAATTTATATTGTAGCGCTTTTTTTTTTGAGTTTAACTTTAGAATAATTCCATTTTAACGGTTAGGTGTTTTGCCAGCAAATATGCCCGCGTTAGGGAGTGTACTGTAAAGCCCACAGCGACGCAGGAGCGAGGACTTGCAAGGGAACGCCCGACCCGATAGGGGAACGCCCAAATACATTTATTTAATATTTATGGTGAATATTGTTACCTTTGCGACATGATAAAAATTGGGCAAGTTAATACATTGGAAATACTACGCGAAACCGACCATGGCGCGTATTTGGTAGACACAGAAGATAATGAGGTTTTATTACCAAATAGATATGTTCCGGAATCTTTTAAAATTTGGGACAAGTTAGACGTTTTTGTGTATTTGGATAATGAAGAACGCCCAGTGGCAACTACAGATATGCCACACATTATGGTGGGTGATTTTGCTTTATTGCGTTGCAGTGCCGTTACCGAATATGGCGCTTTTTTAGATTGGGGCTTGGTAAAAGAATTATTCTGCCCATTTAAGGAGCAAGCTTTTAAAATGAAACCGAAAGGTTGGTATTTGGTGTATTGTTATTTAGATGAAAAAACCGGAAGACTTGCGGCATCTAGCAAAACCAATAGTTTTTTAAGCAATAAAACACTAACGGTTAGCCAGTTTGATGAAGTTGATATTATAGTGTCGCATCCATCGGATATTGGTATGAATGTGATTGTGAATAAAACGCATACGGGATTAATTTATAACGATCAGATTTTTACCGATTTAAGTGTTGGAGATAGATTAAAAGGTATTGTGAAAAAGATTAGACCGGGTAATAAGTTGGATATTTCGTTAGGACAAATTGGTTATAGAAATATAGAGCCTAATGCAGAGCGTATTTTGCACGAACTTCACGATAATAGTGGTTATTTAAACCTTACCGATAAATCGGATCCGGAGGCGATTAAAGACATCCTTCAAATGAGTAAAAAGAATTTTAAAAAAGCTGTAGGTTCTTTATACAAACAGAAACAGATTGAAATTAAAGAAGACGGTATTTACTTAATTTAAAATGATGCATCAAGATACCATAGTGGCGTTAGCAACACCATCTGGAGCAGGTGCCATTGCGGTTATCCGTTTATCTGGAAAGGATGCTATTGCTATGGCCGATAGATGTTTTAAATCGGTAATAAACCAAAAGAGGCTTAGCCTTCAAAAGACACATACCATCCATTTAGGACATATTATGGATGGCGATAAAACCATTGATGAGGTGTTGATGTCTGTTTTTAAAAACCCAAATTCTTATACAGGTGAAGATGTGGTTGAGGTGTCTTGTCATGGTTCCAATTACATCCAACAGGAAATCATTCAGTTATTCTTAAGGAAAGGATGCCGAATGGCAACAGCTGGTGAGTTTACATTGCGAGCCTTTTTAAATGGTAAGTTGGATTTAAGTCAGGCTGAAGCCGTTGCCGATTTAATTTCATCGGATAATGAAGCGTCGCATCAAATAGCCATGCAACAAATGCGTGGCGGGTTTTCATCGGAAATTGCAAAACTTCGTGAAGAACTGCTCAATTTTGCATCGTTAATAGAGTTGGAGTTGGACTTTGCAGAAGAAGATGTTGAGTTTGCCGATAGAACCCAGTTTAAAGAGTTGGTAGAGCGTATCAGTTTTGTTTTAAAACGGTTGATAGACTCGTTTGCGGTTGGTAACGTGATAAAAAACGGAATTCCGGTGGCTATTGTTGGTGAGCCCAATGTTGGAAAATCGACACTTTTAAATGCGCTTTTAAATGAAGAACGCGCCATTGTTTCGGAAATAGCAGGAACTACTAGAGATACGATTGAAGATGAAATTTCAATAGGAGGGATAGGGTTCCGTTTTATTGATACCGCAGGTATTCGTGAAACAAAGGATGTGGTTGAAAGCATCGGTATCAAAAAAACTTTTGAAAAAATAGACCAAGCCCAAGTAGTGGTTTTCCTTGCCGATAGTTTGAATTTTAAAGATGACGTGTTCATCAATTCATTTAAAATTGAAATTGAAAAAATAAAGAACAAATATCCTTTGAAACCTTTATTGATTGTTGCTAACAAAGTTGATAAGTTGGATGATAATCAAGTTAAATCCATTAAAAATGAAATCCCACAAATTCATTTTTTATCAGCAAAGCAGGGTATAGGTGTTGATGAACTTAAAAACAAACTTTTAAGTTTTGTAAATACAGGGGCTTTAAGAAATAATGATACAATTGTTACTAATTCAAGACATTATGACTCTTTATTAAAAGCTTTAGATGAAATTGAAAAAGTGAAACATGGATTGCAATCTGGTTTGTCTGGCGATTTGTTAGCGATTGATATTAGGCAAGCTTTGTATCACTTCGGTGAGATAACCGGTGAAATAACCAATGATGATTTGTTGGGGAATATCTTTGCTAATTTTTGTATCGGGAAGTAACAATCATTATTAAACAAATAATTAAAATTTAATGAAACACTACTAAAGCCTTATTTTAAAGGCTTTTTTGTTGCTGTATTATTAATAAGTATTGTCGGTTTGTAAGGTGTAAATCTGTATCTTATTTGCATCTTTGGAGTGATTACGGTGTCACATAATGTTGTTCACAATAATCCACCAGTTTATTTAAGGGTTCATAAATAACTATTTCAACATCCACATGGGGTTGGTTTAAAGTGGTTAAAGCTTCTTTTAAAATGTTTAATTCATTTTTATCAGTTTTTTTACGAGTTAAAATGTCCATTAAAAGTTGTGAAGTTTTCGATAAATTTATAGATAATGGTTTTATCGGTTTTAACTTTGGATTGCTTTTAATTTCGCTGAATAGTTTATGGTTTCCAGACCATTTTTCTAAATATTTTAATAGTCTATTTAAGGGATCTTCGTTTTGATTTTCCAAGAACTCATAGACTGAAGTATTAAATATATAAGCATCTTCAGCATCGCTAGAACAGGCATCTGCAAATAGGGTAAAAGGGGAGAATGTTTTGTATTCTATGCCATCTTTATTTCTTTGGTAAATTTTTAAAGGTTCGCAAATTTTCAATAAATCTAGAAGGGGCGTAATATCTTGGTTATTGGTGATGTTTCTTAAAATAACATCTCTGTTTTTAAGGTGTGTTATTCCAAGCTCTTCCAGTTTATAGCTAACATCTTTTAATCGAAGTTTCATGTTTTCAATATTATTTATGCCTTTTTTAGACCAAAATCGTTCAGCAATGGCTGCTGTTCTGGGCCAAATTCGAGAATCAATTGTTAGCGGAGTAGCCAATTCTGTCCACATAGTAGCTTCCCCTCCTAAAATATTGGCGCGTTCTTCAGCAGTTAAAAGGATATCTCCAATGGGTTCAATACTATAATGGTAGTCTACAGATTGCATTCTATCTATATAGAAACCATTGGATAGTACGGTTTTATAACCAGCTTTTGCAGCATTTATTAATGTGCCTCCTTTCGGTAAGCCTTCGTTTTCACCTCTCCAGGAATGAATCAAAGCTGTTGTAGGCATATTAGGTGTCATAATTTCATCCCAACCCATTAATTTTTTTCCTAGTTTATTAAGAATCTTTTCCAGTTTAATATTAAAATAGGTTTGCAAATCGTGGTTGGTTTTTAAGTTGTGCTTTTGTTTAAATGCTTGAATGTTTTTGTTTTCATTCCAATGTTTTCCTTCGTTTTCATCGCCACCAATATGAAAATAGTCATCAGGAAAAAGAGGTGTCATTTCTGTAAATAAGTTCTCAAGAAATTGATATGTTATATCTTTTGTAGGGTCTATAGTTGGGTCGAAAACACCTGAAAACCGTTCAATGGCATAATTATATCCATCTTTGCTTCCAAGTTCGGGGTAAGCGGTTAAAATTGCAGAAGCATGTCCAGGAACATCAAATTCAGGGATCACGCGAATGCCTAAATTTGACGCATAATTTACCACATCTTTTATTTGATTTTGGGTGTAGTACAATCCGTCTGAA
The DNA here is from genome assembly GCF_043558645.1 of Mariniflexile sp. HNIBRBA6329. Taxonomy (NCBI): domain Bacteria; kingdom Pseudomonadati; phylum Bacteroidota; class Flavobacteriia; order Flavobacteriales; family Flavobacteriaceae; genus Mariniflexile; species Mariniflexile sp. HNIBRBA6329. The sequence continues at coordinate 62,678 of NZ_JBIFXS010000012.1, read as the reverse complement.
GCCAGTTCTTGTAATTTTGGATATGTTTTTGATTCTACCCTAAAACCTTGGTCGTCGGTTAAATGCCAATGAAATACATTCATTTTTACCGAAGCCATAGCTCTTAAATTGCGTTTTATAACATCTACTGGCTGAAAATGGCGTGCAGCATCAATCATTAATCCTCTCCAAACAAATCTGGGAGCATCGGTAATAGTAACTCCAGGAAAATAGTAGTTGGTTTCGTTATTGGTTGTTAACTGTAATAAAGTTTCTAAACCTCTTAAAATACCAACATCTGTTTTTGCCGTAAGTTGAATATTTTGTTCGTTTATATTTAAAGTATATGATTCGTCATCATCAATAGACAATTTTGCTATGGTTTCAAAAGAAATTTTAATAGATCCTTTACCGGTTTTAATAGGAAATCCTTCATTTATAAAAACACCTGTTCTATTGGTAAGGCGTCGTAAAAAATTAACAGAGGCATTACGAACTCTTCCTTGGTCTTTACCAATTATCGAGATCGTAATGGCACTATCAATCAAAAACTTAGCATTGCTTTCAGTAATTTCATTTGGCCATGGCATTAAATTATAATGTTGTTTTAAGTTGTTTTGTGCAAAACAGCCTAAGCGAAATAATATAAATAGGATGATGATTATAGATGTTTTTTTCATTATTTAATATTCTTTTAAAAAGCAGACTAATTAATTCTAATATACTTTTCAATAATTTCTTGCTTTATACCAGCCTTTTTAACTTCTTCAATACCAGATTGAATTAAGGTGTCTCCTGCTATTTTAATAGTGAATGTGAATACATGATTTCGTATAGCTTCAGCGGAAGTATAGATTAGAGTTTCAACATATTGATTGCCCTTAACTGAATAAGTTCCTGCACCTCCATAACTATTTCTAGCGTCTAATTCATCTTGATTAAAAAATGAAAAATGACTGTTGTTTATAATTTTTATAAAACTCGATTTCGATAAATTTTTTACTTCTAAAGAATCGTTTTTTTTAATTTCAGCATAAATCATTTTCCAAGTACCAACTATATCATGTTGTACCTCGCTTTCTTTATTAGTAGAAGTTTTTTTATTGCTACAACTCAAACATAAAAAAGCAATTATAAGATAGGGCAGGGGTTTCATTCCTTAAAAATGGTATCTTTTAAAAGCTTCAATAGCTGCATAATCGGCTAAACCTAAAACGTTGTATTTTTTCGCGGTAAGCCTATTTCTGTCTTCTACACGAACCCAGAACTCTCGAGAGTCATTTCCTTGAAACATCACACCGTCTTTTTGGGATTGGTGGTAAAATATAGCATGTCGCTTTCTTAAAACCTGATCTGGACTCATAGGAACCGCCATTTCTATTTCGTAGGATTCCCATTCGTGCCATGCGCCACGGTATAGCCATACCCAGCAATCGTCCATATACTTGTTTGGTTTTAATCTTTCTAACGATTCAAACAAGGCATCTAAACACACTTTGTGCGTTCCGTGTGGGTCTGCTAAATCGCCCGCAGCATAAATTTGATGTGGTTTAATGCGTTCAATTAGATTGCACATAATATCAATGTCGACTTGCGACAGATTGTTTTTTTTAATAGCTCCTGTTTCATAAAATGGCAGGTCTAAAAAATGCACGTTACTATCTGTTAGTCCTAAATATCTTGTTGCTGCTAAAGATTCGCTTCGGCGTATAAGTCCTTTTAATTTGCGTACTTCTATTGAATCTATGTCATTACCCGTTTTTTCATTTAGGGTTTTTATTACTGTATCAGACTCTTTGCAATCTGGACTAAGCACCTTGGATATTTCTGCAAATTTTAAAGCTTCTTCATCTGAAACTGCAATATTTCCAGAGGTTTGATATGCGATGTGTACTTCATGTCCTTGTTCTACCAATCTATCAAATGTGCCTCCCATTGAAATGACATCATCATCCGGATGCGGACTAAAAATAATAACACGTTTTTTAGGAATACTGGCGCGTTCGGGTCTGTTGGTATCATCGGCATTTGGTTTTCCACCTGGCCATCCTGTAATGGTATGTTGCAGGGTATTAAACATTTTAATGTTTAAATGATACGCAGAACCTTCTTCTGCCAATAAACCAGACATACCGTTATCGTTATAATCTTTGTCTGTTAATTTTAAAAACGGTTTACCTGTTAACTCGCTTAACCAAACAACGGCTTTTAACTTTAAAGTATCTGTCCACACACATGAGGTTACAATCCATGGTGTTTTGATACGCGTTAATTCAGATGACGCACCTTTATCCAATACAAAAGTAGTGTTGTTATGCTCTTGTAAATAGGTAGCAGGTACATGAGAAGTAATGTTACCTTCAATAGTTTTTTTTAGTATTTCGGCTTTACTGATTCCCCAACCTAATAACACAATGCGTTTCGCACTTCGTACCGTGCCCACACCCATAGTAATGGCTTTTCTTGGTACATTATCAATGCCTAAAAAAGAAGGTGCAGCATCCACGCGGGTAATATGGTCCAGTGTGATACTTCTGGTTCCTGAATTAAAATGGGACCCTGGTTCGTTAAACCCAATATGCCCCGTTCTTCCAATTCCCAATAATTGAAAATCAAGACCACCAAGGGATTTAATTTTTATTTCATAATCTATACAGTACTGATATAAATCTTCAAGGCTTACTGTACCATCTGGAATGTTAATGTTTTCAGGTAAAATATCAACATGATTAAAAAGATGTTCATGCATGAAATAGTAGTAACTCTGAATATTGTTTTTATCCATTGGATAATATTCATCCAAATTAAATGATATAACATTGGAAAAACTTAAACCTTCCTCTTTATGCATTCTAACAAGTTCTTCGTAAACTTTTATAGGTGAAGATCCTGTTGCTAAACCAAGTACACAATGCGATTTGGAAATTTGTTTAGCTTTGATTAAATCGGCTATTTCTTTTGCTACAATTAATGAACCCTCGGTTGAAGACTCTACAATAACATTATGGATTTTTTCATAACGTGTTTCTTCAAATTTGCCAGGTTCTTTATAACTTATATCCAAGTAGTTAGGAATATCTACACTCATAATATATTTTTATTTGATTTTTTTAAAACAAGCGGAAAGTGAATTTCCGCTTGTTTTGGAAACTAAACTAATAGTATGAAAAACTATTCTTATTAAAAATTTGATCCAGCTTTATCCCACCATAAGCGAGTTCCACCAGTATCTGGGCCACCTAAAAAACCAACTGCAGCGGCTACATTAGCCCCGTTAGTATTTAATTCGTTTTCAACAAAATTGATTCTTCTAATTTGAATATTGGTATCAATTTTTCCTGCACTATTATTAACTACTACAGGAAAAATCCTTGGGTATCCCGTACGTCTAAATTCACTCCAAGCTTCCTGTCCATCAGGGAACATAGCAATCCATTTTTGAGTTATAATTTGCTCTAATTGCGCTTCGTTACTTCCTGCATCATTGTATGCTATTTTTACATTGCTCGCATAGGCGATGTTGTTTGCAGGATTCAAAGCATCAACAAAAGCAGCGGGAGTGCTTGTGTTATCAGTTAAATAAGCTGAAACACCAGACACATTATGTTGTGCAAACGATGCTGTTACACCAGCTTCGTAGTTTGCTTTGGCAGTTCCTGCACCAGACCACCCTCTTAAAGCAGCTTCAGCTTTTAGAAACAATACTTCAGCTGAAGTCATCCATGTTAGAGTTTGTCCATTGATAACTTTTCCAATAGAAGAATGATCACCATACTGACCTTTGGCACTAATATCAATCCCCATTCTAATACCTTTATAATCTCCAGCTAATGAAGCATCGGCAGAAGGGTTAAAATAAGTTTCAATTCTTCCATCGTTATATCCGGTTAGTATGGATTCCATTTCAGCACTCATTCTAATATCTCCCCAAGACCCACTAATTTCTGCAATTGGGTGAGGGAAACCTGTGTTGATAACCATATTTTCAGAAGTCAATAGGCCTGCATTACTCGCTAAAGCCAATTCTCCTTGTGTTTTGGCTAAAGTTGGATTTACTTTTACAACACGCATTGCTAAACGCAACCTTAAACTATTAGCAAATTTTCTCCATTTAGCGATATTGCCACCAAAAGCAGACATATCGAAAGGTTCAAATTGTACATCTGTTACAAAAGGTTCTAAACCATCTATTGCGGCAGCTAAATCATCAAAAAAGGCTTGATAAGCAACATCTTGTGGATCGTATTGTCCTGTTGTAGCAAAATCATTAAATTTTGTATAACGAATAGGACCATAAATATCAGACACACGATGCATTGCTGTCACCTTAATAATGTTTGCTAAATGAACAAATTTGATTCCATTAGGATCTCCACCCAATTCTACAGCATTTTTAACATTTAATGCTTGTGGCATTACATTTCCATAGGCATCGGCCCAAGGAAATCCATTCCATCCATTTACTAAAGCATATGTCATGTTATTTACATTTCCTGCAAAAGGGGTTGGAGGCGTCATATAACCCGAGTATACATCGCCAATAAGGTTTTGTTGTAATTGGTAATTCCATGCTGGTGTTACATTGAACACATTTAAAAACATGGGGCCAAATTCATTACCAACGTTGTTGTTCATTTGTGTTAAACTCTCTTCGGTAATTCCGTGCGGATTGGTGTTGATGGCTTCAAAGTCGCCAGTACAATCCACTAAACCAACTGATGCAAGAGCTATTAGAAAGTATTTTAATATATTTTTCATTTTCTTAGAAATTTACGTTTATGTTTAATCCTATATTTCTAGTAGATGGTTGTCCATAAATATCAACACCTTGTAAACCAATACCTGTACTAGCCGCAATATTAGGATCGAAAGGCGCATCTTTATAAATAAAGAATAGGTTATTAGCAATTAATGACAATCTTACAGATTCGAAATATTTTCCGGGGTTAGGCAAGGTGTAAGCTACAGAAAGCTCTCTTAAACTAATGTTTGTAGCATCATACACATACTCACCTAACAAACCTGCTCTACCACCTGTTTTTGTATAGTAATCTTGAGCCGTCATTTGAGCAGCAGTACCACCAGTTGTAACCACGTTTACCATACCGCCATTAGTGTTTCTGGCATTTGCCGATGCTTGAGATACACCGTAAAAATCGTTTACAGCTTCGGTAACACTCACAACATCGCCACCAAATTTTCCATCAATTAAAAAGTTTAAAGAGAAATTTTTAAAGTCGAATGTATTGTTCCATCCTAATGTAAAGTCTGGTTGTGCATGAGCAATAGTTTCAAAATCTGTAGCTTCAATAGTTAAACTTCCAGAACCATCGTCGGTTACTAAAGGTAAACCGTCTGCATTTCTTTTAATTGAACGTCCTCTGATACTTCCAAAATCTTCACCTTCAACTAAGGAATATCCATAACCATTAACTCCAGGAGCTGTTAAAATAGCTTCACCGTTATCAAGCGATGGATGTACAGAAACCACCTTATTTTCGTTAGTTGCAAAGTTTAAAGCGGTATTCCATTTTAAATTGCTACTCTCTATTGGTTTAGCATTTAAAACAAGCTCAATACCTTTGTTCGAAATTTCTCCAGCATTCACGATGTTTTGAACATACCCCTGAATATTAGGTTGTGCAGCAATAAAGAATATTTGATTTTCTGTATTCGAACTGTAGTACGTCAAATCTAAACCTAAACGGTTGTTAATAAAACGCCATTCTGTACCAATTTCAAACGATTTTTGGTTTTCTGGTTTTAAAGTTTCACCTTCTCTAGGTGCAAATGTTGCTTGGTTTGCAGAACCAATTGTCCCTCCAGAACCTGTAGTTCCAATAGTTCTTAATGGAATGGTTGCAAAGGCTGGAATATCTTTACCTACTTCGGCATAAGATACACGTACTTTTGAGAATGATACAGATTCTGGCATTTCAAACATTTCGGTCAATATACCTGTTAAACCAATAGAAGGATAAAAGAATGAGCTTGAAGCAGTGTTTACTAAAGTTGATGACCAATCGGTTCTTCCTGTAATGTCTAAATATAGCATGCCTTTATATCCAAAATTAGCAGCTCCAAAAACAGATTGTACCTCTCTATTTGATACTTTTTGAGCAATTCCATTTGAAGATTCAAAATTTGCGATAGTAAATTCGTTAGGGAACTTTAATCCTTCAGGTCCTGAATCTAATAAAATTTGATCGCCTGTTGAATATTTTGTTAAACTTGTTCCTAAGGTTAAACCAAACTCTAGGTCCTCAGAAATGTTTTTAGAATAGTTTGCAATTAAATCTAAATATTGTTGCGTGTTTTCTGTTTTTTCAAGAATGTATCGTCCTGTTGTTGGTACAAAGGTTAAATCACTACCGGCATACATTCTTTTATCGAATGTGAAGAATGATTTATCAAAACTTCCACGAGATTGTAAAGAGAAATTATTGGTAATTTGATATTTCGCGCTTACACTTGCTAGTACCCTTTGAACAATATCTTTACTGCGGTTACGGTTAATAATCCAATATGGGTTTTGTTGAATATTTTCATCAAAAGACGTTGCGTATTGGTCCATCATATTAGTTGCAGTATTGAAATATTCAAACTTATTTTTATAAGTATTTAAATCAATTCCAACAGGGTTTAAGTATAAACCAGTTAAAGCATTTGAATATAAACCGTTGGTTGGGCGGTTCCAAATTCTTTGGTCGGACAAACTAATGTTTGCAGAAACCTCAATTTTATTATCCAAAAAAGCAGCGGTTTCACGTAAGTTCAAAACATTTCTGTTTAATCTGTTTTCTGGCATCACGCCATTTGCAGAAGTATTGGCAAACGAGAAATAGGTTTGAGCCTTTTTAGTACCAGCACTTAATGAAAGCGCTTGTGTTGCCGTATAGCCTGTTTGGAAAAAATCGTCTACTGTATTAGATAAACCGCTGGTTTTGGCACCCCAAGATTTAGGGTTGGTTACTCTACCATTTTCGGCAATGGCTTGTCCTACAGATGGCGATTGGTATTGCGTTTGAAGCTTAGGTAACGAAATAACCTCATCAACAGTAAACGTTGAATTTATATTCACTTTAAGCACACCTTCTTTACCACTTTTTGTTGTAATTAAAATAACACCATTGGCACCTTGACTACCATATAATGCTGCAGCCGAAGCTCCTTTAAGTACGGTCATGCTTTCAACATCATCTGGATTAATAAGCGATGTAATGTCTCCACCATCTCTGTTTCCAATTTGACTACCAAAAATACTGGTTCCTGGTTCTTCGCCATTTTGCCCATTTCCGCTATTAAGCATTGGAACACCGTCAATAACATAAAGCGGGTCGTTGTTACTTGTAGAAGAGTTTCCTCTTAAAACAACTTTTGTAGCACCACCCACGCCAGATGAACTTCTGGTAATAGTCAATCCAGCCGATTTTCCAGATAAACTATTAACTGGGTTGGTTTGTTTTACTCTAGTTAAATCGTCACCTTTAACATCTTGGGCAGAGTAGGTAAGTGTTTTTCTTTCCTTTTTAATACCTAATGCCGTAACAACAACTTCGTTTAGTTGCTGAGCATCTTCTGCTAATTGTACATTAATTACATTAGACGCTCCAACAGTAATTTGAATACTTGTCATTCCAATGTAAGAAAATGATAAAATGTCTCCAACAGAAGCAATAAGTTTGTAATTGCCATCAAAATCTGTTTGAGCGCCAGTGGTAGTTCCTTCAACCAATACATTTACCCCAGGTAGAGGAATGCCATCAGCTTTAGAAGTAACCGTTCCTGTAATTTCTTTTTCCTGCGCAAAAGTTACTTGAGCAGTGAATAATAAAAAAGAAAACAAGAAGATAGTTCGTAAGGTTTGTTTCATAATTTGATTATTTTAATGAGTTAATTTGAATCAATATTATTTATTAAAAAAATAGTTTTAAAAAAAAATATCTAAACGACGGGATTTTACACATAGACAACGGATAATGGTCGATAAGTGATTTCTTAAAATAAAGAATCAACAATATAATTGTTATTTTGATATTATATTCCTAAAATTGCTTCATATTTAACGATTTATTATTAATGTTTTAATCTTAAAGAAACAGTTATTATTATATTCAGTAAAAATATCCGTCATAACATCCCTGCAAAATATCATGTACTATTTTGGTTGGGTTATTTCACCTTTAATGTAGTAAGGTGGGGGAGCTATTTTGATGATTATTGGTATTCATTCAAATCAAATTTAGTTGAGTTTCCTATACATATTATTGTAGTATATATTAATGTATACTATTTAATACCCAAATATATTTTAAGGAAGAAATATCAAAAATACATTGCATCGGTAGTTTTAATGTTGATTTTGGTTTATTTGGTAAGAACCGGATTGAATTACCTTTTGGTTACAAAAGAAATATGGCCAGAAGCAGAAAAAGCAGGAAAATTTCTAGAAACCAATCATATTATAGCAGTTGTATTAGGTGAACTTTATGTTTTGGGTTTTGTTACCGCTATTAAATTATTGATTGATTGGCCTATTGAATTGAAACGAAATGAGGAATTGGCAAAACTTCAATTAAGTACAGAGCTTAAATTTTTACGAGCTCAAATACAGCCCCATTTCTTTTTTAATACCTTAAATAGTTTGTATGCTTTGACCTTAACAAAATCGGACGAAGCTCCAAGGTTGGTTATTAAATTGTCCGATTTAATGCAATATGTATTATATGAAGTAAAGAGCTCTAAAGCAAGTTTGTTTGAGGAAATCAAGCATTTAAACAATTATATTGATATTGAACAGATTCGATTTAAAGACAGGATTGATTTAGAAATGGACATTACCGGAAATATTGAAAATGTAGAAGTGCCCCCGCTTTTGTTTTTAAATTTTGTTGAAAATTGTTTTAAACATGGTTTAAAGGAAAACGAAAAAGTAAAAATTAACATGAGTTTTGAAGTTTCAAAAGAAAATTATTTGGAATTTAAACTTGCAAACAGTTTTAGCCCTAACTCAAACCAAAAAAGTAAGCAAGGTATTGGTATCAAGAATACGGAACGACGATTAAAATTATTATTTGCAAACGATTTTGTTTTAGAATCTAAAGTTGAAGGTGAAACTTATAACTTGTATTTAAAGATTCCTGTGAAACAAAATGAACAAGACTAAAGTTTAAGAATACTTGATATTTTTAATTTAGAAAGTCATATTATTACTAAAAAAATAAAAACAGATGAAAATAAAATGCGTAATAATAGATGATGAACAATTAGCTATTAGTGTCATTGAAAATCATTTAAAAAACTTTGATCATTTTGAGGTTGTAGGTACTTTTAATAACCCCATAAAAGCATACTCCTTATTAGAAAAAGAAAAAGTGGATGTTATTTTTTTAGATATAAATATGCCTCAAATGACAGGGTTTTCTTTTATAGAAAATTTAAATTCCAAGCCATTGATAGTCATTACAACGGCCTATAGAGAGTATGCTGTAAAAAGTTTTGAATTGAATGTGTTAGATTATTTAGTAAAACCAATTCCGTTTGACAGATTTTTAAAATCCATCAATAAAATATATCAACAATTATATACCAACAATGCTGTTGGAGATACAAGTTTACAACAGGAACCCCATATTTTTTTAAAAGTAGATAAAAAGTTGTTGAAAATAAATTTGAATGATATTCTTTATATTGAAAGTCTTAAAGATTACATAAAAGTAATAACAAAAATAGGTGATTATGTGGTACACAAATCACTTACGGCTATTACTGAGGAATTACCATTGTCCAATTTTTTAAGAGTACATCGGTCATATACTATTTCCATAAATAAAATTTCAGCCATTGAAGGCAATACTATTGAAATTGCAAATAGAAGAATCCCCATTGGGCGAAACTATTTAAAACAAACCAAAGAACGAATTTTAAACACCAACGAAGATTTAGAAAACTAAACCCAATTATAATATTACTTAAAATTAACTAAAAGCATTATGTCGAATACCACTCAACAGTCGCCTCAACCAAAAAATAGCACTTTAGTGCCAATCATGATAATCGCTGGATTATTTTTTATTTTCGGATTTGTAACATGGATTAATGGAGCTTTAATTCCATTTATGAAAACCATAAACGAGTTAACCGATGCGCAATCGTATTTAGTGGCGTCTGCTTCCTATATTTCTTTTGTAGTTATGGCGTTACCTGCATCGTACATTATCAATAAAATTGGTTATAGAAAAGGGATGTCCTTAGGTTTAATTGTTATGGGATTAGGCGCTTTAATTTTTATACCAGCTGCGGAAGCAAGAACTTATTGGATGTTTTTATTGGCCATTTTTATTCAAGGAGCAGGCATGACCTTGTTACAAACAGCTTCAAACCCCTATATTACTATTTTAGGACCTATTGAAAGTGCTGCTAAACGTATCGCGATTATGGGCATTGCGAATAAAGTAGCAGGTGCATTGGGGTCGGTTATTTTTGGAGCCCTATTGTTATCTGGTATCGATAAAATAAAAGATCAATTGCTTACCGTTTCTGATTCTGAAAAAACAGATTTATTAGATATAATGGCAGACAGTGTTGTAACACCATATATTGTTATGGCTATTGTGTTATTTATTTTGGGTGTTTTAATAAGAAAAGCACCGTTGCCACATGTAGAGGCAGAACCTATTGAAGCTTCCAAACCAGGAGAAACAGTAAAAACAAGTATTTTTCAATTTCCACATTTATGGTTGGGAGTGTTGGCATTGTTCGTTTATGTAGGTGTTGAAGTTATTGCTGGAGACACTATTATTTCTTACGGTATTTCATTAGATATTCCGGTTAGTCAGGCAAAGTTTTTTACCTTATTTACCTTACTTGCAATGGTGGGCACTTATGCTTTAGGTGTCTTTTTAATACCTAAATATATATCGCAATCTTTAGCCTTAAAAGCCAGTGCTTTTTTAGGTGTTGTTTTAACCTTTTGTATTGTATTTTCGAGTGGATTGACCTCTGTACTTTTTGTAGCTGCTTTAGGAATTGCAAATGCTTTAGTATGGCCTGCAATATGGCCTTTAACATTAAAAGGGCTCGGTAAATTTACTAAAACAGCATCGGCGTTACTTATTATGGCAATTTCTGGAGGAGCCATTATTCCACCATTATACGGTAAACTTGTGGACAATAATAAAACCGATTTGATAGCCCAAGGAATGGATAGCGTATTGGCTTCAGCAGAAGCTGCTACAAAAGGGTATTGGATTTTACTTCCTTGTTATATCATCATTTTATATTATGCTTTTTGGGGGCATAAGGTTGGACTAAAAAAAGCATAGCTATTTCACAATGAATAAGCGAATTGAAGCGGTTGATATTTTACGTGGATTTACAATAGTAGCTATGATTCTGGTTAACACATCAGGTTCTTGGAGCTATGTTTATCCACCTTTATTGCATGCGGAATGGCATGGATTAACACCAACAGATTTAATATTTCCGTTTTTTCTATTCATAGTGGGTATTTCAATATTTTACGCCTATCAAAATAAACCCAATGCTAAATCCACTTATTTTAAAATTGTTATTAGAAGTTTAAAACTGATAGGTTTAGGATTATTTCTCAACTTGTTTTTACCCTATTTTCCTTTTTTTGATAGTTTTGAAACGTTTAGAATCACAGGAGTGCTTCAGCGTATTGGGATTGTCTTTTTAGTATCTTCAATATTGTTTCTTAATTGCAATTGGAAAACATTGTTAGGTATTTCAGTAACCATATTAATTGGTTATTGGTTGCTTTTAGGTTTTGTTCCATTCCCTGACGGAACGCAACCAACATTTAATAAAGCGTCAAACAATTGGGCAAATTATATTGATTTAAAAATTTTAGGAAAGCATATGTGGCAACCCGATTATGACCCTGAAGGGCTAATAAGCACTTTTCCATCAATAGCTTCATGTATTTCTGGAATTTTAATAGGCAAGGTGCTTACAACGCTTCACAATAATGTATTAAAACTCGTTTTAATAGCTGTTTTGCTTTTCTTATTAGGATACTTGCTTAATATTTATTTTCCAATTAATAAAGCAATATGGAGCAGTAGCTTTGTATTGGTTACAAGTGGTTGGGCAACATTAATTCTTGCAATAATTTATTACTTAACGGATGTTTTAAAATTAAAGTTTGGATCAATCTTTAAGTATGTTGGCATGAACGCTATAACTATTTATTTTCTTTCCAGTTTTATATCAAAATCTTTTTACTTAACTAACATAGGTAAGAATAGTAATCTTCATTCTTATTTATATAATTCTTTGTTTGTCAATTCATTTTTTTCTGAAAAAATGTCGTCGCTTCTTTATGCTTTAACAGTCGTATTATTTTATATGGGAATGGGATATGTCCTTTTTAAGAAAAAAATATTCATAAAAGTTTAATTGGTTTTTTGTTGATCAAGCATTATATTTTTAAATAATCAGAGATTAGAATATATGTTGCTTAAGATGCTAAAAATAATAGATCCCTTTTTTACATCAGCAAGTAACTCATTATCTTATATTTAATACATTTTCACTGCTACTATTAATAGGTGTTAGTGTGTAAATACGTGATTGTTTTTACTTTTCTGAATCATAGAACAAAAAAATACAAGAAAAAATTCGATTAAACGCTTGTTTTTAACGATTAATTGCATAGATTTGTTTTTTGAACCCCTAAATCGTAAGTATGAAAACAAAAATTATTCTATTTAGTGTTGTTTTATTTTTAATGGCGGGTGTAAGTTTTGCACAAAAAAAGAATGAGCCCAAAAGCATTATTAGTGAAAAAGTAGCTATAAAAAAGTACCATAAAAAGGAAGAGTTGGAACGCATGCAAAAAGGCGAATTATTGACTCTTTATATGGAACGTATAGAGGTGTTGATTAAAACACTACCGTATATAGCATTTGCTACAAAACCAGGCATTACTATGTCTACTTTAGGAATTCCTAATGATAGTGATAATAGAAAAATATTAGATAACCAGTTTGAAGCTACTGATGATTATTTAGAAGCTACCAATGAATTTCAAACTAGAATATTGCCATATTCGGACACTAGTAAATTAGTTTCTGCAATTATTTTTTATGAAGAAATAATGAAATCTTTGCATGAATACAGTGCGTATAATTAAAAAATAAATTTCAGCTAGACCAAATAAGTATCAAATAATATTTAGTTACCATATTTAAATCAATCTTAAATTTTTAAGGTTGATTTTTTTTTCTTCAAATTACCTAAACCTTAGCAATTATTAAATTGTTCTAATTGCTTTTAAAATTAGAAAAGTTTGATTTTTTGTATAAAAACACGTTTTTAATCTGTTAAAAGTGCATTTCGTCGATAAAATTTATCTGTAAAATTACTTATTTTGTGTATTTTGGCGAAATATTTGGTATTTCATGGAATATTTGTATAAATTTGATAACTAATTCGTAGAAAAATCTTATTCAGTTTTAATAAAAAAATATCGTTATGAAAAACTTTACTCAAATAGTATTAATAGGTCTCTTTATAATTGGGAATGTCTATGCACAACAGGAAAAGGGAATTATAGGAGGTAATAATTGGTTGTACAACTGGACAGAGTTTAAACCAAACCAAAAACAATATGATGAACCTACACAAATATTGGCGGGTAATATTGATAAAGACACAAAACTATACAAGAGGGAAACTTACATGTTGCTCGGTAATGTTTTTGTAACAAATAACGCAACACTTTTTATAGAACCAGGTACAGTTATTATTGGTGATTTTGCATCAAAGGCATCTTTAACCATTGCTAAAGGTTCAAAAATTATTGCAGATGGTTTAGAAACAGATCCTATTATTTTCACATCAAATCGCGGTATTAAAAGATCTGGAGATTGGGGTGGAATTATTATTTTAGGTGATGCGCCAACTAATAAGTTTGGTAATGGTTCAGTAGCTTCTTTTTATACCGATTTATCTCAATCTGCATATGGTAATACAAATTTTGGAGGCACAAATGTAGAAAGTAATTCAGGTATTTTAAGATATGTAAGAATTGAATTTGCAGGAAAAAGAATTAAAAATGATGATTATTTCAATGGTTTATTATTGGCATGTGTTGGAAACAAAACAATTTTAGAAAATATAATGGTAAGCTATTCAGCAGGAGACTCTTTCGAAGTATGGGGTGGCGATGTTTGCTTAAATAAATTTGTGTCGTACAGATCGAACAGTAACGATTTTAAATTCAATTATGGATCACAATGTAAAATAGATAATTCATTAGCTATCAGATCACCTTATGTTTCAAGTAGTTCAGCAGCCAGATGTTTACAGGTTGCATCGTATGATAAAAAGGAGGAAGTAGATTTTACTAAAAAGGCAACCAATGTAGAAGCAAAAAACTTAACCTTTCTAAATGATAGTGAAAATTTAAAGTCTGATATAGAAAAGGGATTGGTAAAAGAGGCTGTTTATGTAGGTCAAAATGCTAATTTAGATATGAATAAAAGTGTAATTTCTGGATTTAACCCCGCAGTATTGTTAGAGAGCACCATTCATATCAACCAGCAAAATTTAGAAAAAATCAAGTTTGCCAATATGTACTTCAATAATTGTAAAGGAAATATTTTTGTTGAAAACGATTCTAATAATGAAGATTTAGAAAACTGGTATGGTAACAGTTCGTTTTTTAATGTGTATTCTAAAAGCAATAATGCAGAAACGTTTATTGATTTTGCAAATGAAAAACGACCAGATTTTAGATTGCGAATTAATAAAATAATAGCTTCAAAAGATGCTGTTTATGCCAAAGAAGATTTGAGAATTAACGAAAACTAAGCTAATAAAGAAAACACGCTATTTAGTTGATGAAACTCTAGGTCCTTTACTTTCCTTTTTCGCCCTAAAGAATTAAAATTCTTTTGTAATTAAGGTTTGATAACGATAAAAGTTTCTATAAGTTTTATTTTAAAAAGAAAACAATATCGCATGAAGAACTTTACACTAATCAACTTTGTTGTTTTTTTTGTATTCTTTTCAGTTGAAACTATTAATGCTCAACTGGTTATTGGTAAGCCTAGTTTGGGTTTTAGTCAGGCGTGTGCGAGTCCTTCTTTCAATACCTATAACACAACGTTTACTTTTTCGCCAGATACAGCTTTAAGTGGAACGAATCAATTTATTATAGAATTGTCGGACGATACAGGTAGTTTTACAAATCCTACAGTTATATACACATCGGCTCAAGGAAGTGTTACAACTTCACCTGCAACTTTAAGTTTTTCTTTACCTACTACAACAGCTGGTGAAGCTTATAAAATTAGAATTAAAAGCACTGCTCCAATAGCAAGTAGTGTCCCATCTAATGCATTTGCAGCATATTATAAATTGCAGGATACACCATTTACAATCAATAATTTAATTGCAACGGGTGCTTATTGCGCTGGAGGTAGTTATTTGCTAACTATAGATAATCCAGGAACAGGAGATAACGATTCACCATTAAAATACCCATCACTTACTTTTAATTGGTATAAAGTTAATGAAGCAACAAATACCAATGTATTTGTTGCTTCAGGCGAAACTTTATCGGTAAGCACTCCCGGAACTTATTTTGCAAGAACAAATTATGGCACTTGTACTTCAGATTCGTATTCAAATCGTGTAACGGTTAGTGAAGCTTCAACCAGTGGAGCATTTTCAATTAGTTCTAGTTTAGGAAATCCTTATTGTTCAAGCGAAGGCGCTACTACATTAAGTGCTATAAACGGAAATAGCTATAAATGGTTCAAAAATGGTACAGAAATACAGGGAGCTACCAGCCAAATGTATGTAACAAATGAAGCGGCAACTTACTCTGTAACAGTTAATTTAGGAAGCTGTACTACAAATGCATCCATAAATCTTGAAAATAGCGGATTTACAAGTAGTATAGATGTGCCAGAGTTTAATACCATTGCAACTGGTGAAACCTTGGAAGTTACCGTAACTACAGATGCCAGTAATCCAGAATTTGAATGGTATTTTAATGAAACCATTATACCAAGTGCTTCTAGTAATAGTTTTGAAGCTTCTGAAATGGGAAATTATAAAGTAATCGTTACCCAAACTGATGGTTGTATAGCTTCAGCTGAACATGTTTTTTCAATATCAGAACCCTTTCCCGATGTGGCAAAGATACCTAATTTAATAAGTCCGAATAATGATGGTATTAATGATACTTGGGTTCTTCCACAAGAATATGTAGCAGGTACCAATACGCAAGTGGTTATATTAAGTTCTCAAGGGAAAGTGGTACTTCAAACAAACGATTATCAAAACAATTGGCCAGAGAATCAAATTGATTTTAACGCTACAAATCCTGTTTATTACTATATCATCACAACTTCAAATAACAAAATAAAAAAAGGCTCCATAACCGTTGTTAAATAACATGATAAAGCGTTTGTTGTATATAGTAACATTTATCTGTGCTGCACAGATACTCCATGCTCAACAAGAGGATGGTGTTGTTGCTTTTAAATTACCCGTTAGAAATTCTTTAAAATTCAACAAATACGCAATCAACCCAACTTTTAGTCTTGTAAGAGAGCAGAACAAATATTTGAGTTTCACTAATAAACGCGAATGGGTTCAGTTTGAAAATGCTCCACAAACCTATCTATTTAGCTATTCGGGCAGATTTTCAGAAAATACAGGAGTTGGTATTGGTTTGTTTCAGCAAAATTATGGTGTATTAACCACTTTTGGAGGCGTTATAAATTATGCTTACAATGCTGTTTTAGATAGAGATAGTAACTTAACTTTTGGAATGAACTTAGGGTTTTATAAAAGTGGAATAAACGAAGGAAACGTAATTACAAACTTTCCTGATCCGTCATTGCAAAACATTCCTTCAAACATGTTGATTACCGTAAACCCCGGAATTAACTACGGTACTACCTTTTTTGATTTTGGGGTTTCATTGAATAATATAGTAACCTATAATTTAAAAACATCACAAATACTTAAAGAAAACCCAGAACAGAGTATTCAAGGGCACATTATGTATACGGGCTATGTAGATAGTCGTGGTTTTTTTGATAACAGTAAGTTTTCAGGGTTAGTTCGGTCTGAATTTAAAAAAGAACAAACCGTACTTTCCGGTATCATGATGCTTACCACAGCAAAAGGTATTTGGGGACAAGCAGGCTACAATACGTTATATGGTATGTCGGCAGGCATCGGACTAAATATTACAAGTCAAATTGCTTTGGAATATAATTTTGAAAAGGAAGTGGGGGACTTGTCAACTTTTGGAAATTCGCACGAAATTACTTTAGCGTTTAGATTCAATAAAAAATACAGATATAATTATGGTGATGAAGACGAAGATGATGTTGCCTTAATTTCACCAGCAAGAAAATCAAGAAGTACCTCATCAAAACGAAATACATCTAATGGCGGAAAAGTAGATAGAGAAGCCATTGCAGAATCGAAAAAACAGGCTAGAGCTGAAGCATTAGCTAAATTGGAAGCTAAAAAAGCAGCTAGACTTCAATCGATTGAAGCTGCTAAATCTAAACAAACTACAGATACTCAGGCCAAAGCGGAAGAAGCAGCTAATATTAAGTTAGCACAAGAAGCTCAAACTAAAGCTGATGAAGAAGCCAAAATTAAACTTGCAGAAGAGACTAAAGCCAAAACTGAAGAAGCTACTAGAGTTAAACTAGCGCAAGAAGCTAAAGCCAAAGCCGAAGAAGCCGCTAGAGTTAAACTAGCGCAAGAAGCTAAGGCTAAAGCAGAGGAAGCAGCCAGAATTAAACTAGCGGAAGAAGCTAAAGCCAAAGCCGAAGAAGCCGCTAGAGTTAAACTTGTGGAAGAAACAAAAGCCAAAGCCGAAGAAGCTGCTAGAATTAAACTAGCACAGGAATCTAAGGCTAAAGCAGAAGAGGAAGCCAGAATTAAACTAGCAGAAGAAGCTAAAGCCAAAGCCGAAGAAGCCGCTAGAGTTAAATTAGCGCAAGAGGCTCAAGCTAAAGCTGAAGAAGCAGCTAGAATAAAGGCAGAACAAGAAGCAAAAATTAAGCAAGAAGAATTAGACGCTGCTTTAATTTTAGTACCAACGGATGCTACAGGTATCGCTATGAACAATTTATCAAAATTAGCTACAGATTCCAAAATAAAACAAGAAGAGTTATTAATAAAACTTAACGAAACCGTAGCAAATAGAGAGAAAGACTTAAAAGATTTAAAAGAGGAAAACGATTTAAGCGAACAAGGTATTTATAAAGAACCAAAACCATTTAAAAGTGTATCGGCAGAAAATGCAGCGTTAGAATCTTTAACAATTGAAATTGATGACATTATAAAATCGCAAGATTTAAAAATAAAAGAATTAGAAAACTTGTATAAAGAAAGACTTAAAAAAGTTCCAAATGAAGAGGATTCTGTAAACATGATTTATCTAAATGAAATTCTTATACTTAAAGAAGCACAAGCAAAAGCTAAGCGCTCTAAAGAAACTTTGGTGTCAGAATTGGAAAGCATTAAAATAGCGACAGAAATTGAACGTAAACGCCGTATAAAACGTGCTGCTTACGATAACGAGCAAGATAGATATAATAAAGATAAATTAGCTCTTGAACAAATCAAGAAATTCACTGAAACAAGTGCAGTTCCGCTTAAGAAAGAAGATTTTGATTTTGGTGATGCACAAAGCGACAATATTAAAATTGTTAAAGATATTAGAAATGTTGAAAGTGGTTATTATTTGGTGCTAGCAGTACATAGTGATGTTGCTAAAAGAGATGAGTTTTTAACTAAGGCAGTAGCAGCAGGACAAAACAATATTAACTTCTTTTACGATGTAGCTACAAGTAAATATTATATTTACTATGAGAAATTTGATGACATAAACAATGCAAGAAATGCTATGCAATCTAAAGGAAGTACTCCATACAATGCTAATATGTCTATGGTTAAAATTGAAAACTAATCAAAAAATAAACTTTACACACTTAATGAGATACTACCTATAAGCAATTGCCCATGCACCCAAAACCCTGTGCATTATTAATATCTTTTTATAAGATAAAACCAAAGCGTTACACTATTTTTGCATTTTAAAAATACAGCGTATTTCGTGTTTTTATAAAGGTAAATTATAGTATCACCAATGGAGTTAAGGCAAAAGCAGCGCATTGCATTAAGTATATATTTTTTTCTATCCGGTATTTGTTTTGCATCTTGGGCATCACGTATTCCGACCATTAAAGAATTTTTTAATTTGAATGAAGCCCAACTCGGTACCATTCTATTGGCAATGCCTATAAGTTCTTTGTTAGGTTTGCCAATTTCGGGTTGGTTGGTCTCAAAATTCGATAGTCGTATACCGCTTATCGTATCATTTATTTTCTTTTCAATAGCTTTAACATGCATTGGTTTTGCAACCACACCGTTTTTGTTGGTAGCATCGGTATGTTTATTTTCATTTTCCATGCGTATATTAAATATTTCGGTAAACACGCAATCCATTACCTTACAGAAAAAGTTCGAAAAGCGTGTGGTAGGTGCTTTTCATGGGTTATGGAGTACGGGTGGTTTAATAGGTGTTGCTTTTTCAACGTTGATGGTGAAAATGGATGTATCAATTCAAATACATTTGTTAAGTATTTCAATTGCAGCATTAATTATAGCATTTGTAACCTTTCAATTTACCATAAAAGACGATAAATCTACCACAGGGAATAAACTTATTTTCGGAAAACCAGACCCGTTTATTTTGTATTTAGGCGTCCTTATATTTTTTGGAGCCATTTGCGAAGGTGGTATGTTCGATTGGAGTGGGGTTTACTTTAAAGATGTTGTAAACGAAGAAATCTTCACCTACGGTTATTTAATGTTTATGACCACCATGGCACTTTCGCGGTTTTTTTGCGATAAGCTTGTGGTTAAATTTGGCTTGCAAAAAATGTACATACTAAGTGCGGTATTAATAGCGTCGGGTATCGCTATAGCGGTTATTTTTCCATTTTTTTGGTCAGCTTTGTTGGGGTTCTGTTTTGTGGGTTTTGGTACAGCGGCCATTTTCCCCGTTACCTTATCGTTGGCAGGAACTTCCAAAAAATATTCACCCGGAATGGCAATTTCCATAGTAACTACCTACGGTATTGTAGGCATGCTTATAGGGCCACCGCTCATTGGGTATTTAGCCCAAGCTTTTAATTTACAAAACGCCTTTATTTTGTTTATAATCATTGGTTTAATGTTTATTCCCGTTTCGCGCGCATTCTTTAAGTTTCAGGCAAAGAATAATTTATAAGATTTAGGGCGCTTCCCTCATCCTGAAACAAGTTCAGGAACCGGGTCGGGTTATCCACTACGAGTCCTCGTTCGTGCCTCACTGTGGGCTTTCCGTTACTACCCCTTGCACGGGCGTATTTGCAAAGCAAAAGGCTTACCTAAAAATAGAAGTGATTTTGTAAAAGAACTTTCCAATGCTGCTGCGTTCAATATCACCATTTTTTATTTTTTGTCTATGAGCTTTGTGCTGTTTTTTGTAAAACTCTAAACTATTGGATCTTCTAAATTTGTTTTGCTTTTTACGTTCTAATTCTTCAGGAGAGTAAACGTATTTTGTTTCACTTTCATCTATAACCCCATATCCAACCACAACCATACCACCCAATACAGCTTCATCCATAAGAAGAGTTATGTTGTTTTCTTTTTCTGTAATTTTTAATTCTTTAGTTTCAAATCCAATATAACTCATCATTAAAACATCTCCTTTGTTTGCTTTCAAAGAAAATTTACCGTCAAAATCCGTAGTTATTCCGTTGCAAGTTCCTTTTACAATAACATTCACACCAGGTAAAGGTATGTTGTCCTCATCCGTTATAATACCGTTGACGAGGTTTTCATCTACCAAAGGTTTTGGTTTTATCTTACCAACAATATGGTTATGTTTAGTAGAATCTGTTTGAACCATTTTAGGTTCACCTTGTGCATGCATATATGGACTTCCTAAGCCCATAAAGGCAAAAATTCCAGAAGCTAAATAAGTAGCGTAGCTGTTATTCTCTTTTCTACTTAAAACAATATCTCTTTGTAGTTGTGTGGTTTTAAAACGCCCGCAAAGGTTTTTGTTTTGCTCAAAAGTTTTAATTATTTGCTCGTCGGTTTTGGTAGTAAAATCAAAAACGTTTTTTTGGCACGTAGCACAATGTCGCCCTTTTTCATTTGGCGTCATATTATTCCAGTTTTCGCTACAAGGCTTCGGAATATCTATATTCATTACTTTTCTCATAGTTCAAATTACTACAAGAAAAAGCAAAATTAAAAGTTAGAATGAGTGAGCGTGCTGTTTTGTTGAGTAACGTTTACTTTTCAACAATTTCAACCTCAAATAATTTGTCCCAACGTTTTCCAGTTACAAAAATGGTTTTAGTATCAGGATTGTAAGCAATACCGTTTAAAACATCTAAACCTTCATGCTGTGTTACTAATTTTTTTAATGGAGAAAAATCAATAACACCAATTACAGCACCGTTTTCAGGATTAATTAAAGCAACACCATCTTTTTGGTAACGGTTGGCATATATAATACCATTAATCCATTCCATTTCGTTAATCTCAACAATTTTTCCTTTGTTGGTATAAACTTGTATGTGGTCTTCTTCAACTAAAGTATCAGGATTTAAAATCCAAATATTTTCGGTACCATCACTTTTATAAAGTTTCTTTGAATCGTTGCAAATGCCCCAACCTTCTTTACTGTTTCCGTATTTAAAGCTATTTAATTTTTCAAACGTATTCACATCGTAAATAAAACCGGTTCCTGCTTGCCATGTTAGTTGATAAATTTTGTCGTTAAGTACGGTAAGCCCTTCGCCAAAAAAAGCATCGGCTAAATTAACATTCTTTAAAATTTCGCCTGTTTTGTAATTAACTTGTCTTAATTTCGATTCTTTACGTTGTCCTGTACTTTCGTATAAATTGCCTTTATAGAACTCCAAACCTTGTGTGTACGACGTTATGTCGTGCGGGTATGTATTTATAATTTTATAGGTATACACTTTTGGAACTTCACTGTTTAAAATGGTAACCGTTGTAGTGGCCACTTGCTTGTCATTATTAAAATAAATGGTAGCATTTATGTTGTGCTTTCCTAACTTAAAACTTTTTAAATTGGATGTGTTGCTTATTTTTTTACCATACAAAGTATAGCTTACAGAGTCAATTGGATGGTTTTTTTTGTTTTCTATGGAGAGATTTAAGGTCTCATTATTAGAAATATCGCCTTTAATAGCATTGGTTTTTATAATAAAATCACTTTTATTTTGCCCTGTATTAGAACCACAAGAAATAATAATAGCGCTTAATAAAATGATTAATAGGTGTTTAAATGTATTCATCTGAAATATTAAATTTGAAGCAAGATATTTATTTAAAATCAGTTTAAAAAATCATTGTGAAAATTTTAAAAGGTTGTATCTTTGCAGCGGCAAGTCCTACACAACCAGCTCCTGTTGAATCCTCCAGGGCGGGAACGCAGCAAAGGTAAATGGTCGTAGCGGTGTGATGTAGGTAGCTTGCCTTTTTTTGTGCCTTATTGTGAGGTACTAAATCTCACGTTTTTCTGCTCAAATTCATTCAAAAACTTTCTTTTTATCTGGTATTGTCAAATTCATTCTTAATTTTACATTATCAATTATCAATTATCAATTATCAATTATCAATTATCAATTATCAATTATCAATTGAAATATGCCTAAAGTTGTATTAATTACAGGAGGTTCTTCTGGAATAGGAAAATCGGTAGGTGAGTACCTTACCGAAAAAGGATTTAAAGTTTATGGAACAAGCCGAAATCCCGAAAACTATAAAGCCAGTAAATTTTCTATTTTAAAGTTGGATGTAAAAAACATTGAAACCATACACCAAACCGTAAAAACAATTATAGATGCTGAAGGTAGGCTAGATGTGGTTATAAACAATGCAGGTGCTGGCATTACGGGTGCTATTGAAGAAATTCCGGAAGCTGAAATTAAAGCAAATTTTGACACTAATTTTTTTGGCCCCATTAACGTTATTAAAGCCGTATTACCACAAATGCGCAAACAACAAGCTGGTTTAATAATAAATATAACCTCAATTGCTGGCTACATGGGTTTACCTTACAGAGGTATTTATAGTGCCAGTAAAGGTGCTTTAGAACTGGTTACTGAGGCTTTTAGGATGGAAATAAAGGACTTCAATATAAAAATGACCAATATAGCCCCTGGAGATTTTGCAACCAATATAGCTACTGGCAGGTATCATGCACCACTTTTAGACAATTCACCCTATAAAAAACCGTATGGTGATACTTTAAATTTAATGAATACCCATGTGGATAATGGTAGCGACCCAAACATGATGGCGCAAGCGGTACTAAAAG
This sequence comes from Mariniflexile sp. HNIBRBA6329, assembly GCF_043558645.1. Classification (NCBI taxonomy): domain Bacteria; kingdom Pseudomonadati; phylum Bacteroidota; class Flavobacteriia; order Flavobacteriales; family Flavobacteriaceae; genus Mariniflexile; species Mariniflexile sp. HNIBRBA6329. Next base: position 39,277 of record NZ_JBIFXS010000012.1, on the reverse strand, counting down.
TTATAAATACCGAAAACCCAAAAGTACATTACAAAGTAGGGGAGTTTATGCAGAAATTTTCGATTGTGTTGAAACGAATTTTACCAGATAAGGTTTATGAAAAAATGCTGATGAAGCATTATAAATTATAAGTTATTTTCTATTTATAGCTCCTAAAAGTTGTTCTTCAAAACCCATTGAAAAAATGTTTGTATTGCTATAAACTATTTTTTTGTATTTATCTATAACAATGGTTTTGGTCATAGGTTGAATAGCCAAAACTTCAATAGATTCTTTTGGATTTTTAAATTGATATTCATCTTTAAATTTGAATCTGTTCTCCTTTAAAGAAGTTTTTGGTCTTTCTGAACCAAAATCATCAATATTAATAACAATAAACCTTACTTCAGGATACTTTTCTTTAAGTTCATCAAGTTTGTAATGACTTTCTTTAAAGTGATTATAATAGGTATTAGACCAAAAACAAATTACCGTAGGCGATTTAATTAAATCTTTAACATCAAATACACTGTTTTTATAATCAACAATTTTAATATCAGGAAAACTAGCGCCTACTTTTAAGTTGTTTAAAGACGCTGCAAAACGTTTTATTTCAGTTTTCTTTGCTTCATCAGTACTTATATCTAAGTAAGTATTTAAAAGCATTTCATTGTTTTCTGAATTGTTGCTTTTTGAAAGATGGTTGGCAGTAAAGTAATAAAGCAGTTCGTTTTTAACGGCTTTGTCGTTAATTAAACTGTCAACAATTTTAAGTCTGTCTAAATTATAGCATATGGAGCTTCTTTTAAACACATCGTCATCACTGCTATGTTTTAAATGCCCTCTTAAAGATAGATTGTTCACAGTATATCTTAAAAAAGAATTGTAGTGGTTGTGTTCTTTAAAAAAAACATCATTATAATCAATATGCTTTCTATAATTATAAAAATCTTTAGGAAGCGAATTTAAAATTTCAGCTTTGTTATTGCCATGATGCACAAACGGATATACTTCTTTACTTGAATAATAACTGTAATCTATATTGGCATTTGCTATTTTATCAAATAAAGGCGATGTACCGTATTTAGCTTTAAAAGTATTTAACTTATCTAATTTTAATGCTTTTAAAGAATCGACCCTTCTTTCGTAAGTGTCCGGATTTAATTGGCAAAATTTAAAAATTTTCTTTTCTTGAATTTCATTTTCTAGAAATTCGTTAACTAAGTAGTTGTTTTTTTTGTCACCAATTCCGGTAAAAACCAGCGACTCGTCAAACTCAAGAGTATTCAATCTAAAAAGCAAACTGTCTTTAGGTTCCAATAAAACCATTTGAATTTCCCCACCATGGTAAAATGTATATAAACCTTCTTTTAAATCGTTAATTTTATAAAGAAACCTATTTCTATTATCTAACTTTATGGTATCAATTACCTCATCAGCTTTAGATAAGATAACAAAATCGCTATTCGGATTCATAATCTCACCCCCTAAATAAGCATAATTATTCTCTGAATTATTGCTGTCTTTTTTGCAATTAAACAATGTAAGTATAGTTATTAAGCCTAAAAAGTAAAATTTCATAATCCCTTATCACTGTGTTTATCGTAACACAATTATATTATACAAAAATATGTGTTGTATTTATAAAGTGTTGTTAATGCGCTGTTAAATGTTTCAATGTAGTAAATACGTTCAAAAATGGCATATTTTTTTTAATGGACAAAGTATTGTATTTAAAATAGTAACTAAGTTTCGACTTACGGTTTGAATTTTTTACTTTTGCAGCAAACTTTCAAAAAGAGGGATGTTTAAGTATAAATCTTAATATGATTGAAAGTTCACGACGGCTTATATAAGCTATTAAAAATAATCTGAGTAAATTTAAAATACCCACTATGTTATCAGTATCAAACCTTTCGGTTCAATTTGGCAAACGCATACTTTTTGATGAAGTAAGCACCACCTTTAATACAGGGAATTGCTACGGAATTATTGGCGCTAATGGTGCTGGAAAATCTACTTTTTTAAAGATAATATCTGGTAAACAGGATCCCACGTCTGGACAAGTACATTTAGAACCAGGTAAACGAATGTCCGTTTTAGAACAGGACCATAATTTATACGATGCACACACCGTTTTGGAAACTATTTTAATGGGAAACAAGCCATTATATAAAATTAAGACGGAAATGGATGCGCTTTATGCAGATTATTCAGATGAAAATGCTGATAGAATAGGAGAGCTTCAAGTACTATTTGAAGAAATGAACGGATGGAATGCCGATAGTGATGCTGCTGCCATGTTATCAAATTTGGGTATCAAAGAAGAATTCCATTATACTTTGATGGGAGAATTGGATGGTAAACAAAAAGTGCGTGTGCTTTTGGCACAAGCCTTATTTGGAAATCCAGATGTGCTAATTATGGATGAGCCTACCAACGATTTGGATTATGAAACCATCTCTTGGCTTGAAAACTTTTTAGCTAATTATGAAAACTGCGTGATTGTTGTATCGCATGACCGTCACTTTTTAGATGCTGTTTGTACACATATTTCAGATATCGATTTCGGAAAAATTAATCATTACTCTGGTAATTACACCTTTTGGTATGAATCGTCGCAATTAGCAGCGCGTCAACATGCACAACAAAACAAAAAAGCCGAAGAGAAGAAAAAAGAATTGGAAGAGTTTATTCGTCGTTTTTCTGCAAACGTTGCAAAAAGTAAGCAAGCAACCAGTAGAAAGAAAATGATTGAAAAATTGAACATTGCTGATATTAGACGTACAAGCAGAAGGTATCCAGCAATTATTTTTGAACGCGATAGAGAAGCTGGTGATCAAATATTAAATATTCAAGGGTTGGCCGCATCGAGTGAAGAAGGTGAAGTATTATTTAAAGACATCGATTTGAATCTGGCTAAAGGCGATAAAGTTGTTGTGTTTTCTAAAGATTCCAGAGCCACTACAGCTTTTTATGAAATATTAAACAATAATGAAAAAGCGGATGCTGGTAAATTTGACTGGGGAGTTACTACAACACAATCATATTTACCATTGGATAACAGTGAATTTTTCAATAACGATTTAACATTGGTTGATTGGTTACGCCAATGGGCAACTACTGAAGAAGAGCGTGAAGAAGTAAATATAAGAGGTTTCTTAGGAAAAATGATTTTTAGTGGTGAAGAAGCCCTAAAAAAATCGAATGTGCTTTCTGGAGGTGAAAAAGTACGTTGTATGTTGAGTAGAATGATGATGATGAGAGCTAATGTGTTAATGTTAGACGAGCCAACAAACCACTTAGATTTAGAAAGTATCACGGCGTTTAACAACTCGCTTACCAATTTTAAAGGTACTATGTTGTTTACAACGCACGATCACGAATTTGCGCAAACAGTAGCAAATAGAGTGGTTGAATTAACACCAAATGGAATTATTGATAGATATACTACGTTTGATGAATATATGCAAGACCCTAAAATAAAAGAATTGCGCAATAAAATGTATGCGGTTACCGTATAGGTGACTATTATATAAACAGAAAAAGGAGCAATTTTTACAAAAAATTGCTCCTTTTTTATGGAAGTAGGTAAAATTACGCTTCCAGTTCCGAAGTTATATCATTAACTACTTTTGTAGCTTTTTCAAGTTCATCTTTATGTACGTAAACTTCTTGGAAATCAGGAGCCAACGTACCACCAAATCCGCCTAAAATAGCAGATTCCGCTTGGTCCTTAACCACAGGGTTAATATCCATATCATTTAATTCTATTGTAATTCGCTTTACAACAGCAAAATTACCTGTGTATATTTTTATATAATTTGAATCTGTCATAGCATGAGTTTTAAGTGTTCATTAAATATACGCTATTTTTAATCTAAATCAAATGAAATAAAAGTAATTGTGCTCTTAAATAACGCTTTTATGAACAAAATAAAGCTGATTTTTAGTATCTTTAATAAAGATCTCGAATTTGAAACATATTGAATATTACTTTCTGTTGTTCGCTTTTCTAGCTGAAATTATTGGTACTGTTGGAGGCTTTGGTTCTTCAGTTTTTTTTGTACCTATTGCCAATTTTTATTTCGATTTTCAAACAGTTTTAGGAATTACAGCGGCGTTTCATGTGGTTAGTAATTTAAGTAAAATAGCTTTGTTTAAAAAAGGTATAGATAAAAAACTTATTGTTTATATTGGAATTCCCGCCGTTTTATTTGTGATTATTGGAGGGTTTATAAGCAAATTGTTAAACACCCGATTTTTAGAAATCATTTTAGGTGTTTTTTTAGTAACATTGAGTTTGTTATTCTTAATTAAGAAAAACTTAATCGTTAAACCTCATAAAAAAGAAGCCATTATTGGAGGTACTTTATCTGGATTTGTAGCTGGTATTTTAGGAACCGGTGGTGCAATAAGAGGTTTAACCATGGCAGCTTTTAATCTTGAAAAAAACGTATTTATCGCAACTTCTGCCATTATTGATTTCGGGGTTGATTTAAGCAGAACCATCGTGTATTATTTTAATGGATATATCACAAAGGAGATCTTAATTTACATTCCTTTTTTAGTGGTTATAGGTGTTGTTGGTACGTATGTAGGGAAATTGCTACTCATTAAAATATCTCAGGATAATTTTAAAAAATTCTCTTTGTTTTTAATTTTAATAATTGGCGTCATTACTGTTTTTAAAACTATCTTACAGTAAAAAAGTCGACAATTGCCGACTTTAAAATATTCTTATTAAAGCAAACTATCTCAACTCCGCACCCAATTGATTTTCAAACTGGGTTTGTAGCGTATTCATTATTTTATCTATTTGTTTATCGGTAAGCGTTTTGTTTTCATCTTGCAATGTAAAACTAACCGCGTAACTTTTTTTACCTTCGGGTAAGTTCTTACCTTGGTACACATCAAACAAATTCACGCTCTTTAATAACTGCTTTTCACTTTGTTTAGCAATTTTATATATAGATTCAAATGTAACTTTGTCATCTAGTAATAAAGCAAAATCACGACGCACTTCTGGGTATTTAGGTAATGTTTTAAAACTAACCGAGTTGCGCTTAATGACATCTAAAATAGCATCCCAGTTAAAATCGGCATACATAACTTCTTGCGAAATATCAAAATGCTTTAAAATTGGTTTTTTAATCAACCCAAAATCTACCAACTTCATTTTACCTAAACCAAAACTCAAACCTTCACTAAACAAATCATTATCAATAGGCGATTCGTTAAATCTTGAAATCCCTAAACGCTCCAAAACACTTATAATGTTTCCTTTCAGGAAGAAAAAATCGCTTTTTCTGTTTGGTACATTCCAATTTTCTATATTTTGGTTTCCTGTTACAAAAACAGATAAATGTTTGAATTCTTCACGTTTATCGCCATAACCATGATAGGTTTTTCCAAATTCAAATAATTTTAAATCAGCACGTTTTCTGTTAATGTTAAATGAAATGGCTTCCAAACCAGAAAACAATAGCGATTGTCTTAAAACCGACAAATCGCCACTCAACGGATTCAAAATATTTATGTTATGTTCGTTTTTCAACTGTTCGCTTAAGGCTACATAATTAGGCGTAGTCAATGAGTTGGAAAGGATTTCGAAAAAACCTTGTGACGCTAATTGGTTCCCAACTAAATTTTGAATTTTATGATCTTCAAAACGGTTAGAATTTGAGATAGAAGCATTTAACTTTTCAGTAGTTTTAATATTGTTATAACCGTAAACACGTAGTATTTCTTCAATAATATCGGCTTCACGGGTTACATCGTTTCTGTAAGCAGGTACCGTTAATCCCAATCCTGTTTCAGTAACGTTATTCACTTTAATTTCTAAAGAGGTTAATATACGTTTGATAATTTCCTTCGGAATTTCTTCACCTATCAGTTTTCTAGCATTTTCAAAACTTAAACGCACTTGGAAATCCTCAATCTTATTTGGGTAAATATCTACAATATCACTGGTTATTTCTCCTCCAGCTACTTCCTGAATTAATAAAGCGGCACGCTTTAAAGCATATTCTGTAATATTTGGGTCAATACCACGCTCAAACCTGAAAGAAGCATCGGTATTTAAACCATGACGTTTAGCCGATTTACGAACGCTAACAGGATTAAAATAAGCACTTTCCAAGAAAACACTAGTAGTTGCTTCCGTAACCCCCGAATGTACACCACCAAAAACACCCGCAATACACATTGGTTTTTCGGCATCACAAATCATTAAGTCATCTTCGTTTAATTCTCTTACCACACCATCTAAAGTGGTGAATTTTGTACCCGCAGGCAAGGTTTTAACCTCTACTTTGTTGCCTGTAATTTTAGCAGCATCAAAGGCGTGAAGTGGTTGCCCTAAATCGTGCAATACATAATTTGTAGCATCTACAATATTATTAATAGGGTTTAAACCAATGGCTTTTAGGCGGTGTTGTAACCAAGCGGGAGATGGTTTTACCACAATCCCAGAAATGGTAAGTCCGCAATAGCGTGGCGCCAATTCCTTGTTTTTTACGTCTACATCAATACGCAAGGTGCGGCTATCAACATGAAACGCACTTACAGATGGGGTAATAAACTCTAAATTTATGTCCTTTTGTACCAAGCCAGCTTTCAAATCGCGGGCAGTACCTAAATGGCTCATGGCATCGGCACGGTTTGGTGTTAAGCCAATTTCAAAAACCTGGTCGTTTTCAACCTCAAAAATAGCGGCAGCATGTGTCCCGACTTTAATATTTGCATCTAAAACCATAATACCATCATGACTTTTTCCTAAACCAAGTTCATCCTCGGCACAAATCATACCGTGGCTTTCTTCACCTCTAATCTTACCTTTTTTAATGGTCCAAGCTTCGCCTGTTTCAGTGTATAAGGTTGTACCAATAGTTGCTACAGGCACTTTTTGTCCAATAGCCACGTTAGGTGCGCCACATACAATTTGTAATGGGGCATCTTCACCAATATTTACAGTGGTAATTCTTAATTTATCAGCATTTGGGTGCGGTATACAGGTTAAAACCTCGCCAACAACAACGCCTTCCAATCCGCCTTTAACCGATTGATAGACTTCTATACCTTCAACTTCCAATCCTAAATCGGTAAGTAATTCGCTAGTTTGTTCTGGCGTCCAATCAATCTTAATAAATTGTTTTAACCAGTTGTATGAAATTTTCATAGATTAATTCCTATTTTAAAGTGTGCAAAAATACATATTTTATTTCTAAAAAACTTTATAAAGCACGCTTAGAAGCACTGACTTTTGAACATAATAAAGCACAAGAAAATTGAAAACAATAACTTTTTGTGAGCGTTAACTAAAGGTCGGGCTATTTGCTGTGAATGAAGTTTGGAACGTTCAGAATACTAATTCATTTCAATGGTTTATATTCACCAATAAGTGAATTTAGTCTTAAAAAATCAATATGTAGTCTTGTAATTATAAACGAAGTTTTCAACAATCACAACTTATTTCATGGAATGTAAACCAAACATATTGCCTTCAGTATCGGTGGCCAATACAATAAATCCATATTCCCCAATAGACATTTTGGGTCTTACTACTTTACCGCCAGCGGCTTCAATGTTTGCTTCTTCGTGGCAGTCTTCACTATAAAAATATACCAAGGTACTATTGCCACCGGCATTAAAACCTTCCATTTTCACTAAGGCACCTCCAGAACCGTAACTGGTCATGTTGCTGGGAAAAGTGTGCATAATCAAACCTCCTTCTTCTTCAGGTGCGGGAAGTTTTTCTAAAGTGGTTTGAAATACAGCTTCGTAGAATTTTTTGGCTCTAGGCATGTTGTCTACATAAATTTCGAACCAAACTATAGGATTAGATTGTGGATTTTCCATGATTTTAAGTTTTAAAGTTTCTTAAAATTAGAAAACAAAAGTGGAATGTAAAAACAAAGATTTGTATAATTATAAATCTTCCAGCATCAATTTAAAATCGTACTGCAAATCTTCATGAAGCGTAGAAACTATTCTTTTTATCAGTGTTATTTGCCTATTATACATGTTTTGTAACTGTGTGCTGTACTTAATACTGGGAGAAAAAGCTTTTAATTTTTCGCAAAAATAGAGGAGAAGTGTCGCTTCGGTTTCCTTGTTCTGTGAATACCTAATGAATTTTTTTGTATTGGTGAGAATTTTCCGGGTGCTTTTTCGGATGTAAAAATAACTGGCAGTGTTAATTAACTCAAATTGCTCGTCTATATAACTTTTAACAGATTCGATATAGCCTTCTTCATTATGGGATTCAAAAAGTAGATAAGTAAGGAGTTCTTTGTTTTCTTTTTTAAATCTGGCAAGACGCAAGCAAAGTTCCGCCATGTCATCATACGATTTATGGCTTAGTTCTTTTTTTATTTCAGCAAGTGAAGCACCTTTCAAATGTATCTATTTTTTAAACCCGTCAACTGAATATTTACCAGCACCAGTGAAAAGTAAGACTAAAAAACCAAATAAGAATAGTAATGCTTTTTCTTTAACATTTAATGGGTCGTTGGCGTGTATAACAAAAGCAGCTACAAACATGGTAATAACAGCTGGTATGGCAGCTAATTTTGTTTTGAAACCAATTAAAATTAAAAGAGGAGCTACAACTTCGCCTATTAAAGCTAAAATTAAAGAAGTTGTTTCGCCAAGACCAATAGGATCTGCAAATTTTATGGAACTTTCAAAAAGTGAGTTTATTTTTGGGATACCGTGAGTAAGCATCAAACTTGCAAAACCAATTCTTAGAATTAGTAAACCTAAATCGGGGAAATTTTTATTCATTTAAATATTGATAATTACGTGAAATCTATCTTAATTTGGGAAATTCACTTGGATTAACTTCATGCATAACACCATAAACAGCTTCAAAAATATCTTCGGCCGATGGTTTTGAAAAATAATCACCATCATTTCCATAAGCTGGTCTGTGTGCTTTAGCTGTGAGGGTTTTTGGTTGGCTATCTAGATATTGATACGCATTTTGAACGTTTAATATTTCATTCAAAATGTAAGCAGAGGCACCTCCTGGTACATCTTCATCAATAATCATAACACGATTGGTTTTTTTGATACTTTTAGTGATATCATGATTTAAATCGAATGGTAACAGCGATTGTACATCAATTATTTCGGTATCAATACCAACTGCTAATAAATCTTTAGCTACTTGTTCTACAATTCGAAGTGTTGAACCGTAAGATACTAAAGTAATATCTGTTCCTTCTTTTACGGTTTCAACCACACCAATTGGTGTTTGAATATCACTTAAATTGCTTGGTTTTTTTTCTTTTAATCTATATCCGTTAAGGCATTCTATAACTATAGCGGGATCATCACCTTTTAATAGTGTGTTGTAGAAACCTGCAGCTTTGGTCATGTTTCTAGGTACTAATAAATTAACGCCTCTAACCAAATGTAAAATACCACCCATTTGAGAACCTGAATGCCAGATGCCTTCTAATCTATGGCCGCGTGTTCTAATAATTAAAGGCGATTTTTGTTTCCCTTTGGTGCGGTAGTGTGTGGTAGCTAGATCGTCGCTAATAATTTGAAGCGCATAAAGAATATAATCTAAATACTGGATTTCCGCAATTGGGCGTAAACCGCGTAGCGACATGCCAATACCTTGGCCAACAATAGTAGCTTCTCTAATACCAGCATCTGCAACCCTTAACTCGCCATATTTTTCCTGTAAACCTTCTAAACCTTGGTTTACATCACCAATATTTCCTGTGTCTTCCCCAAAAACAAGTGCCTCTGGGTAGTTACTGAAAATAGCATCAAAATTATCACGAAGAATGATGCGTCCGTCTACTAGTGCTGCATCTTCATCATACAACGGCTTTACTTCTTTTATAAGGGCATTGGAGCGGTTGGTTTCAGAATATAAATGTGAACTAAAATTAGGTTGAGTATTTTCGAATACTTTATCAATCCAATTTTTAAGTTGTTCTTTTTCTAAAAAGGATTCTTTTGCAACAAGCACTAAGGTTTTACGGGCTGCTGACAAGATATCTTTTCGAGTAGGCTCATCTATAGCGGATAATGTATCTTTTATCTTTTCAATAAAAATTGCGTTAGCGCTGTTGGTAGCTACTTGTTTTAATATGGATATTAATTCGGTTTGTTCTTTTAAAATGGGCTTTAAAAAAGTATTCCAAGCATTTTTTTTGGCTTCTCGTACCTCTCGTTTTATTGCTCTTTCAATTTCTATAAGGGCTTCATTGCTTGCAATACCGCTTTCAATAATCCATTCGCGCATTTTGGTATTACAATCATGTTTTGCTTCCCAAGTCAGTCGTTCAGCGTTCTTATAGCGTTCGTGCGAACCTGATGTGGAATGGCCTTGAGGTTGGGTTAATTCCAAAACATGTATTAAAACCGGAACGTGTTCTTCGCGAGCAATAACGGCAGCTTCTTGATAGGTTTCTATTAGGTTAGGGTAATTCCAACCTTTAACACGAAGTATTTCAAAACCCTTTTCTTCGTCGGTTCTTTGGAATCCTTTAAGAATTTCAGAGATGTTTTCTTTAGTGGTTTGATGCTTAGCGTGTACTGAAATTCCATATTCATCGTCCCAAACACTAATCACTAAAGGGACTTGTAAAACACCTGCTGCGTTTATGGTTTCGAAAAATAAACCTTCGCTGGTACTTGCATTTCCAATGGTACCCCAAGCCACTTCATTTCCATTTACTGAAAAGTTGGTAGTATTGATACCCTCTACTTGTCTGAAAATTTTAGAAGCTTGTGCTAACCCCAATAAACGCGGCATTTGAGCTGCTGTAGGCGATATATCGGCACTGGAGTTGTATTGTTTTGTTAAGTTTTTCCAGCTGCCATCGTTATTTAAAGAATGGGTTACAAAATGACCACCCATTTGACGACCGGCAGACATGGGTTCTAACTCCAAATCGGTGTTGGCGTATAAACCTGCAAAAAACTGTTCGGTAGTTAGCTCGTCTATTGCCATCATAAAAGTTTGGTCTCGGTAGTAGCCTGATCTCCAATCTCCTTTTTTAAAGGCTTTGGCCATGGCTAATTGTGGTACTTCTTTACCATCACCAAATATCCCGAATTTTGCCTTTCCTGTAAGCACTTCACGACGACCTAGTAAACTACATTCCCGACTTTTTACAGCAATTTTATAATCGTTTAAAACTTCTGCTTTAAAATCTTCAAATGATATATTGTTTTTCAAATCTGGAATAGTGTGCATGAATAGAATGCTTTAACTTTTGCAAAAGTAGTTAAAGTTTGCGGTTTTTCCAATTAAAATATTGATGTGTGTAATTGTGAAATTATTAAAAATACCAACAAATAATACTTTTGATTATTAATTGTTTATTTAAAACTTGAATTTAATGATAATTAGATAACAATATGAACTCTTAGAACCAGCGTCTTCTAAATAAACCTAGAAGCGCTTGTGGATCTACTGTAAATTTAAATCGTATTTTTTGATCGTAATGAGGTTGCCCGATTTCCCAACCTAAGTTTGAATATATTGGTAGGTATATTTCAAAATAATCGGTAACTAAATTAATGCGAATGCCAGAATCGTAAACAAAATGAGCATTGTCGAATTTGTTTTTAACCAATCCAATATCTCCATACATTAAAACATATTTCCATAAAGTGGTACTGGCATTTAAGGTGGAAATCCACTGATTTGCAAATGGTGTATCTAATTTTGATTTGAAACCACCTTCAGCATCAATATATTGCTGACTAAAAATACCTGAAGCTTCAGATCTTCCTAAGTAAGGGTATTCAAATAAATAATCTGTTGGTCTATCCAATGCGAAACTAAAGTAATTAGAGTTAGGGTCGTTATTGTTTTTTAAAAATGTACCTGCAAAAAAACGTAAGTTTAATTGTCTGTTGCTTTCAAAAAGGCGTCTATATTCATAATTAAATGAAAGTTTACTAAAGTTTTTTGCTATTTGAACATCGGTGTACCACTTGCTGAAATTAATTAAATTATCGTTGGAATCTATATAACGCGCATTAAACACGCCGTAATTGGGTTCATTTGATGTTAAAATGTTGTTTATGTCTTTGTCTCTATGTATATCTACATACCTAAATGTAAGGGATTCTCTTTTGTTTGATCGAAAATCGGTTTTCTCTCTAAAAAGAAATGTTAATGAAGGTGAAATTTGCCTAACGAATAAGTTTGGAGCATAAGATGAATATCCAGCACCTATGCCATAACTGATGGTATAAAGGTCGCTGTTTTCTAAATAATGGGTCATATAAAGAACGGCGGATCCTGTGAGTGTTCTGGATTCCAATGAATATTGTGGTTTAATACTATAGTTAAATGGTTTTCTTAAAACGGTTTTGTTATAAATTCTTAAGCCTAGATTTACTCCATCATAAATATTATTAAACTCAACAATAGGCATAAAAAACACTTGATTGTAATAGGGGTCTTCAATATCTTGAAAAAGTCTAAATTGTAGAGGTTTATTGTTGAAGAAAAAACCCTTTAATGATTTCCAATTATCACGAAGGTTAATTTCGGGAATGATACTATTGTAGTTCAAAACAAGCTTGTTGGCATTGTTTCTAGGAATGGTAATGGTTTTGTTTTCATAAACATTTTCAACCCATGTTTTTGAAACAATGCTATCGTTATTTAAAGCATATAACGAAACAGGCATGCTGTTGTTTTGCTTGTTTTTAACTATTAATGTGATGGAGTCTTTTGTTTTAGAAACTTTTCTTATTTTAAAATCTAACTTTTTGCGCGTGTTTAAATAATCGGTAAAAAACCAATCGATGTTTTTATCGGTTCTAGACTTTATATAGGTTTCAAAATCTTTAGTTGTTACGGGTTTTAATTTGTTTTCTATAACGAAAGATGATAAGCTGTTTTCAACGATGTCATGGTTTATGAAATCGCCCAAATACTTTAAACCTACACCAGCTTTATATTTATTGGCAATACTATTATTGAATTTCAATAATGAATCTTTAGGCATAGTAAGCGGTTGGTCTTTATTGGTACGTGCCATAATCATATAGGCTAGCACGTATTTATCGTTAAATTTCATATCGGCAGCATGAAACGAGCGAACACCCCAAAAATTAGCCAAAGAGCCTAAAAACTTCATGTTTGGATAATGCTCGTCAACATAGTCCATTAAATAATATATCTGTATACCGTCAAGCAACCACTGTTCGGTCCTTGGATTTAAAAGGAGCGTGTTTTCTAAATAATTGTGAAGTGCCACTTTTAGTAGTTTTAATTCGTACTGAAAGTGGGGTGGGTAAGTTTTAATAAAATTTGGTAAAAAATTTAAGCCATAAACGGGGTCTTTGTTGTAATCTATATCGGTTAAAACAAGTTTGTTTTGTGGGTGTTTCCCAAGTTTGTCTTCAATAAAAGTTGTGACTCTTTCAGTAATTAAAACCTTGTCAATCATTTCTAAACCATCATCATTAATGTTAGAAATAAGAGAGAATCCATTCCTTTCGATAGTATTGAATGTTGATGCTTTACTTAAGAACAATTTATTATTTAAAACATTTTTCCCTTCTAAAGTAATTAATTGTCTGTTAGACAGTTGAACCCTGTTACTTTCATTTAATTCTGAAGTTAATTTATATTCCTTAGGATAATCAATTTCAAGATGCACATCGGCAGGAGGTATGTACAAATCATCTAAATCCTTATTGCTGTAGTAATGCCATTTACCATTGTAAATAGCGGGTGTAATGTACCAATACCTTAAGTTTACATCGCCTGTACTTGTAATACCGTAGCTTGTGAATTTGTCGCTAGGTATTTGCACTAAATATTCTAATTCAATGGTATAAAACCCATTTGGTTTTAAAGGTTCTTTTAGTTGAACCTCAATAACATCTATTTGACTTTTTAGTTGCTTAAAAATTAAAGCTTCTCCATTTTCTTTGATGGATGTAATAACAGAATAACCTCTTTCTTCATTTTTAGCTAAATGAAACACATTTTTGTATTCATCTGCCAATCTTTGCGCAAGAGGTGTTTTTTTTGTTGAATAACTATTGTTCCAATCGTTTAGATAAATAGTTTGAAGTTCATCTTGAGTTGTGTTTTCATATCGAATGGTTTGCGATATTCTTATTTGTTTATTTTCAATATCAAAAACCGCCTTTAAGTCAATTTTATTTTGACCAAAGCCTGCATAACATACAAATGCATATAACGTACAACAGAAAAGACGTAATTTCAATTTAATTTTAAACATTTAGAGGTTAAAAATTCGTAAGGCGTTGCAAGATAATAAAATAAACCTGCAATTTTTTGTTTGCAAGTTTAAGTTAGAAATTAGGACTTAATCCAGACCCATTATAAAAAGAGTCTAGAATGGTAACCACTTCTTCATCAGTATCTACAAGATGTATTAAATCTAAATCTTTGGCACTTATATTTCCAAATGAATCTAAAAGAGTGGTTTTAATCCAATCTAAAAGTCCTTCCCAAAACTTTGTTCCCACTAAAATAATGGGGAATTTTTCAATTTTATGTGTTTGAATAAGTGTGATAGCCTCAAACAACTCATCTAAAGTACCGAAACCACCGGGCATGACAACAAAGCCCTGTGAATACTTTACGAACATGACTTTACGAACAAAAAAGTAATCGAAATCCAAGCTTTTATCAGAATCGATATAAGGGTTATCGTGTTGTTCAAAAGGCAGTTCTATATTCAATCCTACCGATGTACCGCCACCTAAATGCGCACCTTTATTTCCCGCTTCCATAATACCAGGGCCGCCACCGGTAATAACACCATACCCAGCTTCTACAATACGTTTTGCAATTTTTTCTGCAAGAAGGTAGTATGTGTCTTCTGGTTTTGTTCTGGCGGAACCGAATATGGATACACACGGACCAATTTTACTTAGTTTTTCATAACCATTAACAAATTCGCCCATGATTTTAAAAATAGCCCAAGAATCGTTTGTTTTAATTTCGTTCCATGCTTTACTATGTTTTTCTAATCTCATATTGTGTTTATTTGTTTGTTGTTAAGTTGTTTGTTGTTAAGTCGAGTGTAAATTAAACGACTCCACGACAAACAACCAAACTAAATTTAATTATCAATTGCCAATGGAGCTAATTCCTTTTTAAGAAACTTAGCCGTATAGCTTTTTTTGTGGTTGGCCACTACTTCGGGAGTACCTTCAACAATTATTTGTCCGCCACCTCTTCCACCTTCATAACCTATGTCAATAATGTGGTCTACGGTTTTAATGACGTCCAAATTATGCTCAATAATTAATACCGTATTGCCTTTATCTGCCAGTTTATTAAGTACGATCATTAACACCCGAATGTCTTCAAAATGCAGGCCAGTTGTGGGTTCATCTAGAATGTAAAACGTGTTTCCCGTATCGCGTTTACTTAATTCGGTTGCCAATTTAATGCGCTGTGCTTCACCTCCAGAAAGCGTTGTACTTTGCTGTCCTAAAGTGATGTAGCCTAAGCCAACATCTTTAATGGTTTTTAATTTATTGTGAATTTTAGGAATGTGTTCAAAGAAAGGCACTGCTTCGTTGATGGTCATATCCAACACATCGCTGATGCTTTTTCCTTTATATCGAATTTCTAAAGTTTCACGATTGAAACGCTTGCCTTGACAGGTTTCGCATTCTACATATACATCGGGTAGGAAATTCATTTCGATAACCCTTAAACCTCCACCCTGACAGGTTTCACAACGCCCACCTTTTACATTGAAACTGAAACGGCCTGCTTTGTAACCACGAATCATAGCTTCAGGAATTTTTGCAAACAAGCTGCGAATTTCGTCAAACGTTTTAGTGTATGTGGCAGGATTGCTTCGTGGTGTACGACCGATGGGCGACTGGTTAATATCAATCACTTTATCAATATGTTCTAAACCGCTAATGCTTTTATAGGGCATCGGTTTTTTAACGCCATTAAAGTAATGAGCGTTTAAAATAGGGTAAAGGGTTTCGTTAATTAAAGTCGATTTTCCACTACCAGAAACGCCTGTAACCCCAATCATTTTTCCTA
This sequence comes from Mariniflexile sp. HNIBRBA6329, assembly GCF_043558645.1. NCBI lineage: Bacteria > Pseudomonadati > Bacteroidota > Flavobacteriia > Flavobacteriales > Flavobacteriaceae > Mariniflexile > Mariniflexile sp. HNIBRBA6329. The sequence goes on along the minus strand of NZ_JBIFXS010000012.1, from coordinate 23,259 downwards.
AAGGAATTTTAACAGATACATTTTTTAGATTATTGCCTGTACAGCCTTTAAGCTCGATAAACTTCCCATTGCCTTCACGTCGTTTTTTAGGAATTTCAATTTGTTTAGTACCGTTTAAATAATCGGCCGTTAGGGTATGGTGTGTTAAAAGCTCTTTTGGGGTGCCGATGCTTATTATTTCGCCACCATATTTCCCAGCTTTTGGTCCAATATCAATCACATAATCGGCACGCTCAATCATGTCTTTATCGTGTTCCACTACAATTATCGAGTTACCAATATCACGAAGTGAGACCAGTGAATTTATCAATTTTTCGTTATCACGCTGATGTAAACCAATACTAGGTTCATCTAAAATATAAAGGACACCAACCAATTGCGAGCCAATTTGTGTTGCCAATCGAATGCGCTGTGCTTCACCACCCGAAAGAGATTTTGAGCTTCGGTTTAGCGATAAATAATCTAAGCCAACATCCAATAAAAATTGAAGTCTCGATTTTATTTCCTTTATAACTTCTTCAGCAATTTGTAATTGTTTATCAGATAAATGATGGTGTAAATCGTTGAACCATTGGGTTAACTCCACAACATCGGCATTAGCTAGTTCAGCAATATTTTTGTTGTTTATCTTGAAGAAAAGTGATTCTTTTTTTAAACGAGACCCTTCACATTCTGGACATTTTACTTTATCCATATAATCTTTAGCCCATCGCTTTAAAGATGTAGATTCGGCTGTTTTATATTGGTTTTCAATAAAATTAGCGACACCTTCAAAATCAATTTTATAATCGCGGGTAACACCCAAGGTTTTGCTTTCTACCGAAAATTTTTCATTCCCTCCGTACAAAATCATTTGTTTGGCTTCTTCTGGAATGTCTTTATAAGCATCGGTCAATTTAAAATTGAAACGTTGCGCAATGGTTTCAAACTGTTTAAAAATCCAACTGCTTTTTTCGGGTCCGTGTGGCGCAAGAGCACCAGCTTTTATAGAAATACTATCGTCTGGAACTATTTTCTTTTCGTTCACCTTGTAAAGTGTACCAATACCATTGCAGGTATCGCAAGCGCCTTTTGGCGAGTTGAAAGAGAAATTGTTGGGTTCCGGATTTGGGTATGAAATACCTGAAGTAGGACACATTAAATTCCGACTAAAATAGCGGGTTTCATTGGTGTCTTGGTCTAAAACCATCAGCACATCATCACCATGATGCATGGCGGTATTTATGGTTTCGGTAAGTCGTTTATCGTTATCTGCTGAATCGTCAATAACCAATCTATCTATAACAATTTCGATATCATGAGTTTTGTATCGGTCCAGCATCATGCCTTTGGCAAGGTCTTTTATCTCGCCATCCGTCCTCACTTTTACAAAACCTTGTTTTGCTATTTGTTCAAATAATTCACGGTAATGCCCTTTACGTGAACGTATTACAGGGGCTAAAATATTAATGCGCTTGCCTTTAAAATCGCTAATAATGAGTTCTTTAATTTGTTCATCACTATAGCTTACCATCTTATCGCCCGTATTGTAACTGTATGCATCACTGGCACGAGCGTATAAAAGACGAAGGAAGTCGTAAATTTCTGTGATGGTACCCACCGTAGATCGTGGGGATTTGCTGGTTGTTTTTTGTTCGATGGCAATTACGGGGCTTAAACCATCAATTTTATCAACATCTGGACGCTCCAATCCACCTAAAAACTGACGCGCATACGCCGAAAACGTTTCAATATATCTACGTTGTCCTTCAGCATAAATAGTATCAAAGGCCAATGATGATTTTCCACTACCAGATAAACCTGTAATGACTACAAGTTTTTCACGAGGGATAGATACATCAATATTTTTAAGGTTATGGACTCTAGCGCCTTTAACTTCAATAAAATCGTCAAATTGGGTCATAAATTGGCAAAAGTGCAAAGTTACGATTTTAGTTGTTAAATTCTTGTGAAGATTTATTTCATCTTTAACTACTGTCTATTATTTCTGAAGATAAAATGAAATACTAGAATTTTTAATTCTCAAGCGGTTCTTCAAGCACTTCAAGATTTACAATTAAATACCCACGTAATTTAAATTTGGCAATTTCCATGAACGCTTTTTTTGATAAATCGATTTCTCTGCCTTTTACAAAAGGACCTCTATCGTTTACAGTTACAATAACCGATTCGCCATTAACCGTATTGGTTACCTTAACTTTAGTGCCAAATTTTAGGGTTTTGTGCGCAGCGGTGTATAAGTTGTTGTCAAATTTCTCTCCACTTGCAGTTTTTCGACCATTGAATTTGTCGTGGTAGTAAGATGCGTGTGCATTTTCCAGATATGGTGTATATGCAGTTGACGTAGAATCTATAAATGTTGAATCGCTTAAAATGGAATCTATTTGAACAATATTATAGGAAGCACTTTTTTCAGTTCTAGTATTTGAAGACTTAAAGCTGCTTAAAATAATAAGTAACCCTAAAAAACCTATAATTTGAGTCGTTAACTTCATGTACTTCTTTTAATAATTCTTATTAGTAACGAAAGAATTGATTTTTAATTATACGCCTAAAATAACTTTTTGGACTTTTTGTTTCAAAAAAAAAGAAGCTATGTCCTTTAGGACATAGCTTCAATTTGCATGATTTATTCTGTTTTTACGGATTAACTTTAGACATTTCTCCAGAAGTTAATGCTTTTGTGTAGTTAGCTTCTACATGTTTTACAACTCCAAAAAATTTGGTGTTGTCTTCGTTTTCTAATAGTACTTTTGTATGGCCATTTTCATTATTAACAACCTCTTTTACCACAACACGCTTTCCATGTACACTTTTGTAATTAGCAATATTTCCTTTTTTTGCTATGATGTTTAATTGTGGAAAATCTATATGGTTATACTTAATATTGGATGTTGAATTGATTACTAAAACGTCGCCAACTTTTGGGTCGTTTTGTATCGATTCAAGTGGTTGGGTGTTATTAGCAAAAGTAAAACCAGACACGAGTAATAGCAATAAATAAATTTTTTTCATAACTAATATTTTTAAAGATTATTAATGTTCGAAGACTAAAATAGGAACGAAAAATCAATTTCTAATACCGTTTAGAATTGTTTAACTTTTTAAGAATTTTTGAATAAAAATGAACAACCCTATCTAAATATGGGTATATATAATGGAAGAAGATATTTAATGATTTTTTGGTGTTCTTTTTTATGTGCTAAGGTTAAATAATAGATGGTTTATGTAATTTTCACCCTTTAAAAAATATGGGTGTTCTATAGGTTTAATTTTTAAATAATTAACAAAAAATTAACGTTTATATATGCTTAACAAATTTCTAATTTTTCAAAATTCAATTTAGGTTTTTGTGAAGTTTTAGTATCATTGTAAATAGAATTAACTTAAAAATATCAATATGAAATTATTAGGAATAGGCTCCAGGATTAACCATGCTGAACACGGAAAAGGTGTTGTAACCAATGTAACATCGCAACATTATTGGGTAACTTTTATAGAAAATGGATTGGAAACTATTGATTTAGATAGTGAATTTGAAGTTATTGAAGCTGCCGATGGCGATGTGGATACCGTAAGTTTTTTTGATGTTGAAAGTAGTTTGGTGAGCATTTTAAAGAAGTGGAGCGATGCTAGTGAAATTGTTCCAATTGCCGATAAATATAAAGGAGGGAAACTTATTTTAGAGCCAGCAGATAGCAATTTAAAGTCATACGAATTGCCAATTGACACTTTTTTTCATAAAATAACCATGGTGCGCGACCGCTTACGTGTTATGGAGCAACGCATTAATGCCAGTGATTTGGATGAGCAAGGTAAAATAGATTTGCAACAATATATTACTAGAATTTATGGCAGTTTAACCAGTTTCAATATTCTGTTTAAATCGGATAGCCACCGTTTTGTGGGGCAGAAGGGGAGTTAGTACTTAGTTTGCAGTCGTAGTCGCGGTAGCGATTTTTACTGAAAACCGAGACTGTGATTGCAAACTTAGTTCGTTCCTTTAATATGGCTAATTTCTAACCCAAAAACTCCCATTTTATGGAATGTTGGCAATTCAGCGCCACTTTCTGTTGTGGTCCAATCGTTCCAAGTAGCTGTTAAACCATTAATAGGCAAAATATCAACCCACATTTGAAATCTTATGGGTTTTCCGTTATTATCCAAATGCCATAAATACGAATCTCCTGGAGTTGTACCGCCAGAAGTGTAGGTAACCAAAAGGGCTTTCTTATTGTTTTCTAAGTTTACCATTCTGCGTTCAGCCCCTTTGTCAAATACTTTGTAAGGAGCCACCAACCAAAACGAATCGTTGTTAAAGTATTTAACGGCTTTTTCAATAAGCTCTGTAGATAAATCTTCATCCATTACTTTAAAACTATGAACAAATGCTTGATTTTGCGATGCATCGTTTAAATCAAGGCTTACCTTATAATCTTTCCAGTAAACATCACAGGTGTTTTTGTTTTTCTGCCACTTAAACAGGTGTCTTCGTTTAAAAGTCCATTCTAAATAGTCTGTATTTTCAAAAGCTTCATAATTAAGTGCTTCCAACATTTTGTAAGCTAAAGCATCCGCTTCCTTTCCTTTAGCGCCTTCGGGTAAATCTTCGTTATACTTAAAATACAAAAAACAAAAAAACAGTAAACTGGGCAGTGTAAAAAACACGAGAACTCCGGTGGTTATTTTTACAATTTTTTTTGATTTCATTTAAGAGTGTTCAGGTAATAAAAATTCTAAATTATTAATTACTAATATATTAATCAAAGAAAACTGTTAAAAACCGACAGCGGCATGGTCTATTCGATTATCTGTATGTCTGTTTGCATTTCATCCTTGAAATTAGGATGCTATCGAGCCTGATTTTAATCAAAATTTATTGAATACTCTTTTAGTTTTTCTTTTGAAAAGCTTATAAGTTCATCGAAAAAAGAGGAGAATTCTGCTTCAAACTCATTGTAAAACAGTTCTAGTTCATTAACGGCTTCATCCATTCCGGAAACATTCTTGGTACGTCGGTTCATACCTGCCAAAACTCTAGAAATTCCTTCTATGGAAGCATAACTCAACAACCAATTATCGGACAACATATAAGGCATCATTTTTTGAATACGCAATGGCAGGATCTCATAATTATTTTCTAACGAATTATAAAACGTCTCAACATAGTTTTTTAATGGAACTTCACTGTATGTGTTCCAGTTTTTTGCTAGAAAATGATCGTATAGAATATCTACTATAATACCTGAATAATGCCCATATTTTTCATGCAATCGTTTGGTACTTAACCTAACGGTTGGGTGCGCATCGGTAAATGTGTCAATATTTCGATGAAGCAAAATACCAATTTGAATGTCTTTCGGATATTTTTCATACGATTTTCCTTTAATGCCATCTGCAATAAAGTTTCCTATGGTAATCAAATCGTTATCTCCAGACAGGTAAATGTGCGCTAAATAATTCATTTGTGAAATTTACGAATTCCGAATTTAGAATTACAAGTTTGAAATCGCAATTAATAATTCTTTTAAAAAATTAAGCACTAATAAAGATAAAGCGATACCATATGACTATAAAAAACAATAAAATATACATATGAAATGGTATATTTGTTTAATAATATGAAGAAAACTTTATGACACTTATAAAATCAATTTCAGGAATTAGAGGAACTATTGGCGGAAATGTGGGTGATAATTTAACACCTATTGATGCTGTAAAATTTGCAGCCGCTTATGGTGTGTGGTTAAAACAACAACGCCAAAAGGATACTTATAAAGTAGTGGTTGGTAGAGATGCACGTATTTCTGGAGCCATGATTCAGAATTTAGTAATGAATACGTTGGTTGGTTTGGGTATTAATGTAGTTGATTTAGGTTTGTCCACAACACCCACTGTTGAAATGGCTGTACCTATGGAACATGCCGATGGCGGTATTATTTTAACGGCAAGCCACAACCCAAAGCAATGGAATGCTTTAAAATTATTGAATGAAAAAGGGGAGTTTTTAGATGCGGTTGAAGGCGCTAAAATTTTAGATATTGCCGAAAGTGATGACATGAGTTTTGCCGATGTAGATAGTTTGGGTAAAATCACAAAAAACAAAGCATATATAGATTTACATATTATAGAGGTTTTAGATTTACAGTTGGTAACCGTTCCTGCCATTGAAGAAGCCCGTTTTAAAGTGGTGGTAGATGGCGTTAATTCTACCGGAGGTATTGCTATTCCATTACTTTTAGAGCGTTTAGGGGTTGAAGTTGTGAAACTATATTGCGAACCAAACGGACAGTTTCCGCACAATCCGGAGCCTTTGAAAGAACATTTAACAGATTTGTCTGAAGCTGTAAAAAAACACAATGCTGATTTTGGAATTGTAGTCGATCCAGATGTAGACCGTTTAGCGTTTATGGACGAAAATGGCGAAATGTTTGGTGAAGAATATACCTTGGTTGCTTGTGCCGATTATGTACTAAGCAAAACCCCAGGAAACACAGTAAGCAATATGAGTTCTACCAGAGCATTGCGTGATGTAACCGAAAAACATGGCGGCATGTACGAAGCCAGTGCGGTGGGCGAAGTGAATGTGGTAAAATTAATGAAGAAAAATAAAGTGGTTATTGGTGGTGAAGGTAATGGCGGTATTATTTATCCAGAATCACATTATGGTCGTGATGCGCTTGTTGGCATCGCCTTATTTTTAAGTTTATTGGCAGAAAGAGGTATTTCGGTAAGTGAACTTAGAAAAAGCTACCCTAATTACTTTATGAGCAAGAAGAAAATTGAATTAACGCCAGGGTTAGATGTTGATGGTATTTTAAAGAAGATTGAAAACCGTTACCAAAACGAGCAATTAACCACTATTGATGGTGTAAAAATTGATTTTTCTGAAAGTTGGGTACACCTACGTAAAAGCAATACCGAGCCCATTATTAGAATCTATACCGAAGCAAAATCACAACAGGAAGCTGATACTTTAGCTGATAAATTTATTGCAGAAATTGATAGTATAGCGAAAACTTAATTATAAAAAACACAAGCATGAAACACACAGATACATATAGTCTATTCATTTTAATAGTTATTTTGTTCTTTAATTATTCATGTGAAAAAGAAAAAGAAATAAGTTCGGTGCATCCTACAAACTGGAAACACCGAACTGTTAACCATCCTTTAAGCGATAGTTTGGAAAAAGGTAAAACCTATTTATCTGTTTATTCTGAAATTTATAGTGAAACCGAACATAGGGTACATAGTTTAACAGCTACTGTTAGTCTTCGAAATATCAATACAAACGATACGGTTTATATAGATAAAGCTATATACTACAATACCCATGGTGAAGCTATTAGAACCTATTTTAATGAAACCATTTTTATAGCGCCTATGGAAACTGTTGAAATTGTAATAGACGAGCATGATAAAACAGGAGGCACCGGAGCTAATTTTTTATTCAATTGGAGTATAAAACCACAATCTAACGCTCCTTATTTTGAAAGCGTTATGATTTCCACTTCGGGTCAGCAAGGTATTTCATTTACAACACAAGGAAAAACCATCAACTAATAAATTACTTAATTTTCACTTAATTAGTTATGTCAACTAAGCCTATAAAAGCGTTGCCATCTGAACAAAAAGAAGCACTAATCAAGACACTAAAAGTTCGCTTTGAAAAAAATACCAAACGTCATTTAGGTATGGATTGGTCTCTTGTAGAATTGAAGTTACGCGCTAACGAAGAAAAACTTTGGTCATTAAATGAAATGGAAGTAACAGGCGGCGAACCCGATGTGGTTGCATATGACAAAACCTCCGATGAATTCATTTTTTACGATTGTTCTGGTGAAAGCCCCAAAGGACGAAGAAGTTTTTGTTACGATCGTGAAGGCTTAGATGCCCGAAAAGAGCACAAGCCAAAAAATAGCGCAATTGATATGGCTAAAGCTATGGGAATTGAAATGCTAACAGAAAATCAATATCGAGAATTACAACAACTTGGTGATTTCGATTTAAAAACATCCAGTTGGTTAAAAACCCCCGATGATATTAGAAAACTTGACGGTGCTATTTTTGGAGATAAGCGTTATAACAACGTTTTTGTATATCATAATGGTGCGCAATCGTACTATGCCGCTAGAGGGTTTCGTGGTATGCTAAAAATTTAAAATTAAGTTCTTACTGCTCGCTTTTTCTTTTGTGTTTCCAACGTTTGTGTGTCCAAAAATAGTATTCAGGTGCTTCGTAAATTTGTTTTTCAACTTCACGCAAAAACATATCGGTTAGTTGGTAATCTTCATATTCATTTGGGTTTTCAGCAAGCGTCTTAATTTCAGCTTTATAATGTCCTCGTTTAATTTTTGTCACTTTAAAAAAAGCGGTAGATAAATCTAATTTTTTAGCAAGTCGTTCAGCACCAGTAAAACAAGGCGTTTCAATACCCATAAATTCACCCCAATACACTTCTTTTGTGCGTTTGGGAGATTGGTCGCTTAAAAAACCAATGATACTTTTAATACCCTTAGCTTCATTTTCATTTATTACAAAAATGGTTTCTTTTGTGCTTATTAAATCGGTATTGAATTTTGAACGTATATCCCTCACTAACTTATCGAAATATTTATTGGCCAACTTTTTATAAACAGCCAGCCCCTTAAAATTTATGTAATTCTGCAAAACAATAGACCATTCCCAACTTGCATAATGTCCAAATGTAAGAATCACACTTTTGTTCAAACTTTCTAAACGTTTTAACTCTTCAGGATTAACAATAATAAAACGTTTTTTCAGTTGTTTTTCAGAAATGGTCATGGTTTTTGCCATTTCTAAAAACATATCACATAAATGCTTAAAGAATTTTTTTTGAATGAGCTTTAATTCTTTTTCAGTTTTATTAGGCAAAACAAGTTTTAAATTGCTGTAAACTACCTTTTTGCGGTACCCAATTATATAATAAAGGAATAGGTATAAACCATCGGAAATTAAGTACAGCAATCTAAACGGAAGTATGGAAACCATCCATAAAAGTGGATAAACAAGAATATATGCTAAAAGTTGCATGAATTAATTTTAGATTTGTAGCAGCAAATATATGTTAATTTGAAATTAAACGATTACACTTCATGGGCAATTTAGATTTAATAACCATCATTATTATTGCAGCAAATGTTATTATATCCTATAAAGGATTTGGCGATTATGCTTTTTTCGATACCTATAAATTCAATATTGGTGGCGTTCAAAGGGGTGAAAAAATACGCATGTTTAGTTCCGGTTTTTTACATATAGACACACAACATTTATTGTTTAACATGTTAACCTTGTACTTTTTTGCAGGTACGGTAATTGATTATGTAGCACCCTTAGGCTTCATTATAATTTATGTGGTTAGTTTGCTTGCAGGAAGTTTGCTGTCGCTGTATTTTCATAAAAACGAATACCATTACAGTGCCGTTGGTGCAAGTGGCGCGGTAACAGGGATTTTATATGCTGCTATTTTGTTGCAACCCGGTATGAAACTTATGATATTTTTTATACCCATTGCTATTCCTGCATATTTATTTGGTATTGGTTATTTGTTGTATTCTATTTATGGGATGAAAACCCGAATAGGCAACATTGGTCATGATGCCCATTTTGGTGGTGCCATTGGTGGTTTTCTCGCAACATTAGTATTAGCACCTTATTTGTTTCAAACCAATTTGCTTATGATTGGGTTACTACTAATGCCCATCATTTTATTGTTTGTTTTGAAGAAAGCCAGAAAAATATAAATTCGTAATTCTTAATTCAACATTCGTAATTTCAATATTGGCATAGCTATTGAATTTATATACTGAATGAATAGGATATAATTGTTTTAAATTATTGATATTCAGAACAATATTGTTTTTTGTAAATTATTAAAAATTAAGGATTCAATAGTTTTTATGACATATTGACCTAAATACATATATGAAAAAATCTAATTTTATATCTCTAGACAGTTTGTCATTACAGGATTTTGATGAAAATTCAGAATTAATCCCGTTAATGACACCTGAAGACGAAGAAGAAATAAATAACGAAAAGTTACCCGAAACACTGCCTATTTTGTCTTTGCGCAATACGGTATTATTTCCAGGGGTGGTTATTCCTATTACTGCCGGTCGCGATAAGTCCATACGATTGATTAATGATGCCAATAAAGGCAGTAAGGTTATTGGAGTGGTGGCTCAAAAAGATGAATCTGTTGAGAATCCAACAGCAAAAGAAATTCACGAAATAGGTACGGTTGCCAAAATTTTACGTGTTTTAAAAATGCCCGATGGTAACGTAACGGTTATAATTCAAGGTAAAAAACGTTTTAAAGTGGCTGAAGTTCTTACAGAAGAGCCATACATGAATGCCACTGTTAGGGAAATTCCAGAAGCACGACCTGCACTAAAAAATAAAGAATTTATAGCCATCATTGAGTCTATTAAAGATTTGGCTCTTAATATCATCAAGGAAAGCCCAAACATTCCAAGTGAAGCTTCTTTTGCTATTAAAAATATAGAAAGTGATTCGTTTTTAATCAATTTTGTGTCGTCTAACATGAATTTGTCTGTTGAAGAAAAACAAGCACTTTTAGAAATTGACGACCTAAAAAAGCGTGCGCTTGCAACACTTAAGTTTATGAATATGGAGTTCCAAAAACTGGAACTTAAAAACGATATTCAGTCTAAAGTGCAGATGGATATGAGTCAGCAACAACGTGAATATTTTCTGCATCAACAAATGAAAACCATTCAAGAAGAATTGGGAGGTGTTAATCATGAAGAAGAAATTGATGAAATGCGTTTACGTGCTGATGAAAAATTATGGGACGAAAAAGTGGCAAAGCATTTTGAAAAAGAGCTTGCCAAAATGCAACGCATGAATCCGCAGGTGGCAGAATATTCCATTCAACGCAATTATTTAGAGCTGTTTTTAGATTTGCCTTGGAACGAGTTCAGCAAAGATAAATTCGATTTAAAACGTGCCATGAAAATTTTAGACCGCGACCATTTTGGTTTAGAAGATGTTAAGCGTCGTATTATTGAGTATTTAGCGGTTTTAAAACTGCGAAACGATATGAAGTCGCCTATTTTGTGTTTGTACGGACCTCCAGGAGTTGGTAAAACATCTTTAGGAAAATCTATTGCAGAAGCTTTAGGTAGAGAATACGTGCGTATTTCATTGGGTGGTTTGCGCGATGAAGCTGAAATTCGTGGCCATAGAAAAACCTATATTGGTGCGATGCCTGGACGTATCATTCAAAGTTTGAAAAAAGCAGGAACATCCAACCCGGTTTTTGTTTTGGATGAAATTGATAAACTTTCAAATTCAAACCAAGGCGACCCATCTTCTGCTATGTTGGAAGTATTGGATCCAGAACAAAATAGTGAGTTTTACGATAACTTTTTAGAAATGGGTTACGATCTTTCTAAAGTGATGTTTATAGCAACGTCGAATAGCTTATCAACCATTCAACCTGCATTGAGAGACCGTATGGAAATCATTAATGTAACGGGGTATACCATTGAAGAAAAGGTAGAAATTGCAAAACGCCACTTACTTCCAAAGCAATTAAAAGAACACGGTTTAACCGAAAAAAACCTTAAAATAGGTAAAGTACAATTAGAAAAAATTGTTGAAGGTTATACCCGTGAATCTGGTGTGCGTGGATTGGAAAAACAAATCGCAAAAATGGTGCGTTATGCGGCCAAAAATATTGCGATGGAAGAAGATTACAACATTAAAGTAACGAATGAAGATATTATTGAAGTATTGGGTGGTCCTAAAATGGAACGCGATAAATATGAAAACAATAATGTGGCAGGTGTGGTTACCGGTTTAGCGTGGACCAGTGTTGGTGGCGATATTTTGTTTATTGAATCCATATTGTCAAAAGGAAAAGGTACGTTGAGTATTACCGGTAATTTAGGTACGGTTATGAAAGAATCGGCTACTATTGCTATGGAATACATCAAATCAAATGCTGATGAATTTGGAATTAATTCTGAAGTTTTTGAAAAATACAACGTACATATTCATGTGCCAGAAGGTGCTACCCCAAAAGATGGGCCAAGTGCAGGTGTAACCATGTTAACATCCTTAGTGTCATTATTCACACAAAGAAAAGTGAAGAAAAGTTTAGCTATGACTGGAGAGATTACACTGCGCGGAAAAGTACTTCCTGTGGGTGGTATTAAAGAAAAAATTCTGGCGGCAAAACGTGCTCGAATTAAAGAAATTTTATTATGTGAAGAAAACCGTCGTGATATTGAAGAAATAAAACCCGATTACTTAAAAGGTTTGACGTTCCATTACGTTACCGATATGAGTGATGTTATAAAAATAGCGCTCACAAATCAAAAGGTTACAAACGCAAAAACGTTATAGAAGCTTGGATATAACAGGTCTGTTCGAGCGCAGTCGAGAACTATATTATTTTGGAAATATTAAAAAAACATCTCGACTGCGCTCGATGTGACTTAGTAAATCTGTCTTATCTCTTTTTGCTTCATTTAAAATAAAAGATACATGCTACCGTTTTAAGATAGATTTACTTACTTTGCGATGTAAATATGCTGAAAAAAATTATCACGCTTTTTTGTTTGCTTCTTACAGTCTTAACCTATGCGCAGGTAGGGGGTGAGTCTACCTACCAATTTCTGAATTTGGTATCATCGCCACGTCAGGCAGCTTTAGGGGGAAAAGTGCTTACCATTGTAGATTATGATGTAACACAAGGACTTTACAATCCGGCAACCATAAACGCTAATATGGATAACCAATTGGCATTAAATTATATTAGTTATTTAGGAGGTATCAGTTACGGTACGGCGGCGTATGCCTATACGGTAGATAGACGCACACAAACTTTTCACGCAGGTATTACTTATATTAATTATGGGTCATTTGATGGTTACGATGAAGAAGGCAATTCAACAGGAACCTTTTCAGGAAATGAAGCCGCCTTGTCATTTGGGTATGCAACTCAAATTGGGTACTCCGATTTTTATTTAGGAGCCAATGCAAAACTGATTACGTCTAAGTTAGAACAATATAGCTCTTTTGGTGCTGCGGTTGATATTGGTTTGCTATACATCAATGAAGATATCGATTTTCATGCCGCTTTAGCTATTAGAAATTTCGGAACACAAATTACAACCTATGCAGGTTTAAATGAAAAATTGCCTTTTGAAGTCGATTTTGGTATGTCGCAAAGTTTAGAGAATGTCCCCATTCGTTGGCATGTTACTTTAGAAAATCTACAAGAGTGGCCTATAGCTAGACCCAATCCTGCGCGTTCTACAAGCGATTTAAGTGGCAACCAAACCGATGAAAAAATTGGTTTTTTGGGTCAAGTAATGCGACACACTATTTTTGGTGCTGAAATTTTTCCTGAAGGCGGATTCAATATTCGTTTAGGCTATAATTTTAGACGTGCCGAAGAATTACGGATTGTAGACCAACGTAACTTTTCAGGCTTATCCGCTGGTTTTTCAATAAAAATGAACAAAATGCGCTTTAGTTATACACACGCCAAATATACAAGTGCTGCCAATTCAAACTTTTTTGGTTTACAGATAGATTTACAATAAAAGTTTATAAAGTTTGCATGTTGAAAGTTTGTAAAGTAAAATTCAATTAAATAATAGAACTTTTTAACTTTACTACTAATTTGAATTTAATGAAAAACATCACAATCGCCATAGACGGGTTTTCGTCTACAGGAAAAAGTACGGTCGCCAAACAAATTGCTAAACATTTAGGCTATGTGTATGTCGATTCTGGTGCGATGTATAGAGCGGTTACTTTTTATGCCATGCAACATGGTTTTATAGATAAAAATCATTTTGATGTTGAAGGTTTGGTTGCAAGTTTAAAAGCTATTACAATCAGTTTTAAGTTCAATAAAGACGTGGGGTTTGCCGAAGTTTACTTAAACGGTACTAACATAGAAAAGGATATCCGCACATTAGAAGTATCAAGTTTTGTTAGTAAAGTTGCCGAAATATCCGAAGTACGCCAAAAACTGGTAGAACAGCAACAGCAATTGGGTAAAAATGGAGGCGTGGTTATGGATGGACGTGATATAGGCACCGTAGTATTTCCTGACGCTGAGCTTAAATTATTTATGACTGCTTCCGCCGAAACAAGGGCAGAAAGACGTTATGCTGAATTAATTGAAAGAGGTGAAACAGTTAGTTATGAAGCGGTGCTAAAAAATGTTCAAGAGCGCGATTATATAGATTCCAATAGAGAAGATTCACCCTTAACAAAAGCCAAAGACGCTATTCAAATAGATAATTCCAACATGAGTTTGCAAGAACAATTCGATAAAATTTTACAGCTTGTAAAAATGACTTTGAAAAACACAATTTAATACAGGCTAAAAAGCAAACCACGAATGCGTAAATCTTTAAATTATCGCTTATAAGCTATTTGTGTATTCGTGTTTAATAAATCTATTTTATATTGGGTATTATCAACTGTTGCCCTGGCTGAATTAAATCTGGATTATTCAAAACATTGGTATTGGCTCTAAAAATTTCATGATATTTAGAAGCACTTTTGTAATAATGTTTTGATATTCCTCCTAAAGTTTCACCTTTTTTCACCGTGTGCCTGTGGTAAAAACTTTCATCTGCAACAGTTATATTAGCTTGAATATCGCTAGGGTTTTCACCGCCAATTTCTTTTATTTTATCCCAAAGCAGATTCTTTTCATATTGGGTATTAGCCGTTCCTTTTACTTTTAAAACGCCGTTTTCTTCTGTTACATCACCATTTTGAATGTTTAGTTTTTCTCCCAAGTCTAAAACCGGTTGATATTTTGCTTTTACTGCCATAATTATAAATATTTTAATAGGTTTTGCTGTATAAATATACTGAATTAATCAGCTATATTTTATTAATTATAAGTTAACTTTAAGTCTTTGTTTTTTTGACACGAAAATTTGGTAGAAGTCACATTAATTTTATTCATTCATTTTTAGGTAATTACCTTAATAATATGTATTTTTGCACTCCTTTTAGCGAATTTACGGAAAGATAAGAGGAACAGGAAACGAAAATTAATAACACTTCTGTGTGTTAATCGCTTAAAATCTTCCGAAACATACAGAATACAAAACGTAGTTTAATGGGTTATTTAAAACTAAAAACCTTATTAAATTACTTAATTATCTTTTAAATGGCTGAAAAAGCAAATCAAGCTGAAGTTGAAGCAACTAACGCTCCAACAGTAGAAGCTCCAGTAGTATCTGAAGCTAAAGCAAACCCTGAAAAATTCTTAGCAAACTTTAACTGGCACAATTACCAAGAAGGTATTGATGAAGTTGATGAAAAGCAATTACAAGAATTTGAAAAATTAGTAGCTGAGAATTTCGTTGACACTTTAAATGATGAAGTTGTTGAAGGTACAGTAGTACACATTTCTGATAGAGATGCTATTATTGATATCAACGCAAAATCTGAAGGTGTTATTTCTTTAAACGAATTCCGTTACAACCCAAACTTAGCAGTTGGTGACAAAGTAGAAGTATTAATTGATGTTCGTGAAGATGCAACTGGTCAATTAGTATTGTCTCACAGAAAAGCTCGTGTAATCAAAGCATGGGACCGCGTCATTAAAGCTAACGAAACTGGTGAAATCGTTAATGGTTTTGTTAAATGTAGAACTAAAGGTGGTATGATTGTAGATGTATTTGGTATCGAAGCATTCTTACCAGGTTCTCAAATTGACGTGAAACCAATTAGAGATTACGATCAGTACGTAAATAAAACTATGGAATTTAAAGTTGTAAAAATCAACCACGAATTCAAAAACGTAGTAGTATCTCATAAAGCGCTTATTGAAGCTGATATTGAGGTTCAGAAAAAAGAAATCATTGGTCAATTAGAAAAAGGTCAAGTATTAGAAGGTATTGTTAAAAACATTACTTCTTACGGTGTATTCATCGATCTTGGTGGTGTAGATGGTTTAATCCACATTACCGATTTATCTTGGTCTCGTATCAATCATCCAAACGAGATTGTAGAATTAGACCAAAAACTTAACGTGGTAATCCTTGATTTTGATGAAAACAAATCAAGAATCCAATTAGGTCTTAAACAATTATCTAAACACCCATGGGAAGCATTAGCTGATACTGTAGCTGTTGGAGATAAAGTAAAAGGTAAAGTAGTTGTTATAGCAGATTACGGTGCATTTATTGAAGTAGCTGATGGTGTTGAAGGTTTAATCCACGTTTCTGAAATGTCTTGGTCTACACACTTACGTTCTGCTCAAGATTTCGTAAATGTTGGTGATGAAGTTGAAGCAGTTATTTTAACTTTAGATAGAGAAGAGCGTAAAATGTCTTTAGGTATCAAACAATTAACGTCTGATCCTTGGACTGATATTACAACTAAATACCCATTAGGTTCTAAGCACACAGGTATCGTTCGTAACTTTACAAACTTTGGTGTTTTTGTTGAATTAGAAGAGGGTATCGATGGATTAATTTACATCTCAGATTTATCTTGGACTAAGAAAATCAAGCACCCATCTGAATTCTGTGCAGCTGGTGATAAATTAGAAGTTATCGTACTTGAGTTAGATGTTGAAGGACGTAAATTATCTTTAGGTCACAAACAAACAACTGTAAATCCTTGGGATGCTTACGAAACTGATTTCGCTTTAGAAACTGTTCACACTGGTGAAATTTCTGAAATCGTTGACAAAGGCGCTACTGTAGAATTTAACGAAGATATCGTAGCATTTATTCCAACACGTCACCTTGAAAAAGAAGACGGAAGTAAACTTAAAAAAGGCGATTCAGCTGAATTTAAGATTATTGAATTCAACAAAGAGTTTAAACGTGTAGTTGCATCTCACACTGCTATTTTTAAAGCAGAAGAAATTGCTAACGTAAAAGCTGCTGCTAAGAAAATAGAAGCACAAGCTGCTGAAGCAAAACCAACTTTAGGTGATGCTAACGAAGCTTTACAAGCTCTTAAAGATAAAATGGACGGAAAAGCTGCAAAAAAAGCTAAGAAGTAATTTACTTTATCTAAAGTAAAACCATTTATAAACCAAAAGCCTTCAAGAAATTGAAGGCTTTTTATATTTAAAATTATCAGACCTGTCAGGTTTTAAAAACCTGACAGGTCTTTTTATAAAAATAGCGTAAGTTTTTAAATTTTACATTACATTTGTATTCCGAATACGTTTGGATAATCTATGAGTCAAAAAGTTTTACTTAACGAAAAAGAGGTAAACATCATTCTTCACCGATTGGCTTGTCAACTTATTGAAAAACATAACGACTTCTCAAACACCGTTCTTATTGGTTTACAGCCTCGTGGCGTGTTTTTGGCCGATAGAATCGCTAAAATTTTACGAGAAGATTATAAAGTTAAAAACATTCAATTAGGGCATTTAGACATCACTTTTTTTAGGGATGATTTTCGAAGAGGCGAAAAACCTTTAGAAGCCAACACCACCAAAATTAATTTTTTAGTTGAAGATAAAGATGTTGTTTTTATAGACGATGTATTGTACACAGGCAGGAGCATACGTGCCGCTTTAACCGCTATACAATCGTTTGGAAGACCCAACGAAATTGAGCTTTTAACACTTATAGACAGACGTTTCAGCAGGCATTTACCCATTCAGCCCAACTACAGAGGTAGGCAGGTAGATGTTATAAACAACGAAAAAGTAAAAGTAAACTGGAAAGAGCATGATAATGAAGATTCGGTTTACTTAATTGAAAAATAATTTTTTTGACCGAAGACGGTAGAAGGAAGTTTGTCAGGTTGAGCGCAGTCGAAACCTCAATACTTCAAAATAATTTAAAATTAACAATTATAAGTTTTAGTTTAAACAATGCGCTAGCAACTTTTAAACTTTCAACTTTTCAAACTTTAAACTAAGAAAATGAGCGAATTAAGTGTCAATCACTTATTAGGAATCAAATATCTAAACAAACAAGATATTCAACTTATTTTTGAAACTGCCGATCATTTTAAAGAAGTGATTAACAGGCCTATTAAAAAAGTGCCTTCGCTAAGAGATATTACCATTGCTAATCTGTTTTTCGAAAATTCAACCAGAACCAAGCTATCTTTTGAATTGGCTGAAAAGCGTCTATCAGCCGATGTGCTTAATTTTTCATCATCACAATCTTCAGTAAAAAAAGGAGAAACTTTAATAGATACCGTAAATAACATCTTATCTATGAAAGTAGATATGGTTGTTATGAGGCACCCAAACCCAGGTGCAGGTGTATTTTTATCAAAACACGTAAAAGCAAGCATTATAAATGCAGGTGATGGTGCCCACGAACACCCTACGCAAGCTTTATTGGATTCCTATTCCATTAGAGAACGGTTGGGTGGTGTTCAAGGAAAAAAAGTAGTTATTGTGGGCGATATTTTACACAGTAGAGTAGCGCTTTCAAATATATTTGCTTTGCAACTTCAAGGTGCTGAAGTTATGGTTTGCGGACCAAAAACATTGTTGCCAAAGTATATAAATGAACTAGGGGTAAAAGTTGAAACAGACTTACGTAAGGCTTTAAATTGGTGTGATGTAGCAAATATGCTTCGTGTTCAAAACGAGCGTATGGATATAAGTTATTTTCCATCAACAAGAGAATATACACAACAGTTTGGAGTTAATAAAGAATTGTTAGATTCTTTAGACAAAGAAATTACCATTATGCATCCAGGACCCATTAACAGAGGGGTTGAAATAACAAGTGATGTTGCCGATTCTAAGCAAGCCATTATTTTAGATCAGGTACAAAATGGGGTTGCCATTAGGATGGCGGTTATTTATTTATTAGCTTCAAAAATAAAACAATAAATTATGATTATAGATCAAGACGGAACCATTTCAATAATCACTCAAGAGAAAGCTACTATTGTTGAATTGGTTAAAAAAATTGAGGCGTTATACCCAAAGTTTAAAAACAATAACATTATTGTATCTCTATCTTCATTAAACAAATTAGGGTTGCAGGATATTGTTGAATTTCTAGCACTTTCAAAGAAACACAGAACTACCAATCATTCGTTTGTAATTGTTTCAGATAAAATAGATTTAGATGTAGTTCCAGATGAAATAGTTGTTGTTCCAACCACTCAAGAAGCATATGATATCATTGAAATGGAAGAAATGGAACGCGATTTAGGGTTCTAACAAAATAGTTGGTTGTTTAGTTGTATGTCGTTAAGTCGTTCAACTAAACAGCTCACAACAAACACCACACATGAAATTAACCATATTAGGTTGTTACAGTGCTACACCAAGAGCTTTAAACAATACCACATCGCAAGTATTAGAAATAAACAATCACATGTTTTTAATAGATTGTGGAGAAGGTACTCAGGTGCAACTACGCAAGCATAAAATTAAATTCAATCGAATAAAGCACATTTTTATTTCACATTTACATGGCGATCATTTTTTTGGATTGGTAGGTTTAATTTCAACATTCAGACTGTTAACCCGTGAAACCGATTTGCATGTTTACGGCCCTAAAGGCATTAAAGAAGTGGTAACGCTTCAAATGAAACTAGCGGATTCTTGGACCAATTACAATCTTATTTTTCATGAATTAACTTCAGAAAACTCAGAACTTATTTTTGAAGATGAAGAAGTAGAAGTTCATACCATTCCTTTAAACCATCGTATATATACCAATGGATACCTCTTTAAAGAGAAGGAAGGCAACCGTAAATTAGATATTAATTTGGTTGAAGAAGCCAATATTGATGTTGCCTATTACAGAAAGTTAGCACAAGGTTTTGATGTTGTAAATGAAGATGGTATCCTAATTAAAAATGACACGGTAACCAAACCGGGGTTAAAACCAAAAAGTTATGCTTTTTGTAGCGATACCTATTACAAAGAAGATATTGTACCTCTTATTAAAAACGTAGATGTTCTTTACCATGAATCTACTTTTTTAGATAAACACGAACATTTGGCGCTTAAAACAAAACATTCAACCGCAAAACAAGCTGCTTTAATAGCAAAACAAGCCAATGTAGAAACATTATTGCTTGGGCATTATTCAACGCGTTATGATAGCTTAAATGCATTTAAAGACGAAGCGCGAGAAGTATTTAATAATGTAGAATTGTGTGAAGACGGAAAAACGTTTAATTTCTAATTTCCTCAGGATTTAAAATCCACTGAACAGCCTCTTCTAAAGATTCGCAAAGTTTTACATTATTTTTTAAAAACATTTTTTCTAGAGTAGCACTCATAAAACCTGCATCGTTATACCAAACAATGGCAGCCGATTCAATAAAATCGTATTCTTTACTGAAAGTAACCCAAACAAAAGGATCTATAGAATAGGAATTTACTTTGTTGGATATAAAACCAATTTTTTTAGCATTGCCGTACTGATCTATAATCATATTGGCTATTCTTTGGATGATGGACCAATCTACATGTAATTCATGGTTTAATTCGGCCACCACAAACTCTTCACAAATAAAAAACTTCCCAAACGAAAGTTGTATTTTTTTATGAATAAATTTTGTTAGATATTTAGACTCTTCAAACTTCATTACGTAGTAATATACAACTTTTTTTTAAAACGTATATTTACTCACCGTTAAGAATGGATGAATAACAATTAAATAAGGTTTATTGGTTTGTTATTAAAGTTGTGATAAATTTATGTTAATTCAATTCCTTTAAACTTAAAACCCAAGTAAAGGCGTCATCAAGATTATCAGTTATTTTTACATTCTTTTTAGAGAAGCGTTTTTCAATTGAGGCATTCATTAAATTCATGTTTGTATAACAAACAGAAACGCTGCCAACAATAAAATTAAATTCATCAAAAAACTTTTTCCAAAGATCTGGTTCAAAAGAGTAGGAGTTTATTCTATTAGAAATATACCCAAGTTTGCAATCAGAATTGTAATGTTCAAAAATCTTTTCAATAACCGCTGCTATTTTTTTTTCATTGAAATGCACACCATAATTTATTTCAGCAATAACAATTTTGTCTAAAAAATAATAATTACCAAAATCTAATTCTTTTTTAGTGTAATTATACTTTTTGCTATGTGGTGAATTTTCAAATTTCATGGTTATACAAGTAGCTATTATCAAATGTATTCTATTTTAGTTAATTTCTTACTTATTATATGTAATTTATACTTCGTATCAAATATCTTTTTTTGCTATAATAATCGTATGCAAATTAATTTCAAAAACTCGTAAATTGCACACATGGAAAAAGACCTAAGCAATTATAGGAAATCTTACGAAAAAAGTGAGCTTCTTTTAAAAGATGTTCCCGAAAACCCTATTGAATTATTCCAAAAATGGTTTTATGAGGTTGATAAATTTTTTGTTGAAGACGAAACCAATGCCATGACTGTTTCTACCATTGGATTGGATGGATTTCCAAAAAATAGGGTAGTACTTCTAAAGCGCTTTACCCATGAAGGTTTTGTTTTTTACACTAATTATAATAGTGACAAAGGTAAAGCCATTGAGCTGAACCCAAATGTATGTTTGTCTTTTTTTTGGCATGGTGCCGAACGTCAAATCATTATAAAAGGTGTTGCCGAAAAAATAGCAGAAAATTTAAGCGATGGCTATTTTGAATCGAGACCAAGAGGGAGCCAATTAGGTGCTTTGGTTTCTAACCAAAGTGAAGTAGTTAAAGATAGAGATTACCTAGAGCAGAAACTTTTAGATTTAGAAAAGGAATTTGAGGGAAAGGAAATACCTAGACCAAAGTATTGGGGAGGTTATATTATAAAGCCTGTTGAGATTGAATTTTGGCAAGGACGCCCTAATAGATTGCATGATAGAGTGCGCTATAAGTTACAAGCAGATTATAACTGGGAAATAAATCGACTATCTCCGTAAAACACATGATGAAATGCACTTATTAATGTTTTAAAAATGCATTTCAACGATTAAATACAATTAAAATCGACGAATGACTTGTTTTTAATCGATTTTAACATTTCGTTAACATAAGCTTTAGATTAGGTGGCTAATTTTACAGAACCAAATCTAAATTTACCTACTTATGAAGTTATTAACGAAGTTGCCTTTATTGGCATTGTTAGCTATTTTAAGCTTTTCCTGTTCCACAGACAGTCTTGATGATAAAGCTGATGCTATTGAATTAAGCCTCATTACGCCAGAAACAAAAACAATAGAAGTAGAAATACTTGAACTCCTTAACAACCACAGATTGTCATTAGGACTAAATGCGCTTTCTGATATGACGGTTGTTAAATCTGTAGCATTTAGTCATACCGATTATATGGTAGATAATAATGAAGTATCTCACGCTAATTTTTATAAAAGAAGCGAATATTTAAAAACAAAAGCAGGAGCAATAAAAGTATCTGAAAACGTAGCGTACGGATATAGTTCTGCTACTACCGTTGTAAATGCCTGGTTAAAGAGTGAAGGACATCGAGCAAACATAGAAGGAGATTTTACTAATTTTGATTTAGCCGCCGAAAAAAATTCTGAAGGAAAGTGGTATTACACAAATATTTTTATAAAAAGATAACGTTGTTAATCTAGTAACAACTACAACATAACCTTATCATTTACTATGATTATAATAAGAGTTGTGCTTAACAATTAAGTTACAGCATAACATTTGATGGGTTATATTTAATAACTTCAATGTTATTAGATTTACTTTTGGTATAAATCCTCTCAATTCAGAGAGGATTTTTTGTTTTATATCGGTGTAGCTTTAGACCTTTTAAAATTTTTATAAGATTAATTTATAGGTTCAGAATTCTCAATCTGATTATTTAAGTAACGAGCTTATGCAAGCAAATCATTATTAATACACGATAATTTAATCGTAAAAAAAGCTTTTGTTATAACTTTAAAATAATAGGATATTAAAGAGTAATATGTATAATCAAAGTTAAACCAAGTCCTAAACGTCGAAGCTGCTTGAATGCCATACTTGTCCAATGCGGTTGTGGCAGTCAATAATCCCTGTTCTATTTATTGAACAACTTGTAGTTTTAAACTTAAACTGTAGTCTTTTTGCGTGCGCTTTTTGTAATTCGAATTTTGTGGTTCCATAAAAGATGAAGTGTTAAGTGTAACACTATACTATATACTAGGACGTGACAATATCTATAAAAAAAAACACTCGGCATTACCAAGTGTTTTTTATTTCAGTCTAAAAAACCACCGTCTTTGACGGTGGTCATGTTTTAAAGGCTTCGCCATTTTTTAGGTTT